>LAEA01000179.1 GCA_000961745.1 Rhodospirillaceae bacterium BRH_c57 | reverse complement strand
GTCGGCCAGTTCCGCCGTGCCGTACGTCTGCCACCAAGTGTCGGAGAGTGCCGTTGGCGCGGCGGCAGGGTCTGGCGCGTTGACCCACGCCTGGGCCACGGGCGGCGGCGGTGCGGGCGGTTCCTGCGCCCCACCGAGCGTTCCGCAACCGGCCAGGATTAAGGACAGTACCGCCGCAGCGGCCGGGGAGGCTATCTTGGTGCGCATGGTCAATCCGAACTCAGGGCGACAACGGGGTCGAGGTGCGCCGCCTTGCGGGCCGGCAGGTACCCGAAGGTCAGGCCGGTCACGGCGGCGCAGGAGAATGCCAGGATCACCGGCGGCAGGGACAGCGCGATGGGTGTTCCGAACAGGCTGATGACCCACGCCGCACCCAGCCCGCCGCCGATACCAAGGAACCCGCCAACGCAGCAGATGACCAGAACCTCGGTCAGGAACTGAAGCTGGATGTTGGCGGCGCGCGCGCCCGTCGCCATGCGGATGCCGATTTCGCGGGTCCGTTCGGTGACGCTGACCAGCATGATGTTCATCACCCCGATGCCGCCGACCAGCAGTGAAATCGCGGCGATGGAGCCCAACAGCAGGGTGAAGGTGTCCTGCGTCTCGCTGACCGTCTCCAGCAGGGAGGCCATGTTGCGGACCCGGAAGTCCTCGGTCCCATGGCGGGCCTTCAGCACGTCCTCCACCCGCGCCTGGACATCGTCCATGGCCGAACCGGCGGCCACCTGCACGGTCAGGGATCCCAGGTGGTGTTGCCCAAACAGGCGCAGGCTTCCGGTGGTCAGGGGCACGAACGCCACGTCGTCCTGATCGCGGCCCCACGACGTCGCGCCCTTGGCCGCCATCACCCCGATGACCTGGAACGGCACGTTCTTGATGAGCACGTAGCCCCCGACCGGACTGCCGCCGTCCGGGAACAGGGCTGTTGCCACCGTTTGCCCCAGCAGGACCACCGGCGCATACTCCCGGACATCGGCCGCGCCAAAGAACACGCCGTCGTCCACAGGCCAGTTGCGGGCCACGGAATACTCCTCCGTGGTGGCGGTGATCTGCGTGCGGTGGTCCTTGTTGCCAAAGCGCAGGGTGGCCGACCCATCGTTTTCGGGCACCACGCTGGCGACGCCGGGAACGTCGCGCAGGGCCACCGCATCCTGGGGCACGAGGCTTGCCACGTCGCCGCGTCCGCGCTGGTTCGGGCCGCCCGGCCGGACCAGCAGAAGGTCGGTTCCCATCGCCTCGATACGGCCGATGACCTGTTGCTTGGCGCCGTCGCCGATGCCCAGCATGGCAATGACCGACCCAACCCCGATGACGATGCCGAGCAGCGTCAGCACGGTGCGGAACACGTTGTTGCGCATGGACCGAAACGCCATGCGGGCGGTTTCCCCGACATCGGCCAGCAGGCTGGCCGGGCGCCGCGCCGGGGGGATGGGGGCCGCCACGGGGGTGGTGTCGGCATCCTCGGCCGCGTCGTCGGACACGATCACGCCGTCGGCGATGCGGACGCGGCGGTCAGCCTGGGCGGCGACATCGACGTCATGCGTGATGAGGATGATGGTGTGGCCCTGCGCGTTCAGTTCCTTCAGCAGTGCCATCACCTCGCGCCCGCTGACGCTGTCGAGGGCGCCGGTCGGCTCGTCGGCCAGGATGATGCGGCCGCCGTTCATCAGCGCCCGTGCGATCGAGACGCGCTGTTGCTGTCCGCCGGAAAGCTGGCTCGGCCGATGATTGACCCGGTCGGCAAGCCCCAGGCGTCCGAGCAGGTCGCGCGCCCTGGTGGCCCGGTCGCGGGCCGAAATCCCGGCGTAGATGGCCGGGATCTCCACGTTTTCCGCCGCCGTGGCATCGGGCAGAAGATTGTATTGCTGGAACACGAAGCCGAACACGTCGCGGCGAAGCGCGGCCAGCCCGTCGCGGTCGAGCGTCCCGACGTCCACGCCGTCCAGCACATAGCGCCCGCCGGTTGCCCGGTCGAGGCAGCCCAGGACGTTCATGAGGGTCGATTTGCCCGACCCCGATGCGCCGAGGACGGCCACGAACTCCCCGGCCCGGATGGTCAGGGACACGCCACGCAGCACTGGCGTTTCAATGTCGCCGTTGCGAAAGGTCCGGGTGATTGCGTCGAGAGCGATTAAAGCCGGGGCGCTCATGACCGGGGCTTCCGTGCCGATCCGCCCGCCCGGCCCACCACCACGCGTTCCCCGGCGGCCAGCCCCGTGGTGACTTCGGCCAGGATGCGGTCCTGCAATCCGACGGTGACCGGGCGCGTCTCCTCGGCCCCTCCCGCCTTCTGGACGCGCACCGTGTAGCGCCCTGGTTGGTCGGCCCTGCCCAGCGCGGCGACGGGGACCAGGGTCGCCCCCTCCACCCGACCGGTGACGAAAAACACCTGCGCGGTCATCTGCGGCAGAAGGCTGTGGTCGGCGTTGTCCACATCGAACAGGGCGTTGTAAAGCACCACATCGTTGACCACCTCGGGCGTCGGCAGGATCTGGCGCAGGGTGCCCTGCCAGCGGCGCTCCGGGTTGCCCAGGGTGGTGAAGTAGGCGTCCATGCCCAGGCGAAGCTTGCCGACGTCGGCCTCGGACACCTGCGCCTTGACGGTCATGGTGTCGAGGTCGGCGATGCGCAGGATGACCGGCGTGGTCTGCCGCGCGCTGATGGTCTGGCCCTGTCGGACCTCCAGCGTCATGATGGTGCCGTCCATGGGGGCGCGGATCTTGGTGTAGCCGAGGTTGGCCGTGTCGGCCTCCAGCGTGGAGCGCACCTTTTCGATCTCGGCATCAAGAACGTCCAGGCGGGCGCGGGCTGCTTCTTCCTCCGCCGCGCTGGCGTCGAGTTCCTCCTGGGACACGGCGCGGGCCTTGAGAAGCTTGGTGTTGCGGCGCAAGGTGCTGTCGGCCAGCCGCAGGCGGGCCGTCTGTTCGACGCGCTGCGCCTCCAGGCCCTTGAGGGTTGCGCGGTTGGCGGCAGCCTGGGCCTCGTAGAGGATTGGGTCGATCTCGGCCAGCAGGTCGCCGGCCGTCACCCGGTCGCCCAGGTCCACATGCAGCGTGTCCACCTGCCCCGAGATCTGCGCGCCCACATCGACGTATTCCAGCGGCTCCAGTTTGCCGAGCGCCGTGACCGATGTTTCGAGGGTGCCGATGCGGACCTCGGCGGTTTCCACCACGGCGTCGCCCTCGGCCCGTAGGCCGCCGAACCACGCCCAGCCACCGCCAAGCAACAAGGCGGCGGCGACGGTGCCGGCCGCCATGGTTTTCATCCTGATCACGGAAAATCCTCGCACAGCGGGTGGTTCGGAAAACATAAGGCGGCGGCCCCGGCACTGCCACGCCGTCATCCCAGCATCACCGTACCGCCGTCAACCTGAACGGCGGATGTACATGCCATGACCTCGTATCTTTGGGCGCAGGAACCCCCGGCCTTTCCCCGCGTTTCCCTTTCAGGACTCAACGATGAGATGACCGGAAAGGAGCACGCGATGAGTTCCGCCCTGGTCATCGCTCTGAAGGCCCTGCACATCTCGGCCCTGGTGTTCTGGTGCGCCGGGCTGATCGCGCTGCCGGTCATGCTTCTGCACGGGCCGGAAACCACTGATGCGACCTGGGCGAGGAGCGCCCGCAAATCGAACCGGGCGGCGTTCGTGTTCATCGCCTCGCCGGCCGGCTTTGTTGCCATCGGCACGGGCATCGGCCTGATCTTCGCCGTCGGGGTGTTCGAGGACTGGCTGTTCCTGAAGCTGGGCGTCGTCGGTGTGCTGGTCATCGCCCATCTGCAAATCGGCCGCGTGGTCATGCGGGTGTCGCGGGATCATGACTGGCACCCGCCGACATGGCGCCTCGCCCCGATCCTGGGGGCGAGCCTGGGCGCCGTGCTGGCCATCCTGTGGCTGGTCCTAGCCAAGCCGCCCATCGCAACGCAGGTCCTGCCGTGGTGGCTGCTCCAGCCGGTGGGGGTTCAGCCCTCCCTGACCGCGCCGCCGCCCCTTACGTCCTCATCGTCGTCTTCTTCCGTCTCCTCCTCCGCAACCATGACCCCGATCTGATGTTCAAACACCAGCTTCCCGCCATGCCACGCCGCAAGGCTGACGAAGACAAAGCCGAGGCCCGACAGGAACAGGCCCCAGGGAAAGATCGCGTCCGCGCCGCCGGCCAGCCGCAGGCCCCAGTTGGCGCCGATCACGGCCAGCAGGAGCATGGCCGCCACGGCGTGGCTCCAGCTTTCGCCCCGGTGGCGGATGGCCCGCACGCCCAGCAGTTCGACCGTTCCGGCAAGCCCGGCCGCAAGGCCCATGATGAACCCCCACCCGCTGGTCCAGAGCGACGCGCGGGCAAAAAACACATCGCCCGTCCACCAATAGAGCGCGTCACAGCCCGCCGTTGCGATGACCAAGGCGATGGGGAAGGTGACCAGCATGGCGTGGATGGGATGGCCGGCAACGGCAACCAGGGAGTCGATGGGCCTGTCGTGGGGGGAGTCCAGTCTGGTGGGGGTGTCTGCCATGGCGCCATGATCCTCCGCAGGGGGTCTTTGGCAACGCGGCGGGGATGCCGGGCGTTCGGCGCCGTCCTTGTCGCCGCAGGGCTGGCCGCCTGCTCAGGTCCATTGTCCACGCTCGATCCGGCCGGCGAGGCAGCGGCCTGGGTGGCCGGCCTGTGGTGGGTGATGTTCGGGGTTGGAACGGTCATCCTGTTCGGCATCATGGCGACGGCCCTCTACGCCCTGCGGCGCGAGCGCCGGGGCGGCGCCGTGTCCGAGGTCGCCATGCTGGCCGGCGGCGGCATCGTGTTCCCGGCTGTCACCCTGCTCGTCCTGATGGTGGGGAGCATGGTGCAGGGGCCGGACCCGGTCACCGCCGACGCCACCGCCAACGCCTCGGGGCCCTTTCGCATCCGCGCCCAGGGGCATCAATTCTGGTGGGAGTTCATCTATCCCGACGCCCCCGGCGGCCCCCTGTATGGCGCGGCCGAGGCGGTCATTCCGGCCGCCGTGCCGGTGGTGGTGGAGATCGTCTCCGAAGACGTCATCCACAGTTTCTGGGTGCCGCGCCTGGGCGGCAAGCTCGACGCCATACCGGGCCGTGTCAACCTCCTGCGCTTGAGTGCCGACCGGCCCGGCCGCTATGCCGGCCAGTGTGCCGAGTTCTGCGGCACCCAGCACCTCGCCATGCGCTTTGTGGTCGAGGCCGTCGCCGCCGAGGACATTGACGCGCGGCTGGCCCGGCTGGCCGCCACGATGCCTGACGCGACCCTGCCCGGCGCCGAGGATTTTGCCATCCACTGCGGCGGGTGCCACAGCGCCGACCCCCGGACACGCCGCGGTTCCGGCCCCAATCTGGCGGCGGTGGCGACGCGGTCCAGCCTGGGCGGCGTGCTGTCCTATGGTTTGGCCGATGACCTGCGGCACTGGCTGACCACCCACCGCACCCTGAAGCCGGGCAGCACAAAGCCGGAGGTCGTGGCCGACGAAGCAGCGCTTGACCGCATCATTGCCTATCTGGAGAGCGCCCGCCCATGACCCCGGACCTCCCCGAGGCAGACCGTATTGGCAGCCTGGAAAAGATCTGGGCGCCCCCCAAGGGCTGGCGTGCCCTGTCGGCGGTCAATCATTCCATCGTCGGGCGCCGCTTCATGGTCACGGCGTTCGCGTTCTTTCTGTTCGGCGGCGTGCTGGCGATGTTGATCCGGGCGCAGCTTGCCCTGCCCGGCAACGCCTTCATGGGGCCGGAGGCGTACAATCAGGTCTTCACCATGCACGGCACGGTGATGATGTTTCTGTTCGCCATCCCGGTGATCGAGGGCTTTGCCATCTACATGCTGCCCAAGATGCTGGGGGCGCGGGATCTGGCGTTTCCCCGCCTCAGCGCATTCGCCTACTGGTGCTATCTGTTCGGTGGGCTGATCGTGGCCGGGTCGCTGCTGCTGGGTCTGGCACCCGATAGCGGGTGGTTCCTGTACACGCCCCTGTCGTCGAGCACCTACACGCCGGGCATCAACGCCGACGTGTGGCTGATCGGGGTGACCTTCGTCGAGGTTTCGGCGGTGGCGGCGGGGGTGGAGTTTATGGCGACTATCCTCAAGGTCCGCACCGCCGGGATGGCGCTCAACCGGATGCCGTTGATGGTGTGGTACCTGTGGGTCACGGCGGCGATGATCGTGTTCGGGTTTCCGCCGCTCATTTTGGGCAGTATCCTGCTGGAGATCGAACGCGCCTTCGACTGGCCGTTCTTTGACCCGGCGCGCGGCGGCGACCCGCTGTTGTGGCAGCACCTGTTCTGGCTGTTCGGCCATCCCGAGGTCTACATCATCTTTTTGCCGGCGGCGGGCATCGTCTCAACCATCCTGCCGGTTTTGGCCCGTCATCCCATGGTGGGCTACACCTGGATCGTGGTGTCCGTGGTGGGGCTGGGCTTTATCAGTTTCGGGCTGTGGGTCCACCATATGTTTGCGACAGGCATCCCCGATCTGGCGCTGTCATTCTTTTCAGCCGCCAGCCTGCTGGTGGTGCTGCCGACGGCGGTGCAGTTCTTTGCGTGGCTGGCGACCCTGCTGAAGGGGCGGCCGGAGATGCACCTGCCGATGCTGTTCATCTACGGGTTCTTCTTCACCTTCATCATTGGGGGCCTGACCGGGGTCATGGTGGCGGTGGTGCCGTTTGACTGGCAGGTCCACGACACCCACTTCGTGGTGGCGCACTTTCATTACGTTCTGATCGGCGGGCAGATCTTCCCGGCCCTGGCCGCTGCGTATTATTGGCTGCCGCACTTCACCGGCCGGGCGGTGAGCCAGAGGCTGGGCAAGGTCGTCTTCTGGCTGATCCTGGTCGGGTTCACGGTGACCTTCCTGCCCATGCACCTGACCGGTCTGCTGGGGATGCCCCGGCGGGTCTACACCTATGCCGAGGGCGCCGGGTGGGAGGCCCTGAACCTGACCTCGTCTATTGGCGGGTTCATCCTGGCCATCGGCTTTGCGCTGTTCATCATCGACATGCTGGTGCAGCTTCGCACTCCTGGCCAGCCAGTGTGCAACCCGTGGAGGACCGGGGGCCTGGAGTGGGCCATGGACATCCCGCCGCCGGCCTACAACATCGCCAGCCTGCCGTGGGTGCGCAGCCGGACGCCGGGCAACGACACCCCCGACCTGACGGGAGATCTGGCCGAGGGGAGGGGCCTGCTCGCCACGCCGCGCAACGGCTGGCGCGAGACATTGGCCGTGGACATGATCGACGGCCAGCCCGACCAGATCGTGCTGCTGCCGGGGCCGACCTGGATCCCGCTGTACACGGCCATCGCCGCCGCCGTGTTCTTTGGCGGGCTGCTGGTCAAGGTCTATGCCGTGGCCGTGCTGGGCGCCCTGGCGGTGCTGGCCTGCGGGCTGGTCTGGGTGTGGGATTCGGGGCTGAAGGAGGACCCGGAGCGCCTGGATATCGGCTGCGGGGCAACGGCCTTGCCCCATCCGGCGGCCATCATGCCGCCGTCGCTGTGGGGGCTGGTGTTCCTGCTGGCGTCCAATGGTGCGCTGTTCGCCTCGCTGGTGTTCGGCACGTTGTTCCTGTGGACCGTGGCCCCCAACTGGCCGCCGCCGGTCCTCATGGGGAGCGATGCCCCGGTGATCGTCGGCACGCTGGCGGGCCTCGTGCTGGCCCTGGGTGGAGCCTTGCGGGCCTTGCGCGTTGGCGGGCGCGGCCACCACGGC
>LAEA01000049.1 GCA_000961745.1 Rhodospirillaceae bacterium BRH_c57 | reverse complement strand
GGCCCGCCGTCCGGCCGGGGGTCGGCCCACACGAACCAGTCGTCGCGCCCGCCGCGCCGCGCCCGGCTGTCGACGAACCACGGATGAAGGTCCGAGGTATGGCTCCACACCTGATCGATCAGCACCCGCAGGCCCAGGCGATGGGCCTCGGCCACCACGGCGTCGAAATCGTCCAGGGTGCCGAACTGCGGATCGACGCCGGTATAATCGGACACGTCATAGCCGAAATCGCGTTGGGGGCTGGGAAAAAACGGCGCGATCCAGATGGCGTCCGCCCCCAGGTCCGCGACATGGCCGAGTCGCGCCCACACACCGCGCAGGTCGCCGATCCCATCGCCGTCGCTGTCCTGGAAACTGCGCGGATAGATCTGGTAGATCACCGCCCCGCGCCACCAATCGACCACTGCCGCCCCACTCTAAAGATGTCGCCTACACCAACAGTGGTAGCGGCGAAAGGCTGCCAAAGCAAGGCGTGAGGCCGAACCCCGGATGAAACGGGAGGGAACCCCTGGGCCCGGCGGGACGTTGTGAATGCGGTGGCCGAGGTTAGTCGAAAGGGGAGACAACCACCCACGCATGAACACTCGCGGGTTGACGCGGGCGGTTCCTGCGCCAAGATAACCCCAAGACATCGATCTCTATTCGCGCAGCGATCACGCCGCCGCAGAAATCCTTTTCACGGAGACCGGGTGCTTCCATGAGCCAAGCTGTAGGTCCCAGAGGCCCCCGCATCTATAATCTGTTTCCGCTTCTGGTCGGCGCGATTGCCGACTGGATGACTCATCTGCCGCGCATTCAGGCGATGGGGTTCAACTGGGTTTACGTGAACCCGTTTCACTTTCCCGGATTCTCCGGCAGCCTCTATGCGGTCAAGGACTACTACCGCCTGAACCCCACGTTCCGGGGGGCCGGATACGAGTCCGACGACGACCTCATCCAGGACTTCACCACCGCTGCCGCCGCCCACGGCATGGGCGTGATGATGGATCTGGTGATCAACCATACCTCCAAGGACTCGGTGCTGGCCCAGCAACATCCCGAGTTCTTCATGCGCGACGAGGCCGGAGAGTTGGTTTCCCCCTTTGCCGTGGACCAGGACGATCCGACCAAAAAGACGGTGTGGGGCGACCTTGCCGAGATCGACTTCAGCGAGCGGCCCGCACGCGACGCCATGATCGCCACCTGGGAAGACCTTGTGCGGCACTACGTCCGGCTGGGCGTGCGCGGGTTCCGTTGCGATGCCGCCTACAAGGTGCCGGCCGATGTGTGGCAGCGGGTGATCGCCGCCGCCCACGCCGAAAACCCCGACGTCCTGTTTTTTGCCGAAACGCTGGGCTGCCGCCTGGACGAGGTCGAGGCCCTGCGCCCGGCGCGCTTCGACTACATCTTCAATTCGGCCAAGTGGTGGGACTTTGGCGCCCCCTGGCTGCTGGAACAATACGATCAATTCCGCTCCATCGCGCCGTCGATTGCCTTCCCGGAAAGCCACGACACGCCGCGTCTGGCCGGCGAGATGATCGCCCAGGGCATCACCGACACCCGCAGCATCCAGGCCGCCTACAAGCAGCGCTACCTGTTCACCGCCGTGTTCTCGGCCGGGGTGATGATGCCCATTGGCTTTGAATACGGCTTCGGCACGCCGGTCAACGTGGTCACCACCCGCCCCGAGGACTGGGAGGAGCCGCGCTTCGACCTGTCGGACTTCATTGGCGAGACCAACCGCCTCAAGGCCGAACTGTCGGTGCTCAACCAGGAAGGCCCGATGCGGCGCATCGCCTCGGACAGCGGCGCCTTTGGGCTGTTGCGCCAAAACGATGCCGGGGCCGAATGGGTCCTCATCGTCATCAACCCCGATGATAATGGCGCGTGGAGCCTGGAAACCGACGGGTCCGATCCCGTGGCCGCCCTTGCCGTAAAGGGCCAGGAGGTCACCCCTGGCCGAGCACGCGGCGCCCCCGAACTAGACGGCAGCGGAGGCCTTGCCCTGAAGGCCGGCGAGATCCGCCTGTTCGCCGGCACCAGCAGCGTGGAGTAAGGTAATGACCGAAAGCCACCCTTCGGCAACACCCCATGACCTGGAAGGGTCGCTGCGCAGCCGCCGCATCGTCATCCAGAACGTCACGCCGTCCATCGACTGCGGCCGCTTCCCGGTCAAGCGCGAGGTTGGGGACGCCCTGGACGTCACAGCCGAGATCTTCAAGGAGGGCCATGGGTATCTGCAAGCCGTCCTCAAGGTGCGCCCCAATCCACTCACCGCATGGGCCGAAGTACCGATGACCCTGACCAATCCGGGCCTTGATGTGTGGACGGCCAGCGCGCCGCTGGAGTCGCTTGGCCGCTGGCAGTTCACCGTGGAGGCGTGGGAGGACGACTACCGCTCCTGGGCCTCGGACACCGGCAAGAAGCGCGACGCCGGGCAGGACGTGGCCCTGGAACTCGACGAAGGGTTTTCCCTGCTCGAAGGCGCCTGCGGCCGGGCCGAAGGTCCCAACGCCGACCGCCTCAACGACATCCTGGCCCGCGCCCGCGCCGCCAGCACCGACGAGGACACCGAGACCCTGGCCGACGTGCTGCTGTCGCCGGACCTCCACCTGCTCATGGACCGCTGCCCCGACCGCTCCAACAGCATAGAGGCCGACGCCCCCCTGGAGGTCACCGTTGACCCCATCAACGCGCGCTATGCCGCGTGGTACACGATGTTCCCCCGTTCCCAGGGCACCGACCCACACAAGGGCGCGACCTTCGACGACTGCATCAAGCGCATACCCGAGGTCGCGGCCATGGGCTTCGACGTGCTGTATTTCGTGCCCATCCACCCCATCGGCGCGCAGTACCGCAAGGGCAAGAACAACACCTTCCCGGCCAAGCCCGGCGAACCCGGCAGCCCCTACGCCATCGGGTCCAAGCACGGCGGCCACAAGGCGATCGACCCCAACCTGGGGACGCTTGAGGACTTCCGCCGCGTGGTGAAGGAGGCCGAAAAGCATGGCATGGCCGTGGCGCTCGACATCGCCATCCAGTGTTCGCAGGACCATCCGTGGCTGATCGAGCATCCCGACTGGTTCATTTGGCGCCCCGATGGGTCCATCAAGTACGCCGAAAACCCGCCCAAGAAGTACCAGGACATCGTCAACGTCAACTTCTACGGCGGTCACCAGCACGAACTGTGGCAGGAACTGCGCAGCGTGTTCCTGTTCTGGTGCGACCAGGGTGTCCGCATCTTCCGCGTCGATAACCCGCACACCAAGCCATTCCCGTTCTGGGAATGGGTCATCCGCGAGGTCAAGGACACCCACCCCGACGCGGTGTTCCTGTCCGAGGCGTTCACCCGCCCGACCATGCTCAAGATGCTGGCCAAGGCCGGATTCTCGCAGTCCTACACCTATTTCACCTGGCGCAATTTCAAGGGTGAGTTGACCGACTACCTGAACGACCTCGTCCACACCGAGGCGCGCGAATACCTGCGACCCAACTTCTTTACCTCCACGCCCGACATCCTGCCCGACTTCCTGCAACGCGGCGGGCGCCCTGCGTTCATGATCCGGGCCGTGCTGGCCGCCACCCTGTCGTCGGTCTATGGCATCTACAACGGCTATGAGCTGTGCGAGAACCGCGCCCTGCCCGGCAAGGAGGAATACCTGGATTCCGAGAAGTACCAGTACAAAGTCTGGGACTGGGACCGGCCGGGCAACATCAAGAGCTACATCACCACCATCAACCGCATCCGCCGGGACAACACCGCGCTACACGAACTCCATAACCTGGAGTTCCATCGTTGCGACAGCGACAGCGTCCTGTTCTACTCGAAGACCTCGGCCGACGAGTCCAACATGATCTTCATTGCCGTGAACCTGGACCCGTTCGAGCCTCACGAGGCAGCGCTGGAGTTTCCCCTGGACCGCATGGGCCTGCGCGGCAACGACAGCTTTGCCGTCGAGGAACTGTTCACCGGGGTGCGCCGCCTGTGGCGCGGCGCGCGCCATGTCGTGACGCTCGACCCGGCCGAAAACCCGGCCGTGGTGTTCCGCGTCCGACGCTGGAAGTCGGTCGATTATGTCGATCCGTGCTACGGCTGATTATGGAGATTTCCCGCCAAATGGCCGAACCAATCCCCGCCCCCGATTCCGAGCCGACCCTCGCTGCTGATGATCCCTTGTGGTACAAGGATGCGATCATCTATCAGCTTCATATCAAGGCGTTCTTCGACTCGTCGAACGACGGCATCGGCACGTTCGAGGGCCTGACGGCCAAGCTCGACTATCTGGTCAGCCTGGGGGTAACGGCGGTTTGGCTGCTGCCATTCTATCCGTCACCCCTGCGCGACGACGGGTATGACATCGCCGACTACAAGAACGTCAATCCGTCCTACGGCTCCGTGCGCCATTTCCGGGACTTCGTGAAGGCGGCCCACCAGCGCGGCCTGCGCGTCATCACCGAGCTGGTCATCAACCACACGTCGGACCAGCATCCGTGGTTCCAGCGCGCCCGGCGGGCCAAGCGTGGGTCGGTCTACCGCGACTATTACGTCTGGTCGGACGACGACAAGCAGTGGCCGGAAACCCGCATCATCTTCTGCGACACGGAAACGTCCAACTGGACGTGGGATCCGGTGGCCGGCCAATACTACTGGCACCGTTTCTTCAGCCACCAGCCCGACCTGAACTTCGATAATCCGCGCGTCATCGAGGAACTCCAGCGGGTCATGAAGTTCTGGTTGGACATGGGCGTGGACGGGATGCGCCTGGACGCCATCCCCTATCTGGTCGAGCGCGACGGCACCAACAACGAGAACCTGGCCGAGACCCACGCGGTCATCAAGAAGATACGCGCCTGGGTGGATACCCACTACCCCGGCCGCATGTTGCTGGGCGAGGCCAACCAGTGGCCCGAGGACGTCCTGCCCTACTTCGGCGAGGGTGAGGGCGACGAGTGCAACATGGCGTTCCACTTCCCGCTGATGCCGCGCATGTACATGGCGCTGGCCCAGGAAGACCGCCACCCGATCACCGACATCATGCGCCAGACGCCCGACATTCCGGCCAAGGCGCAATGGGCCATCTTCCTGCGCAACCACGACGAACTGACCCTGGAAATGGTCACCGACCGTGAGCGCGACTACCTGTGGAACTACTATGCCGCCGAGCCGCGCGCCCGCATCAACATGGGCATCCGCCGCCGTCTGGCACCGCTGGTCGATAACGACCGCCGCAAGATCGAACTGCTCAACAGCCTTTTGATGTCCATGCCGGGCACCCCCATCGTCTATTACGGCGACGAGATCGGCATGGGCGACAACATCTATCTTGGCGACCGCGACGGCGTGCGCACCCCGATGCAGTGGAGCCCCGACCGCAACGGCGGGTTCTCGCGCGCCAATCCGCAGAAGCTGTTCCTGCCAGCGGTGGGCGATCCGGTCTATGGCTTCCAGGCGGTCAACGTGGAGGCCCAGCACGGCAACCCGTCGTCGCTGCTCAACTGGATGCGCCGCCTGATTACCGTACGCAAGAACCACCAGAGTTTTGGCCGCGGTCAGCTTCGGTTCCTGTATCCCGGCAACCGCAAGGTCCTGGCCTATCTGCGTGAGCACGAGGGCGAAACCATCCTGTGCGTCGCCAACCTGTCGCGCGCCGCCCAGCCGGTGGAACTGGACCTGTCGGAGTACCAGGGCCGGGTGCCGCTGGAACTGATCGGCCGGTCGGCCTTTCCGCCGATTGGGGAGTTGCCGTACTTCGTGACCCTGCCGGCCTTTGCGTTCTATTGGTTCCTGCTGGCCGACGAGGCCGAGGCGCCGGCCTGGCACGAGGACCACCTCAACCCGTTGCCCGAATTCATCACCGTGGTGACCACCGAGGGCTGGTCCGGCGTACTATCGGGCCGTGGCGCCCACAGCCTCCAGGATCAGGCCCTGCCCTCCTTCCTGCCGAACCAGCGGTGGTTCGGCGCCAAGGGGGGGCGGATTGATGCGGTGGACCGCTCGACCGCCCTGCTGTTCGACACCCCGTCGCAGGCCTACCTGCTCAGCACCTGGAAAGTCTCCCTGCGTGGGCAGGAACCGCAGACCTACCTGCTGCCGCTGGGCATGGCGTGGGAAAGCCGCGACTACGAACCGCTGACCCACCTGGGCGCCCAGACGGTCGCCAAGGTGCGGCGGGGCGCGCGGGTCGGGGTCATCTTCGACGCCGCCTTCGAGAACGACTTCGCCCCCGCCTTTGCCCGCGCCATCCTGTCCGGCGGCCGCCTGGAAGGCAACGACGGGCTAACCCTGCGCCTGGAGCCGACCGAGGCCGGCCGCGCCCTCACCATTCCCGACGACTGCCCGGCATCGCGGCTGGGCAAGGAGCAATCCAACACGTCCGTGCGCATCGGCGAGGACCTGATCCTCAAGCTCTACCGCCGCCTCGACACCGGGATCCATCCCGAGGTCGAGCTTGGCCGCTACCTGACCGACGTCGCCGGGTTCACCAACACGCCGCCGGTCTATGGCCATGCGGTGCTGGAACCCGCCGACGGGGCGCCCGAGGACTCGACCGCCGTCGCCATCCTGCAAGGTTTCGTGCGCAACCAGGGCGACGGGTGGACCTATGCCATCGACTATCTGGACCGCTTCTTTGACGAGGCGGAACTGAACGGGCCGACCCAGGAGGAAGGCCCGCCGCATGGCTACTTCCAGAGCCTCGCCCGGACCCTGGGCCTGCGCACCGGCGAAATGCACCGCGCCTTCGCCCTGCCAACCGATGACCCGGCCTTTGCCCCCGAGCCGGTCAGCGAGCAGGACCTTAAAGACTGGCGGACCCAGATCCACGATCAGGCACGGCGGGCCGAACAGGCCCTGCGCAGCACTGCCCGAACTGCCGAGGGACCGCGCCGCGCGGAGATCGAGGCCGTTCTGGACGGCTGGGACACCATCACCGGCCGAATCGATACCCTGCTCCAGGGTCCGGTGGACGCCGTGAAGACGCGCTTCCACGGGGATTTCCACCTCGGGCAGGTGGTGCTGGTGCGCGATGATTTCTACCTGCTCGACTTCGAGGGCGAACCTGCCAAGGCGCTGTCCGAGCGTCGGCACAAGCACAGCCCGCTCAAGGATGTCGCCGGCATGGTGCGGTCGTTCGACTACGCCGCCTGGGCCGCGCTGTTCAAGCGCACCCAGTTGAACCCCGCCGCCCTCGACATCCTGGCCCCGCACGCCGAGGCGTGGGAAGCCCTGATGGTCCGGGCCTTCCTGGACGGTTATCAGGAGGCCATCGCGGCCAGTCCGGACTCTCCGGACCTCATTCACCGGCTTATGGACGTTTTCGTCCTTGAAAAGTCTCTTTACGAAGTTTGCTACGAGGCGGCAAACCGTCCAGACTGGCTGCGCATCCCGCTCAAGGGGTTGCGCCGCGTGCTGTCAGAGGAAGCTCGATGAAACGTCTCGTCCCACAGGCCCAGATCGACGCCGTCAAATACGGCGACGCTCACGATCCGTTCAGCATCCTGGGCATGCACAGCCCCAGCGCCGACGGCCCGGTGCAGATCCGCGCCTATGAGCCCCGCGCCCAGCGCGTCGAAGTGCTCGACGGGCCGACTGGCACCGTCGTGGGCGAACTGCCCAAGATCGACCCCGATGGCTTCTTTGCCGGGCAGATCTCCGGGCGCGACACGGCGTTCCATTACCGCCTGCGGGTCCACGAAGGCGACACCCACCGCGACATCGAGGACCCCTATCGATTCGGCCCCTACCTGGGCGAACTGGACTGCTATCTGCTGGCCGAGGGCAACCACCTGCGCCCCTACGAGAAACTCGGCGCCCACCCGGCCGAGATCGGCGGCGTGCGCGGCGTGGCCTTTGCCGTGTGGGCGCCCAACGCGCGGCGGGTGTCGGTGGTCGGGTCGTTCAACAATTGGGACGGCCGGGTCAACCCGATGCGCAACCGCGCGGACTGCGGCGTGTGGGAGATATTCATTCCCCACATCCACCCCGGCGAGGTCTACAAGTACGAGATCAAGAGCCGCGAGGGCGTCGTCCTGCCCCTGAAGTTCGACCCCTATGCGTTCTATGGCGAACAGTCACCGGGCAACGCCTCGGTGGTCCACGGACTGCGCGCCTACGACTGGGGCGACGACCACTGGATCCGCCAGCGGGAAGAGGCCCACAACAGCCCGACCGGCGGCCTTGACGCTCCCATGAGCATCTACGAGGTGCACCTGGGATCGTGGCGCCGCGTGCCCGAGGACGGGATGCGGTATCTGACCTACCGCGAGATGGCCGACCAGATGGTGGGCTACATCAAGGACCTGGGCTTCACCCATATCGAACTGCTGCCGATCCACGAGTTCCCCTTTGACGGATCGTGGGGATACCAGCCGATTGGCCTGTTCGCGCCGACCAGCCGGTTCGGCACGCCCGAGGACTTCAAGTTCTTCATCGACCGCTGCCACCAGGAAGGCATCGGCGTCATCATCGACTGGGTGCCCGGCCACTTCCCGACCGACGCCCACGGCCTGGGCCTGTTCGACGGCACGCACCTGTATGAGCATTCCGATCCGCGTCTCGGGATGCACATGGACTGGAACACGCTGATCTACAACTACGGCCGGACGGAGGTGCAGAACTTCCTGATCGCCAACGCGCTGTACTGGATCGAGCAGTTCCATATCGACGGCCTGCGGGTCGATGCCGTGGCGTCCATGCTGTACCTGGATTATTCGCGCAAGGAAGGCGAGTGGATCCCCAACCGCTACGGCGGCAACGAGAACCTCGACGCCATCGCCTTCCTCAAGCGCCTGAACGAGATCGTCTATGCCCAAGGGCGCGGCGCCATGATGATCGCCGAGGAATCCACCGCGTGGCCCATGGTCAGCCGGCCGACCTACCTGGGCGGCCTGGGCTTTGGCTACAAGTGGAACATGGGGTGGATGCACGACACCCTCGAATACTTCAAGAAGGACCCCATCCACCGGCGTTATCACGGCAACCAGCTTACCTTCGGGCTGCTGTACGCCTTCAACGAGAACTTCCTGCTGCCGCTGTCCCATGACGAGGTGGTTCACGGCAAGGGCTCGCTGCTGACCCGCATGGCCGGCGACCGCTGGCAGAAATTCGCCAACCTGCGCGCCTACTACGCGTTCATGTACGCCCATCCCGGCAAGAAGCTGCTGTTCATGGGCGCCGAGTTCGGGCAGGAGCGGGAGTGGAACCATGACGGGTCGCTGGACTGGCACCTGCTCGACGATCCCCTGCATCGCCAGACGCTGGATCTGATGCGGGATCTGAACGGGATCTATGCCAGCGAACCAGCCCTGCACGAAGTGGACTTCGACCCGCGCGGGTTCGAGTGGATCGACTGCTCCGACACCGACCACTGCATCTTCTCGTGGGTGCGCTGGCCGCGCGAGGACGGCGGCAAGCCGGTGGTGGTCATCTGCAACCTGACGCCGCTGGTCCACCATGACTACCGCATCGGCGTGCCGGTCGGCGGCGTCTTCCGCGAGGCGCTGAACACCGATGCCCTCAGCTACGGCGGCAGCGGCGTGTCCACCGGGGCCTCGGTCGGGGCGGACGCGGTCGAGCAGCACGGCCGGCCGTTCTCCTTGTGCCTGACCCTGCCACCCCTGGCCACCGTCTACTACACACCAGAGGACTAAGGGGGAAGGAGTAAGGGCCGGGGGGCCAATGACGGGGGAAGGAACGTCATCCAGCAGGAGGAGGTCCACCCCATGAGCCGCTATCACCGTATGCCCTTCGGCGCCGAGACCGGCTATGAGGGGACCCGCTTCGGCCTGTGGGCACCCCAGGCGGACACCGTCGAGCTTCTTCTGGAGACCCCGGAAGACGCACCCGACGGGTCCCCGGTGCCCGGCGCCGAGCGTGTCGTTGCCATGGATGCCCATGGCGACGGGTGGTTCCAGTGCATGGTGCCCGACGCGACGGAGGGCACCCTCTACCGCTTCCGCCCCCACGGCCCCCTCAACCCCGGCGGCATGGCGGTGCCTGACCCCGCCTCGCGGTTCCAGCCACGGGGCGTCCACGGCTCCAGCGAGGTCATCGATCCCGACCGCTATTCATGGGGCGACGCCGCCTGGGTTGGGCGACCGTGGGAGGAAACCGTCCTCTATGAACTACACGTCGGCACGTTCACCCCCGAAGGCACGTATCTGGGCGTCATGGACCGCCTGGATCATCTGGTCGATCTGGGTATCACGGCCATCGAACTGATGCCGGTGGCGGCCGGGCCGGGGCGGTTCGGGTGGGGCTATGACGGCGTCACCCTGTTCGCCCCCTTCTCCCCCTATGGCCGCCCGGAAGAACTCAAGCAGCTTGTCGATCTGGCTCACCAGCGCGGGCTGATGGTGTTCATGGACGTGGTCTACAACCACTTCGGGCCGGAGGGGAACTACCTGCACCTCTACGCCAAGTCCTTTTTCGATGAAAGCCGCCACACGCCGTGGGGTGCTGCGATCAACTTCGACAAGCCGGGCAGCCGGGCGGTGCGCGATTTCTTCATCCACAATGCCTTGTACTGGCTGAACGAGTTCCACATCGACGGGCTGCGCCTGGACGCCGTGCACGCCATCGAGGACAGCGGCCAGCCCCATATCCTGGAGGAGTTGGCCGATGCCGTGCATCGCGGCCCGGCCGTGGGCCGCCATGTGCATCTGGTCCTGGAGAATGACCGCAACCAAGCCCATTTCCTCGGCCGTGGCGAGGACGGGCGGCCGCTCCACTACGCCGCGCAGTGGAACGACGACATCCACCATTGCTTCCACACCCTGCTGACCGACGAGGACCAGGGGTATTATGCCGACTATGCCCACTATGCCGAAGGGATGCAGGGTGCGCCCGGTGCGCCCGAGGAGAAGTCCAGCGGCCCCGGTATCCTGCTTGCCCGCTGCCTGTCCGAGGGGTTCGCGTGGCAGGGCCAGCCGTCCGATCATCGCGGCGGCGCCCTGCGCGGCGAGCCCAGCAGCCACTTGCCGCCGACCGCCTTCGTCAGTTTTATTCAGAACCACGACCAGATCGGCAACCGGGCCTTTGGCGAGCGCCTGACCGACCTGATCGGCGGTCGCGCGGTGGAAGCCGCCCAGGCCCTGCTGCTGCTGGCGCCCCAGGTGCCCTTGATGTTCATGGGCGAGGAATGGGGGGCGGAAAACCCGTTCCTCTACTTCACCGACGTCGGCGACGATCTGGCCGATGCGGTACGCGACGGCCGACGCGGTGAGTTCAAATCGTTCCCCGAATTCGCCAGCGCCGAGGCCCGCGAGCGCATCCCCGACCCGCTGGCCGAAAGCACCTTCATCCGCTCCCGCCTCCACTGGCAGGACCTCGACCACGAGCGCTGCGCCCGCCGGCTGGCCTTCGTGCGGGGCCTTCTGGACCTGCGTCGGCGCGAGGTGGTCCCCCGCCTGCGCGGCATCCCCGGCGGCAAGGCCGAAGCGTTCTGGCACGGCACGTCGGTAACCCGCGGCCGCATCATCGAGGCCCGCTGGACCATGGGCGACGGCTCCCAACTGTCAGTGCTGTCCAACCTCAGCGCCGAGCCGCAACCTAACGCCACCCGCCCCGAAGGCCAGGTGATCTACGAGAGCAACACCGATCCGTGGCCCGACGCCACCACCATGCCCGAGTGGACCACGGTGTGGTTCCTGTTCAACGGGCAAACCTGATGGCGCGGCGCATTCCGGCGGCCACCTACCGCCTGCAATTCCACGCTGGCTTCACCTTCGACGATGCCGTCGCCGCGCTGCCGACCCTGGCCGCGCTGGGGGTGAGCGACGTCTACGCTTCGCCCATCCTCAAGGCGCGGGCGGGGTCGATGCACGGCTACGACATCACCGACCACAACGCCCTCAACCCTGAACTTGGCGGCGCCGACGGCTACGCCCGCCTGATCGAGGCCCTGCGCGCCCACGGCATGGGGATCATCCTCGACGTGGTGCCCAACCACATGGGCATCGGGCAGGCCGACAACGACTGGTGGCTGGATGTTCTGGAATGGGGGGAGGCCAGCCCCTTTGCCACCTTCTTCGACATCGACTGGTCCCCGGCCAAGGCCGAACTGAAGGACAAGGTCTTGCTGCCGGTGCTTGGCGACCACTACGGGGCGGTGCTCGAACAGGGGCAGTTGAAGCTGGCCTTCGACGCCGCTAAGGGCGCGTTCAACGTATGGTACTGGGACCACCGGTTCCCGGTCGCGCCGTCGGCCTATGCCGCCATATTGGCGCAGGCGTTGGAGGTTGGTTCCTCCCCCGACCTGGAGGACCTGACCGGCAGCTTCCGCGAATTGCGGCGGCGCGGCCGCACGCGGCGCGCCGAAGCCCTGCGCCGGGCCAGAGGAACGGCGCTGAAGGACCGGCTGGCGGCGCTCGCCTCGACCACGCCGGAGGCCGCAAACCTGCTTGATCGTGCGGTTGACCGCTTCAACGGCACCCCCGGAAAGGCGACCACGTTCCGGCCCCTGCACCGCCTGCTGGAGGACCAGAACTATCGGCTGGCCTTCTGGCGCGTGGCGTCCGATGAGATCAACTACCGGCGGTTCTTTCAGATCAACGACCTCGCCGGGCTGCGGGTCGAAGAACCCGAGGTGTTCGACGCCACCCACGCCCTGACCCTGGATCTGGTGGCCGAGGGCACGGTGACGGGCCTGCGCATCGACCACATCGACGGCCTGTTCGCGCCCCGCCACTACCTGCACCGCCTGCAACACAAGGCCTGCGCCGCCGCCGGGCAGGACACCCCGTTTTACCTGCTGGTCGAGAAAATCCTTGGCCCCCACGAGTTCCTGCGCGACGGCTGGCCAGTAGCTGGCACGACCGGCTATGACTTCATGATCGAGGTCAACGGCGTGTTCATCGACCCGGCTGGCGAAAAGCCCCTGACACGCCTGTACCGGCGGCTTTTGGGCGGCGTCCTGCCCGACTTCGAGGATGTCGTGTACGAGGGCAAGCGTCAGGTCATGGCGCAGGAACTGGCCGCCGAACTGCGCGTGCTCGCCAACGGCATGGAACGCGTGCTGGAGCAGGACTGGTACAGCCGCGACTTCACCACCGGCAACCTGCACATCGCCCTGCGCGAGGTGGTGGCCTGCTTCCCGGTCTACCGCACCTATGTCAACCGCGACGGCACCGCACCCGAGGATGTGCGCGACATCGACTGGGCCCTCGCCCGCGCCCGCCGCACCCGCGCCATTGCCGATCAGTCGATCTATACCGTGGTGCGCAGCCTGCTGACGTCCGACTATGCCCGCGTCAAGGAACGCCGCCGCCTGCTGCCCGAGGTTATCCGCCTGGGCCGCAAGTTCCAGCAGTACACCGGCCCGGTGATGGCGAAAGGGGTCGAGGACACCGCCTTTTATCGCTACAACCGGCTGGTGTCATTGAACGAGGTGGGTGGCCATCCGTCCACCTTCGGGCAGTCGGTCAGCGCCTTCCACCGCCAGAACCAGGAGCGCCTGCGCCACCATCCGGCCGGGATGCTGGCGACCGCCACCCATGACCACAAGCGCGGCGAGGACGCCCGCGCCCGCATCACCGCCCTGTCCGAGCTGGCCGCCGAGTGGGACAAGCGGGTACGCCGCTGGATGACCCTGAACCGCCGCGCCCGACGCATCATCGACGACGCCCCGGCCCCCCACCCCAACGACGAATACCTGTTCTATCAGGCGCTGGTGGGGGTGTGGCCCCTGGACGGGGGCACCGAGGGGCTGGTTGAGCGGCTGACCGGGTTCATGATGAAGGCCCTGCGCGAAGCCAAGCTGCGCACATCCTGGACGACACCGGACGAGCAGTATGAACAGGCGGTCGAACAGTTCGTCAGCCGCGTACTCGATACCCAGCGGGCCACCCCGTTTCTGACCGACTTCACCGCATTTCATGCCATGGTGGCCCCGGCCGGGATGCTCAACGGCCTGGGACAGGTGGTGCTCAAGCACGTCAGCCCCGGCGTGCCCGACACCTACCAGGGCACCGAGTTGTGGGACGACAGCTTGGTTGACCCGGACAACCGCCGCCCGGTGGACTACGCCCGCCGCAAGGCCTTGCTCGACAGTCTGCCGGAGAATGCCGCCGATCTGCTGGCCGACTGGACCAGCGGGGCGATCAAGCTGCACATCGTGCGCGCCCTGCTCCACCACCGCCGAGCCTGTCCGGACCTGTTCACCACCGGCGCCTATGTGCCGCTGGAGGCCGAGGGCCGCCGCGCCGATCACCTTATTGCGTTGGCCCGCTCCGACGAGGCCGGAAACTGGCTCATCGCCTGCGTACCCCGCCTGACCGTCCGCCTGCGCACCGAGGACAGCCCGTGGCCCCTGGGCGAAACCGTGTGGGGAAAGACCCGCATCCCCCTGCCCGACGGCGCCCCCACCCACTGGCGCAACCTGCTGACTGGCGAGGAGGTAACGGCCGAGGACGGCGTCCTCATGGCCGCCGACGCCCTACGCACCCTGCCACTGGCGGTGCTGGTGGCTTGATCTTAAAGTGAAGTGAAATGATTAACCACAGAGGACACAGAGAACACAGAGATAAAAGAGAAACATCTGCGCGTAGCGCAAAATTCCCTGTAGAATGGACTTACGGCCTAAGGGTGAACCTTTTAGCGCTCTTAGGTCCCTCTCTTACTTCTCTGTGCCCTCTGTGTCCTCTGTGGTTCCCCCACTTCACTTACTCAGCCTAACCCCACGCCGCCAGCAACGCCTCTGCCGCATGGCGGGCCTGACCGGCAGCCTGTTTGCCGCCGACCACCGGGGCCATGGCGCTGGCGCCTTCCATCAGCAGGACGAGGTCCCAGGCGCGAGCTTCGGCGTTGGCGACGCCTGCGGCCTCAAGCCGGGCCTGCATCCAGGGGCCGGCCTTCTTCTTGCGAAAGGCGGCTTCGCCGGCCACCGCCACATCGTGCCCGGAAAACTCGGCCAGCGCCTTGCTCAGAAAGTCGCCATGGCTGCCCGGTCCTTCGAGCCAGGAGCCCAGCGCGTCGAACACCGCCAGAATATCGGCACTGTCGGGCGCAGCGGTGTCCATGTGGTCCCAATACCGGGCGTCCCGGCGGTCCACCACCGCCCTCACAAGGGCGTTTTTGGTGGGGAAGTGTTTGTAGAAGGTCATCCGGGCGATGCCGCTGTCGGTGACCAGCCGGTCAACGCCGGTGCCGTGGAAACCCAGACGGTCAAACAGGTCCTCGGCCTGGGCAATCAGGGCTTCGCGCTTGGGCGACGGGCGTTTGGCGGGTGGCGCCTCTATGGTTGAGGACGGGAGGGCCTCTGCGGTCGGAGAATTGGGAGCTTTGGGCGATGCGGTGCGGCGGGCCATGGGTCTTCCAATATTATACAGAACGTTCTAGTCATTAATGCACCACCGCCGCCCCGGCAGCAAGCGCGAAAGAGTAAGTGACAGCACGGCGCTGTATGGTCGAGCGTTGATCCCACGACACCCATTCGGTAGATCCCAATGCGCTCGCGCCTGCTTTCGCTGCGCACACACGTGGCACTCGTCATCGCCCTGGTCGTCGGGCTGCTTTCGGCCAGCCTGAGCGTCGCCCTCGGGATGCGCGCGTCGTCGGACATGCGCAGTGCCCTGGGCACCGGACTGGTCGAGATCGCCCATCAGGTGTCGGACGAGTTCGTGCGCGGCCTGCGCGTCCGCAACACGCACCTGCACCTCGTGGCTGGCCTCGACGTTCTGCGCGCGCCCTATGACACGGCGCGCATCGAAGCGGTCCTGGACTTGCTGATCCAGCAGGTTGACGCCTTCGAGAGCGTGGCCCTGGTGGAGCCGGGGGGGCGCGTGGTGGCGTCCGTGGGGGTGCAGCCGTCCGACGCCGATGCCCTTGATCTCGAAGCCCCCGTACAGTCGGCCGAAGGCACCGAAGAAGCCGTTCTGCGCGCCTTCCTGAGTTGGGAATGGGCGGAGGACCTTCACGCCGCCGTCCTGACGCCATTCCAACGACGCGCGGCGCTCGATGTGGTGGTGGTCAATCCAGAGGGCACCATCGTGCTCGGCCCGGAGCACCTCATCGGGCAGCCGCTCAATCTGGCCCTGCCGAGCATGGGCCACTGGATGGTGGCGACGTGGCCCGATGGCCGACTATCGCTGACCGGCTTCGCCCCGCCAACGGAAATCACCGAGGGCTCCGGCCCCACGGCATGGCGGGTGGTGGCGCGCGAACCCGTCGAGGTCGGCCTCGCCGCCGTGGCCGAGTTGCAACGCGCCGTGGTGCTGTGGGGAGCCGCCCTGGCTGTCGTGTTCGCCGCG
>LAEA01000160.1 GCA_000961745.1 Rhodospirillaceae bacterium BRH_c57 | reverse complement strand
AGGCGGCGCCGCGCACGCTGGCCGTGGGGCCGGACGCCGCGCGGCTGATCGCCCTGTTGTGCGGCACCCCCCAGGATGGCGCGGAGTCCCCCCTCACCTCCATTGATCTGGGCGACGACTTCACTTTCACCTATTGCGTTCCGCCGGTCGTCGGCGGCCTGCGGGGCCGGGCGCACGAGGTCGGCATCCTGGAGCACGACGCCCAGGCCATGGTGGACGGCATCGGACGGGCCGTCCTGATCGAAGGCGAGGCAGGCATCGGCAAATCCGCCGTGCTGGCCACCCTGCCCGGCCTGTGCAACCGCTTTCGCCTGACCTTGGAGACATGGCGCTGCCTGCCGCCGGACGGCCAGCCCCTGAGCCCCGCCAGGGGGTATCTGACCAACGTCGCCGACGGCACCACCGTGGACGCCTCCTTTCTGGCCGAGCGCATCATCGCGGCCGGAGACGACTTGGCCCAGGTGATCGGCCTGGACGATGCCCACTGGCTGCCCCCCGACAGTATCAGCGGCCTGTTTGACGCCGCGACCGCCGCCGCCGCCAAGGGGCGGTTGGTGGTGATCACGGCCCGGCCGGTGGTCAGCGCCAGCGTGGGCGGCATTCGCGGCGGGCGGCAGCTTCGCCTGGGCCGTCTGGAACGCCGGGCGCTGGAGGCGTTGGTGGATGGCGTGGCCGAGTCTCCCCTGCGGCGCGAGGCGAAAGCCGCCATCTGCGACCGCGCCGCTGGCGTGCCGCTGTTCGCCGAACAGCTTGTCCGCGCCGTGAACGGAGGCGGGAGCCTGCCGTTGCAACCGCCGTTGCCGGTGCTGTCCCTGCTGGTTGCCCGGCTTGACGGCCTGCACCTCGACCGGCGCCTGCTGCGCTTGATCGCCGACCGGGCAGGGGTCCGGCGGCTTGACGCCCTGCAAGAGGGATGGCCGGGCACGACCGAGGAATTCACCGCCGCCGTCCGCGCCGCCACGGCAGCCGGGCTTCTGCGGCGCACCGAAAAGCCTGAACCGACCGTGGCCACCGGCCATCCCATGATCCAGTCGATCCTGGGCTATGTCATGACACCGGGCCAATTCTTGGGGGGCCGACCTTAAAATGCTGCGATCCCACGCCCTTGCATCGGCGGCCCTGGCCTTGGTGCTGGCCGGCTGCGCCGTGAAGCGCGACACCTACGAGACGCCGCAGGTTCCCCTGCCCGAAACCTTCCGCGAAAGCGTCAAGGCGGCCCCGGCCGAGGAAGACACTCTGCCACGCGACCTGTCGCGCTGGTGGACCCGCTTCGGCAGCGAGGAGTTGAACCGCCTGGTCGAACAGGCGATGGACAACAACTGGCAGGTTCAGGCCGCCGTTGCCCGGCTGGCCCAGGCCGAGGCCGGATGGCGCCGCACCCGCGCGAGCGAGTTGCCCAGCCTGGACGGCTATGCCAACGCCGGTGCCGAGGCGCCGCGCCAGGGGGTCGGCAACCGCCAGCCGGGCCAGGACATGACCAGCCAGCGCACCTTCGAGGTGGGCGTGCGGGCCAGCTACGAGGTGGACCTATGGGGCGCCAACCGCGCCGCCAGCGTGGCCGCCTTTGAGCAGGCCCAGGCCAGCGCCTTCGCCCGCCGCACGGTGGCCTGGACCCTGACCGCCGACGTGGTGACGGCCTATCTTCAGTATTTGTCGATGCAGGATCGGGTGAACACCGCCACCGACACGCTGCGGGTCATGCAGGACCTTTTGGGCGCCGTGCGCGAGCGCATGGAAGGCGGCGACGCCAACGCCCTCCAGGTCGCCCAACAGCGCACGGCGGTGTCCGAAGCCTCGGCCGTCATCCCGGTGCTGGAGCTTCAGCGCGATCAGGCCCAGCACGCCCTGGCCCTGCTGACCGGCACCACGCCCGACAATCTGCGTCTGCAAGGCACGGGCATCAGCGGCATCACCTTCCCGACCGTGCAACCGGGCATCCCGTCGCGCCTGCTGCTGCGCCGGCCGGACATCCGGCAGGCCGAACACGAACTGCTGGCCGCCGACGCCAATATCGACGAGGCCCGCGCGGCGTTCCTGCCGTCGTTCAATCTGACCGCTGAAACCGGCTACGGCAGCCATTACCTGTCCAATCTGCTGCGGCCGGAAAGCCTGTTGTGGAACCTTGCGGCATCGGCCCTGGTGACCATTTTCGACGCCGGGGAGAACGACGCCCGCCTGGACGTCGCCCGCGCCCGCCACCGCGAACTGGTGGCCAACTACATGCAGGCGTCCTACGCGGCCATGCGCGACGTGGAGGACGCGTTATCCTCGGTCCACTACCTGAGCCAGCGCCTGGAAGCCCAGCGCGAGGCGGTGGCCGCCGCCCGAGAGGCCCATGAACTCAGCCTGATGGCCTATTCCATCGGCACGGTGGACTACATCACCCTGCTGGATACCGAACGCACCCTGTTCGACAACGAGGATATTTTCCACCGCATCGAGTTCGAGCGCGCCAACTCCAGCGTGGCGCTGTTCAAGGCGCTCGGTGGGGATGCCGAGGCCCAGACCACGGCCGGAGACCTGCCGCCGGCCGACGTTCCAGCAACCACGCTCCCGCCCGAGACCACCGTGGCCCCGGACCGCTAAGGCCGCGCGGCAGGCGCGACCGGAACGGGTTTATGGGCCTGACCGGATGTGTTAGACCAATCGGACATCGCTCGGCGCTTTAGGGGGGCCTGCGGGTATTCATGGAAATTCTTGCTGTTTTCAACGCCAAGGGCGGCGTTGCCAAGACCACCAGCACGGTCAATCTCGGCACCTGCTTCGCTGCAATGGGCGCGCGCGTCCTGATCGTGGACCTGGATTACCAGGGGAACGCGACCACCAGCCTTGGAACGTCCGAACTGCCAAGTGTGGGGTCCTATGACCTGATAACCGGAAGCGTCGGCGTGGCCGAGGTCTGCCGCCCCACGTTCATTCCCGACCTGTCGATGATCGGCGCGACCCGCAGCCTGGCGGCGGTCGATGTCGAACTGGCGCTCAAGGAATCGCAACACGACGTGCTGCGCCGCCTGCTGGCCCCGTCTGCGGGCGATTTCGACGTGGTGCTGCTGGACTGCCCGCCGGCCATGGGGGTGATGACCCTGAACGCCCTGGCCTCGTGTTCGGCCGTGCTCATCCCCTCGCCGCCTGAACCCTACGCCCACGACGGGCTGCTGCGCACATGGTCGCTGATCACACGCATTCGCGGCGAACTGAACACCAGCATGACGGTGCTGGGCATCCTGCCCACCCTGGTCACCGCCGAGCGGACCGAGGCGCAGGAAGACGTTCTGACCCTGATGCGGGCCGAGTTCGGCAGCCGCATCCCGCGCCAGGGTATTCCGCGCGACGACGCCCTGTTCAGCCGTGCCGCCGCACACAGCGTTCCGGCCTGCGTCATGGCGCCGGAGGCCGAGGCAAGCTGCGCCTATGTGCGCATCGCCTGCCAGCTTCTGGATGCCAGTCCCGGAAAAATCCGCCTGCGCCGTCTGGATGACGAGGTTCCCGCCTCCGACGCGCAGTTCAGCCGGTGCCTCGATCAACTGCACATGGTTCAGGCGTCGGTTCAGGACACCTTGCTCGCCAAGGCCATCAACGCAACGGTTGTCGATCCCGGTGCCGAGGTCCTGCCCCTGCCCCCCGACCTGGGATTGCCGCCGACACGGGTTCCCTTTGTCCTGGCCGTGGCCGGCATGACCTTGCTGGGCGGCGTGATCGGGTATGTGGCCGGATGGCTTTCGGCCACCGGCCTGTTGTGACGTGTTATAAGACCAAGCGCCGGAACCAGGCCGGACCCAGGAACGTCAGGGCATCATGATACAAGACATCCCGCACACGGACCTCCCGGACACCGCCCCTGCGGCACCCCGGCCGCTGATTATCGCCGTGGCCCACCAGAAGGGCGGTTCGGGCAAGACCACCACGACATGCAATCTGGCCATCGCCCTGGCCCGCAGGATGGCCCCGCAAAAAGTGGCGGTGGTGGACCTGGACCCCCAGGGCAGCGCCTCCCAACACCTGGGGATGCCGGCGGCCACGGCCGGAACCCCCGTGCGCGGTGTCTATGAGTTGCTGACCGGCCGGCTCCCCCTGTCCCGGCTGCTGCGCCCCACGCAGTCCGAGGGGGTCATGCTGGTGCCCACCGGGCCGCGCATGACCCTGGCCGAGATCGACCCGGCCCTGCGCGAGATTTCGCACCTGCACCTGCGCAAAGTGCTGAGCGACGACAACAACGTCGCCTGCATCCTTCTCGACTGTGCGCCAGGCTTCGGGGTGTTCACCACGGTGTCGCTGATGGCGGCCGACATCGTGCTTGTGCCCACGCCCCCCTTGCCGTTCGCGGAAACCGCGCTGAACAACACAGTGGCCTATGTCGAGCGCCTGCGGTCGGACGGCCGCAGCCGCGTCGGCCTTCTGATGACCATGGTGCAGGCGACGGATGCCGTCCAAGCCGAGACCCTGGCCCGCCTGCGTGCGGTCTGGCACGATCACGTCTTTGCCGCCTCCATTCCTTTTGACGCGGCGGCCGAACGCGCCGTCACCGCAGGCCTTCCGGTAGTCCTGAACGAACCGACGTCGGCCGTCGCCAGGGCCTATGAGGACGCTGCCGCCGAACTGTACGCCGCCCTGGGCCCCGAATTGGAGCGGATCCACAACCTGCAGGACCAAGTCGCCCCGCCCCCACCGGATGAGTATGAGGCATGGACCCAGTCCGCACCGGAACCAGGGCTGGAGCCCATAGGAGAGCCCATACGGGATCTGGGACGCGATGCCGAGCCGGAGGCCCCGCCCCCGCCAACCGCCCCCCGAATCCAGCCCTCCGGCGGGACGGCCGAGGCCGACCGGCAGCACGTCTTTGCCCTGCAAAAACCCGTGCCACCTCGCCAGCGACGGCGTTGGCCATGGGTGTTTCTGGTGATCCTCCTGATCGCCCTGGCGGCACCTTTCGCCATGGTTATTCTGATCCAGCGCGGCATCCTGCCTTCCGACGTGCTGGCCTCGCCGCTCCTCGGGGGCCTCGCCCTGCTGGTGACGGACATCATGACGACCATCACTCAGATGCTGTGAGGGTGCCATGGACACCACCGCCAACCTTGATGCCGAGACGGCCTCCCCTGACGACCTGCGTGCCATCCTGGCCACCGCACCGGACGATGCCGCGACCCGCATGGATCTGGCCGAACAATTAAGCGACGCCGGTGACGCCCCGGCGGCCATCGCCGAAATGCGCCTCGCCCTGGCTGCCCTGCGGCTGACGGCCGCGCCATCGGTGGCCGCCCTGGACCGCCGCCAGATCCGTGCCACCCTCGCCCTAGCCGATGCTTTGGCTGAGGCCGGACATCCCGACACCGCCGAAAGCCATCGCGCCCGCGCCCGTGAAGCTTGCGAAATGGCCCTGGCAATGGCTCCCGAACGGGCCGAAGCGCACCTGATCGCCGCCGATCTGATTGACACCGATGCCCCCTTGGACCAACAGGTCGGGCATCTGGCCGCCGCCGCCGCTGCTGCCCAGGATGACGCCGAAGTCCGCCTGCGCCTGGGGCTGCGCCTGCGTACCCTGGATCACCCGGCCGCCGCCGCAGCAGCCCTGCGGGGAGCCCTGCGCCTGGACCCCACCCTGTTCGAGGCATGGCACACCCTGACCGTCCTTCTGCAAGACGATGGACAGGACGCCGCTGCCCTGCCGCTGGCCCGCCATTTGGTGACGCTTGACGACGGGGAGGTCCGGGGGCACCTCGCGCTCGCCGGGGTTCTTGATGCCCTGGGACAAACGGCCGAGGCGGTGGACGCCATGACCCGCGCCCTGGACCTCGACCCCGACCAACCGGCCATCCGCGACCGCCGGGCCAGGCGCCTGGAGCGCCTTGGCCGCTGGGACGATGCCCTGGAGGCCC
>LAEA01000148.1 GCA_000961745.1 Rhodospirillaceae bacterium BRH_c57 | reverse complement strand
GGCCCCGGCGCGGGCCAGAGCCTCAGTCTCGGCATGAGGGCGGCCGCCCGGCTGGGTCCAGCCACGCCCGACCACCCGGCCATCACGCACGATCACGCAGCCGACCGCCGGGTTTGGCCACACCGACCCCAACCCCCGCGCCGCCAGCGCCAGGGCGGCGTCCATATGTCCGAGGTCAGCCGTCGTTGTCCTGTCCACCACCAAGCGTCTCAACAAAGTCCTCGAAGTCCTTCGCCTCGCGGAAGTTTTTATACACCGAGGCATAGCGGACGTAAGCCACCTGGTCGAGACTCTGAAGCGCCTCCATGATCATTTCACCGACCATGGTTGAGGGAATCTCAGTCTCACCTGAACTCTCAAGACGCCGCTGTATGCCACTGACAATGCGCTCAATCCGCTCCTCGTCCACCTTGCGCTTGCGGCAGGCGACGCTGATGGAGCGGACCAGTTTGTCGCGGTCAAAGGGGACGCGCTGGCCGTTCTTCTTCTGCACGACCAGATCGCGCAACTGGACCCGCTCGAAGGTCGTGAAACGCGACGAGCAGGCCGGGCAGAATCGGCGGCGGCGAATGGCGGTGTTGTCCTCGGTGGGACGCGAGTCCTTCACCTGGGTATCTTCATTGCCGCAGAACGGACAGCGCATCGACGCCCCCTCCTCTCAGATGAGCCCGATCAGCCCAGGGTCGGGTAGATCGGGAAACGGGCACACAGCGCCTCGACCCGTGCCCGCACCGAAGTTTCCACCGCGCTGTTGTCCTCGCGGTTGGCGGCCAGACCGTCGAGAACCTCGACGATGAGGCGGCCGATTTCCTGGAACTCGGCCACGCCGAAGCCGCGGGTGGTGCCGGCCGGGGTGCCCAGGCGCACGCCCGAGGTCACCATCGGCTTTTCCGGGTCGAACGGGATGCCGTTCTTGTTGCAGGTGATGCCGGCCCGCTCCAGGCTGTGTTCGGCGATGTTGCCGGTCACGCCCTTGGGCCGCAGGTCAACCAGCATGAGGTGGGTGTCGGTGCCGCCCGAAACGATGTCCAGGCCGCCCTGCATCAGCACTTCGGCCAGGGCCTTGGCGTTGTCCACGACCTGCTGGGCATAGCCCTTGAACTCGGGCCGCAGGGCCTCGCCAAAGGCCACGGCCTTGGCGGCGATGATGTGCATGAGCGGGCCGCCCTGCAAACCGGGGAACACCGCCGAGTTGATCTTCTTGCCGATGTCGGGGTTGTTGGACAGGATCATGCCGCCGCGCGGGCCGCGCAGGGTCTTGTGGGTGGTGGTGGTCACCACGTCGGCGATGGGCAGCGGGCTGGGGTGCACACCACCAGCCACCAGGCCCGCGAAGTGGGCCATGTCGACCATCATCAGCGCGCCGACCCTGTCGCAGATGGCGCGGAACCGTGCGAAGTCGATAACGCGCGGATAGGCCGAGCCCCCGCAGATGATGAGGGTCGGCTTGTGCTCGACGGCCAGGGTCTCGACCTCGTCATAGTCGATCTGGCCGTCCTCGCGGCGAACGCCGTACTGCACCGCGTTGAACCACTTGCCCGACTGGGCTGGCGGGGCGCCATGGGTCAGGTGGCCGCCGGCGGCCAGGCTCATGCCCATGATGGTGTCGCCGGGCTTGGTCAGGGCCAGCATCACGGCGCCGTTGGCCTGGGCCCCGGCGTGCGGCTGGACGTTGACGTACTCGCAGCCGAACAGTTCCTTGGCCCGCGCGATGGCCAGCGCCTCGGCCTCGTCCACGAACTCGCAGCCACCATAGTAACGCTTGCCCGGATAGCCTTCGGCGTACTTGTTGGTCAGGACCGTCCCGGCCGCCTCAAGCACCGCCATGGAGACGATGTTCTCGGACGCGATCAGCTCGATCTGGTCCTTCTGGCGGGCCACCTCGCGGCGCACGGCGCCCATGATGGCGGGATCGGCGTCGGCCAGCGACTGGGTGAAGAAAGTGGAGGGAACGGCGTAGGACATGCGTCAGGTTCCTCGTCGGGGTCCATCATGGGAACTAGGCCCGCCGTTGGCGGGCCGTTTGTGCTGCGGTGCGTGGCGAAGGCGTGGTTCAGCCCTGCGGCGCGCGGCTCATCTTGTCGACACGGCCCTGGTGGCGGCCGCCTTCGAAATCAGTGGACAGGAAGATGTCCACGCACTCCTTGGCGATCTCGGGTCCGGTGGTCCGGCCGCCCAGCACCAGGACATTGGCATCGTTGTGCTGACGGCTCATACGGGCGCCATAGGCGTCATGGATCAGCGCGGCCCGCACATGCGGGTGGCGGTTGGCGGCAATCGAAATCCCGATGCCCGACCCGCACAGCAGGATGCCACGGGTGGCGCGGCCATCCTTGAGGGCCTGCGCCATGGCGTCCGCGAAGTCGGGATAGTCAACCGAGTCTGTCGTCGTGGTGCCCAGTTCCAGGACCTTCAGGCCTTTGGCCTCGACATGCATTTTGAGCAAATCCTTGAGGTCGAGGGCGCCGTGGTCGGACGCAAAGGCAATGGTTTCAGCCGGCATGTCTCGGTTTCCGCGCAGAAAGAGGAAGGGTTCTTTGCGCCGTCTTACCATATGTTCGCCGCGATTGCCAACGCACCACGACATCGGGTGCGGCACCGTCGGCTGGTCGAGCGACACAAGTCAAGCCGCAATAGTGCATGAATAGACTTCACCAAAATCCGGTCGATGGATTGACATGAACGCAGTTCGGTGGCACAGAGTCTATACGATAACATCAGCGCGAGGGACGATCTCCATGCCGGAACACTCTGCTCTGCCCCCCACCAGGGATGAAACGCTCCGCTTGGCTGCCAAGGTTGTGACGGCATACGTGGGCCAGAACAAGACTGTCTCGGCCCAGATTCCCGAGGTAATCCAGACGGTTTTCGCCGCGCTTTCGGCGGCTGTCCAAGATGTCCCGGCAGCCGTCGAGGCCCTTCGCCCAGCCGTTCCGCTCAAGAAATCGATCACTGCCGATTACCTCATCTGCCTTGAGGACGGCAAAAAGCTGAAGATGCTGAAACGGCACCTGCGCACGACCTACAACCTGACGCCCGAGGAATACCGCGCCAAGTGGAGCCTGCCGCCGGACTACCCGATGGTCGCCCCGAACTACGCCGCGCAGCGCTCGCAGTTCGCCAAGGACATCGGCCTGGGTCGCCGCCCGGTCGAGGAAACCCCGGCGCCCCGCCCGCGCGGCCGCCCCCGCAAGGTAGTAACCCCCTGACCGTTCATGCCGTCCCGCCATGCGAAAGGGCCGCCTCACACGAGAGCGGCCCTTTTTCTTACGTCTTGCTCAGAACGTACCGCAACTTGCGGATGGCGGCCTGAGTCTTGGTGAAGGTCGTGTAGGATGTCGGGCAAGTCACTTGGACTTCGGTGTTGGATGCGACGTGGATGGCCGCGACGCGGGTTGATGCGCCGAAAACCTGGAATTCCAGCAGAACCTCACCCAGGCTGTCATCCCTCAGCCTCTGTTTACCGCTCATGATTGCCCGCTTTTTCTCAGGTGTCCAAACCACCGATCATCTTGATGATTCCGGAAAAGTCCAGCCCGCCATGCCCGTTGTTGCTAAACAACTGGTAGAGGGCTTCGGCATTGGCGCCCAACGGGGTCGAGGCACCGGCCCGCGCCGCGGCCTCCTGGGCCAACTTGAGGTCCTTGAGCATCATATCGGCGGCAAAGCCCGGCTGATAATCGCGGTTGGCCGGCGAGGTCGGCACTGGACCCGGCACCGGGCAATAGGATGTCATGGACCAATTCTGGCCCGACGCCTTGGACGAGATGTCGAACAGCTTCTGGGCATCCAGGCCAAGCTTGTTGGCCAGCATGAAGGCCTCGCAGGTGCCGATCATGGTGATGCCGAGCAGCATGTTGTTGCAGATCTTGGCCGCCTGCCCGTTGCCCGGACCACCGGCATGGACGATGGTCTTGCCCATGGCTTCCAGGATCGGCTTGGCCTTTTCGAAAGCGGCTTCGGACCCGCCGACCATGAAGGTCAGGGTGCCGCCGGCCGCGCCGGCAACGCCGCCCGACACCGGAGCATCAACCATCATCATGCCTGCCTCGTCGCAGGACTTGGACACGGCGCGCGCGCTGTCCACGTCGATGGTCGAGCAATCAATCATCAGCGTGCCCTTGACGGCCGCGCCGAGAACCCCGTCGGGGCCGGTGTAGACCGACCGCACATGCGGTCCGGCCGGCAGCATGGTCACCACGACCTCGACACCGCTGGCGGCTTCGGCCACCGAGGCGGCGGCCGTGCAGCCGGCCTCGACCGCGCTGGCCCGCGCGGCGTCGGACAGGTCGAACGCCTTCACGGCGTGGCCGGCCTTGGCCAAGTTGGCGGCCATGGGGCCGCCCATGTTGCCGAGGCCGATAAATCCGATGGTGGCCATGCTATCCTCCCTAAGGGTCTGTTTTCATTATTCGAGATTGAGGTCGCCGTCCGGCAGCGGGGCGAACAGGGCATCGACGCCGGCCGGGTCCACGTCCGCGAGGGTCGACGGGTTCCACTGCGGGGCGTTGTCCTTGTCGATGATGACAGCGCGCACGCCTTCCAGGAAATCCGGCGATCCGGCCAGACGCTGCGACAGGCGGTATTCGATCTGCATGCAGCGGTCGAAGTCCAGTTGCGCCCCGACCTGCATCTGGCGGAAGGCCACGCGCAGCGCTGTCGGCGACTTGGTGTGCAACGTGGCCAGGGTGTTTTCCGCCCACTCGCCGCCTTCGTCTTGCAGGTTCTTGAGGATTTCCTCGACCGAGCCGCCGCTGAAGCACCGCTTCACGGCATCGCGCTGCACGGCCAGAGGGGCCGCGCCCGGCTCCTCGTAGAACATGTCGAGGACGCAGGTTACCGCCGTCTGCATGTCTTCGTGGGTGGTCGCATTGCGTTCGGCCTCGCACAGGGCGGCCAGCACTTCCTTGTGCCGCTCATGGGGCACGAAATGCGTGGCAACGCCCGTATACAGGCAATCCGCAGCCCGCATGCGGGCGCCGGTCAGGGCCAAGTACATGCCGGTAGCGCCCGGCAGGCGCGGCAGGAAATAGGTCCCGCCGACATCAGGCAGCATGCCGATGCCGGTTTCGGGCATGGCGAACACGGTGCGCTCGGAACACACCCGGTGCGACCCGTGCACCGAAACGCCGACTCCGCCGCCCATGGTGATGCCGTCCATCAGGGCGACATAGGGCTTGGGAAACATCTTGATGAGACGGTTGAGGCGGTATTCCTCGCCAAAGAACGCGCTGAGGAACGCCTTGTCCCCAGCGTTCCCGGCGTCGTAGAGCTTGCGGATGTCGCCACCGGCACAGAACGCCTTGTCGCCAGCGCCCTCGATGACCACGCAGTGCACGGCGTCATCCTCGGCCCAGGCCCGCAGCGTCTGGTCCATGACGCGGATCTTGTCCAGCGTCAGGGCGTTCAACGCCTTGGGCCGATTGAGCAGGATGCGCCCCACTCCGTCCGCCACGCTGACGACGATCTCCTGATCCTGTTCCAGGTCTTGCTGCTGCGACATGCCGGTTCCTCGAATCTGATTGCGGGGCCAATTACGGACTGATTCCCAAACGAAAACTTGCCCGTTCTCCGGCCCCGGAAGCCTCAGTCGAGCATCTTGCGGGCGATGATGACCCGCATGATCTCGTTGGTGCCTTCGAGGATCTGGTGAACGCGCAGATCACGCAGAAGCCGCTCGATGGGATACTCACGGATGTAACCGTACCCACCGTGAAGCTGAAGCGCATCATTGCATACCTTGAAACCGGTGTCGGTTGCCAGTCGCTTCGCCATCGCACAAAGCTTCGTGGCGTCCGGTTCCTTGGCATCCAGGGCCGACGCAGCGCGGTGCAGCAACAGCCGGGCGGCGGTCAGTTCGGTTTCCATGTCGGCCAGCATGAACTGCAATGCCTGGAATTCCGCCAGCGCCTTGCCGAACTGCTTGCGCACCTGCACATGCTCCAGGGCATGGGCCAGGGCCGCCCGCGCCCCGCCAAGCGAGCACGAACCGATGTTCAGGCGACCGCCGTCGAGGCCCATCATGGCGATCTTGAACCCCTCGCCCTCCTCGCCCAGGCGATTGGCAACCGGGATCCGGCAATCCTCGAACACCACGGAGGAGGTCGGCTGGCTGTGCCAGCCCATTTTTTCTTCCTGCTTGCCAAAGCTCAAGCCCGGCGTGCCGGCCGGCACCACCACGGTCGAGATGCCCTTGGGCCCCGGCCCGCCGGTGCGCACCATCACGACATAGACGTCGGATCGCCCACCGCCAGAAATGAACGCCTTCTCGCCGTTCAGGACGTAGTGGTCACCGTCGCGCTCGGCACGGGTCTTGAGGTTTCCAGCGTCAGATCCCGCCCCCGGTTCGGTCAGGCAATAGCTGGCGAAGTGCTCCATGGTGCAGAGCTTGGGCAGGAACCGCTGGCGTTGCTCGTCGGCACCGAAACGGTCGATCATCCACGCTGCCATGTTGTGGATGGAAATGTAGGCCGCCGTGGACGGACAGGCCGCCGCCAGCTCCTCGAAGATGATCGCTGCGTCCAGGCGCGACAGGCCCGACCCACCGACGTCGTCGCGCACGTAGATGCCGGCGAAGCCCAGCTCGGCGGCGGCGCGCAAGGTGGCTTCGGGGAAGGTGTGGTCGGCGTCCCAGGCGGCGGCGTGCGGCGCCATCTCGTTTTGGGCGAAGTCGCGGGCAACGTCCTGAAACTGGCGCTGATCCTCGGTGAGATGGAAGTCCATCCGTTTCCTCCACTGGTGCGGCGTGACCGCCTGCTTATGGGGCCGATGATACCGCCGGGAAAGCCGCTGTCAAACGTTGCATACAAAAAATGCAAACATTCCATACATGGGTTATTTACGATACGACTATGTTGAAATCGCATGAACAACACCAACACGACCGTATTCCTTGACAGGCGGCACGGCGGCTTTAAGGTTCTCCCTTATGCGGCAGCGTGCCGCGCGCAAAGCATAGGAAAAGGGACCCTTCATGGCCGTCAAGAGCACGAATCCGGAAACGCTGGCCCTGCACGCCGGTCATCGCGCCGACCCCACGACCAATGCCGTGGCGGTCCCGATCTATCAAACCACCTCGTACCAGTTCCGCGACGCCGACCACGCGGCCAACCTGTTCGCGCTCAAGGAACTGGGCAACATCTACACCCGGATCATGAATCCGACCAACGACGCTTTCGAGCAGCGCGTGGCGGCTCTTGAGGGGGGCGTCGCAGCCCTGGCCGTGGCCTCGGGCCAGGCGGCCTCGACCTTCGCCGTGCTCAACCTGTGCCGGGCCGGCGACAACTTCGTGACCTCCACCGACCTTTACGGTGGCACCTGGACACTGTTCGCCAACACCCTGAAAAACCTTGGGATCGAGGTCCGGTTCGCCGACCCCGCCGACCCCGAGAACTTCCGCCGCATGACCGACGACAAGACCCGCTGCTACTACGCCGAGACGCTGCCCAACCCCAAGCTCAACGTCTTCCCGATCCAGGAGGTCGCCGCCATCGGCCGCGAGATCGGCGTGCCGCTCATCATGGACAACACTGCCGCCCCCATCCTGTGCAAGCCGCTGGAACTGGGTGCCGCCATCGTCATGTATTCGGGCACCAAGTGGATGGGCGGCCACGGCACCTCCATCGGCGGCATCATCGTTGATGGCGGAAACTTCGACTGGGAGAAACACGCCGAGCGCTTCCCGCTGCTCAACGAGCCCGACCCCAGCTACCACGGCGCCGTGTGGACCCAGGCCGTCAAGCCGCTGGGCCCCATCGCCTACATCCTGCGCATGAGGGTGTGCCTGCTGCGCGACATGGGCGCGGCGATCAGCCCGTTCAATTCCTGGCAGATCATCCAGGGCATCGAGACCCTGCCCCTGCGGATGCGCGCCCACTGCGAAAACGCCGCCAAGGTGGCCGACTACCTCAACGCCCATCCCAAGGTCACCAGGGTGATCTATCCGGGCCTTCAGGACGGCGAGTTGCGGCGCCGCGCCGATGCGGCCCTGAAGCGCGGCTACGGCGGGTTGATCGGGTTCGAGCTGAAGGGCGGCCTGGACGCCGGCCGCACGTTCATCGACGGGCTGGAGATGTTCTATCACGTCGCCAACATCGGCGACGCCCGCTCACTGGCCATCCATCCGGCGACCACCACCCACTCGCAGCTTTCGGCCGAGGAACAGGCCTCTGCGGGCGTGTCGCCGGGTTATGTCCGCCTGTCCATCGGTATCGAGCATATCGACGATATCATCGCCGATCTGGACCAGGCGCTCGCCAAGGCGTAAAAGAAGTGCGGAGCCGCGGGATTTTCCCGTGGCTCCGCATGTTTTTAATCAAGAAATAAGAGAGACAGCGTGACCGCCCCGATCGGAGCCTTCCCCAGCACCCGCCTGCGCCGCAACCGCCGTACCGAGTGGTCCCGGCGCCTGATGTCGGAAAACACCCTGTCGGTCGATGACTTGGTGTGGCCGATGTTCGTGATCGAGGGTGAAGGGCAGACCGAGCCGGTGCCGTCCATGCCCGGCGTGGTCCGCTACTCCATCGACACCCTGGTCGAGGCGGCCGGCGAGGCCAAGGCGCTAGGCATTCCCGCCATCGCCCTGTTCCCGCGCACCGACCCAGCCCTGAAATGCACCGAGGGGACCGAGGCAGCCAACCCCGACAATCTGGTGTGCCGCGCCGTCCGCGCCCTCAAGGCCGCGCACCCTGACCTCGGTGTGCTGTGCGACGTCGCGCTCGACCCCTACACCGATACCGGCCATGACGGCATCGTCCGCGACGGTTTCGTGGTCAATGACGAGACGGTGGACATGCTGATCCATCAGGCCGTCGTCCAGGCCCGCGCCGGCTGCGACATCGTCGCGCCGTCGGACATGATGGACGGCCGCATCGGCCTCATCCGCGACGCCCTGGATGCCGCAGGGTTCGACCATGTCCAGATCGTGTCCTATGCCGCCAAGTATGCCTCGGGCTTCTACGGGCCGTTCCGGGACGCCGTGGGTTCGGGCGGGGCGCTCAAGGGCGGCGACAAGAAGACCTACCAGATGGACCCCGCCAACAGCGACGAAGCCCTGCGCGAAGTCGCCATGGACATCGCCGAGGGCGCCGACGCCGTCATGGTCAAGCCCGGAATGCCCTACCTCGACATCCTGGCGCGCGTTAAGGAAACTTTTGGCGTGCCGACCTGGGTCTACCAGGTCAGCGGTGAGTACGCGATGCTCAAGGCCGCCGTCGGCAACGGCTGGCTCGACAACGACCGCGTGGTGTTGGAAAGCCTGCTGTGCTTCAAGCGCGCCGGGGCGGATGTGATCCTGACGTATTCGGCGGTGGAAGCAGCGAGGCTGCTGGCAGGAAAGTAAAGGATGGGCTCTGCCCAGGCCCGCCAGGGGCCACGAGCCCCCTTGACCCCGTTTCTTTAGATTACCCCTACTTCTTGCGCCGCAGGCAGATACCTATAGCATTTGATGCGCTGCGCGCGGCCTTCTGCCAACTCCCGAGGTCAAGGAGCCCGTGGCTCCTGGCGGGCGCGGGCAGAGCCCGCATCTACTTCTCCTTGGCGTCCTGATCCAGCAGCCAAGTGTCCACCGTGTAAATCTGATCGGCATCCATAAGCGCCGGAGCATGGCCGACGCCCTCGAACTCCTCGACGTCGCAGCCGGGGCCCCGTTTGCGCATTTCGCCCACCGTTTCCGGCAGCAGAAGGTCCGAGTCCGCGCCGCGCAGGATCAGGGCTGGGCAGGTCACGGCGTCCCACACCGGCCACAGCACCACGTCCTGCGGCGGCTGCGCCTTCAGGGGGTCGGCGATGGCGGGATCGTAGGCTGGCGACAACAGGCCGTCCTCACGCAGGCGCATTCCGTTCTGTGTCAGGTGCTTCCACTGCTCGTCGGTCAACGCGCCGAAGGGAGCGTGGACCGTGCGCAGGTACTTTTCGGCCTCGTCCTGGTTCGGAAAGGTCGGGTCCTTGCCGACGTACTCCTTCAGCCGCTCCAGCGCCGCCTCGGGAATGAACGGACCAATATCGTTGAGGACCAGACGACGGATCGGGCTGTTGTCACTGGCCGCCAGCATCATGCCGATCAGGCCGCCCATGGAGGTCCCGACCCAGTCGATCTGCTCGGCACCGGTGCGGGCGATCAGCGTTGCCATGTCGGCCAGATAATAGGCATAGCTATAGCCCATGGGATCGTCCAGCCAGTCGCTCTGGCCGCGGCCCAGGACGTCCGGGCAAATCACCTTGTAGCGATCACTGAGCGCGCGGGCCAGCCAGTCGAAATCGCGGCCGTTTCGGGTCAGGCCGTGGACGCAGACGACGACGTTCTTGTTGTGCGGGTTGCCCCACTCCCAGTACACCATTCGACGGAACCCTTCCGCCCGAAGACATGCCACCGAACGTAGACGCGGCTGCTCGCTCATAAGACCCTCCTGTTGTCGTCCACGGGAACCATACCCCGGCGTCCTCCGCGTACCGAACGAAACCCGCAGATGCTATTTTTTTGGATACCAAAAATCTTGCTTCTGTATACAATCATCGCCGGGAGGACTCGTTAAGAGCCCCAGCCCGATCCCCATTATGCATGACGGGGCGCGGGCCGGCCGGCCAAGAAAGAAAGACAGAGCCCCATGGCCAAGCATACGCCGACCCGTGCGGACCAGTTGCGCCGCACCCTTGAGGAAGAGATTTTTTCCGGCGACCTGAAGCCGGGAGATCGCCTCGACGAACAGTCCCTGGCCCAGCGGTTCGGCGTGTCCCGCACGCCGGTACGCGAGGCTTTGCGCCAGCTTTCAGCCTCGGGCCTGATCGAGGTGCGCCCGCGTCAGGGTGCCGTGGTGGCCACCATCACCCTGCCCCGCCTGATCGAAATGTTCGAGGTCATGGCCGAGCTTGAGGGCATGTGCGCCCGCTTGGCCGCCCGCCGCATGACCGATGTGGAACGCCGCCACCTTGCCAGCCTGACCGAAACCGCCGAGCCCCTGGCCGAGCGGCAGGACCTGGAATCCTACTACGGCAACAACCGCCTGTTTCATGATGCCATCTACGCCGGCAGCCACAACCGGGTGCTGGAAGAGATGACGCGCAGCCTGCATCACCGCACTGCGCCCTACCGCCGCCACCAGCTCAACCGTCCGGGCCGCGTCCACGAGTCCCTGGCCGAGCACAAGGCGGTTGTCGCCGCCGTGGTGGCCGGCGACGCCGACGCCGCCGCCAAGGCCATGCATCGCCACGTCAACGTGCAGGGCGACGTTTTCGCCGATTTCCTGTCCACGCTGCCCACCGGCTACATCATGGCCTAGGCAAGAAAAGACCTTAGGGAAAACGCCCAAGATATTGGAGTTATTAATGTCCATCCAGATGACGTCCGACCCGTTCGCGCTCGCCAAGACCCTTTCCGGCCTGCACCTGATTGACGGCGAAATGGTTCCTGCCGCATCCGGCAAGACCTTTGACGTCGTCAATCCGGCCACCGGGGCCGTGATCGGCACCGCCGCCGACGGGGATGCCGCCGACGTGGATCGTGCCGTCCAAGCCGCCGCGCGGGCCCAGAAGGCCTGGAAGAAGATGCCGGCCCGCGAACGCGGCAAACTGGTGTCCGAGTGTGGTCGCCGCCTGATGGACCATGTCGATGAACTCGGCCGCCTGATCGCCCTGGAGACCGGCAAGGCCCTGCGCACCGAAAGCCGCATCGAAGCCAGCGTTCTGGCCGATGCCTTCGTGTTCTTTGGCGGTCTGGGGTCGGAACTCAAGGGCGAGAGCGTGCCGTTCAACCCCGACATGTTGACGGTGACCGTGCGTGAGCCGATCGGTGTCGTCGGCGCGATCATTCCGTGGAACGTGCCGCTGTTGCTGATGGCGCTCAAGGTCGCCCCGGCCCTGGTCGCCGGCAACACCGTGGTCGTCAAGTCGGCCGAGGAAGCCCCGCTGACGGTTCTGCGCGTCTGCCAGATCATGAACGAGGTTCTGCCCAAGGGCTGCTTCAACATCCTGTCGGGCTTTGGCCCGGAATGCGGCGCGCCGCTGGTCAGCCACCCCAAGGTCGGCAAGATCACCTTCACAGGGTCGGTCGAAACCGGCAAGATCGTCTACAAGGCGGCCGCCGAAAAGCTGATCCCCGTGACCCTGGAACTGGGTGGCAAGAGCCCCATGATCGTCATGGGCGACGCCGACCTGGACCGCGCCATCGCCGGTGCCGTGGGTGGCATGCGCTTCACCCGCCAGGGCCAGAGCTGCACCGCCTCGTCGCGCATCTATGTCCATGAAAGCATCCACGACGAGTTCGTCAGCCGCCTGACCGAGAAGGTCAACGCGCTGAAGATGGGCGACCCGCTGGACGAGACAACCGACATCGGCACGATCATTTCCGAAGGCCAGTTCGAGAAGGTCAAAAGCTACATCGAACAGGGTAAGAAGGACGGCACGGCCAACGTCTGTTCGGCCCTGCCCGATGATCCTGCGCTGAAGAAGGGCCTGTTCATCCAGCCGGTGATCTTCTCCAACATCGATCCTGACTCCCCTTGCGTGCGCGAAGAGATCTTTGGGCCGGTGTGCTGCGTGCTGAAGTTCACGGACTTCGACGCCGTGATCGAGGCCGCCAACGACTCCGAGTATGGTCTGGCCGCGACCATCTGGACCCGCGACCTGAAGACCGCCATGAGCGCCGCCACCCGCCTGGAGGCCGGCTTCGTGCAGGTCAACCAGAACCTGGTGGTGCAACCCAACCTGTCTTACGGCGGCATCAAGAGCAGCGGCCTGGGCAAGGAAGCCACCCTGGAAGCGATGCTTGAGCACTTCACCGAGAAGAAGACCATCATCATCAACATGACCTGATCGGGGTCTTCAGCCTGATCGACCTCTTCGGAAGGAGAGACAGGAGCGGTTGGCCCCTGTTTCCCTTCCGGAGAGCGTTACACAGCCTTGGGCAGTTTGCAGCCGGGCCCCGGACACGTCTGATCCTTTAACGGGAGCTTGCGCGGCGCAATACCATCGTTGCCCTTGGGACCTCCCTTGGAACTGTTGCATGATTGACATGCTGGCTGGAGATTTTTGGGGTCCTGGAAGCGGTCGTGAAAATCTTCGGTCAAAGCCACCTCGTAGTGAGTCCCCCCACTACAGACGAACTGTTGATCTGTTGAAAGACAATATTTCGACCAAGGAACTTTATGGTCGATGGAACGAGTGGCCGGCGTTAGAAGGGCGTTACACTTAAAACATTTGGCGTTCGGATTATCTTTCCAGTACTTATCGGAGAATTTTTTCTCAAAAGTTCTTGATTTACCTGAGTATATTTTCTTGTTTCCAGGGACTATTTTTGTTGGGATTTTTGATTTTTGAAACTGCTTTAACAGTGCAGCCTTAACCTCTTTTTCAGAAAGACCGCCAATCTCCGCAACGGAGGAGATTGCTTTTTTTGACCCGCGTGTCCGACTGCGCTTATCGACACGTGAAAGCTTGCTGTCCGTAAGTTTTTTCTGTGCCCTCTCGGCCCTTGATGGGCGGGAGGGTTTTTTGTCTTCGATCTGCTTCACCATGATAGCCCCCCTTGCAATAACCCTAGGTAATTATAGATATAGCGTGATTATCATAAGATGTTAATTGTGGTCAACGCCAGCCCGTCGCAGCATCCCTCATCATCCCCTATACTGTGTTTCGGCATCATGACGAGGAGCGGTCCATGAACTGGGTGCGGGGCGGCTCGGTCACCGTGATTGCGCTGGTCCTGGGGGCCGTGGTGGTGGTCTATGGCGCGGCGCTGTCGTCGTTGCCGCGCACCTCGGGGATGCTCGCCCTGCCCGGCCTGCGGGGCGAGGTCAAAGTAGTCCGTGATACGCTCGGCATCCCCGTCATCACGGCGAGCAACAGCTTTGATGCCTATGCCGCCCTGGGCTTCGTGCACGCCCAGGACCGCCTGTTCCAGATGGATTTCCTGCGCCGCCTCGCCTCCGGGCGACTGGCCGAGGCGCTTGGCGCGGCCGCTCTGCCCTCGGACCGGTTCATGCGAACCCTGGGCCTGAGGCAGGCCGCAGCCGCGAGCCTTGGGGCGGTCGATGCGGAAACGCGCGCCGCGCTGGAGGCCTACGCGGCCGGCGTGAACGCCTTCCTCGCCACCCGCGACGGCCTGCTGCCGCCCGAGTTCCTGATCCTGCGCCTGGAGCCCGAGCCTTGGACGCCGCTCGATTCACTCCTGTGGCAGCGCCTGATGGCCCTGCGCCTGTCGGGCAACTGGCATGAGGAAGCCTTGCGGGCGAGCCTGCTCGACGTCCTCCCCCCGGAACGGGTGGCCGAGTTGTGGCCAGCCCCGGATCCTGACGGCCCGACCACCATCGGGGGCCTGTCAGGGGCAGTGTTCGGCGCCCTGATCGACGCTTGGCCGGAGGCTCTGCGGCCAACGCTGGCCTCCAACGCCTGGGTCCTGGACGGCAGCCGGACGGCCAACGGAGCGCCTCTGCTGGCCAACGACCCGCATCTGGGACTGGGGTTGCCGAACGTGTGGTATCTGGCGGAGGTCCGCACCCCGGACTGGCGGGTCAGCGGGGCCACGGTCCCCGGCGTCCCGTTCCATGTCGTCGGCCACAACGGCCGCATGGCGTGGGGCATGACCACCACCCACTCCGACACCATGGACTTGTTCATCGAAGACAGCGCGGAGCCTGGATTCTACCACACACCGGACGGCCCGCAGCCCTTTGCCACCCGCACCGAAGCCATTGCCGTGCGCGATGCCGACGCCGAGGTGCTGGTGGTGCGCACCACCCGCCACGGTCCTGTGGTCAGCGACCTCCTGAACGTGGCGCTGCCCGATGGGTCGGTGCTGGCCCTGTCCGCCACCGCCTTGGAGCCCGAGGATCGCACGGCCGAGGCCCTGCGCCGTCTCAACCGTGCGCCGTCATGGGCTGCCGCCGAGCAGGCACTAAACCACTACCATGCGCCGCAGCAGAATTTCCTGGTGGCCGACGACACCGGGGCAATTGGGTTTCTGGCACCCGGCCGGGTGCCGGTGCGGCGGGCGGGCCAGGGGCTGGTTCCGCATCCGGGGGCCGAGGGCGCCTTCGACTGGACCGGCTGGCTGCCTCCCGACGCGCTACCCCGCCTGGAGTCTCCACCGGGTGGGCACATCGTCAACGCCAACAACCGGCCAGTTCCCAACAGTTACCCGCACCTGCTGTCGGTCTACTGGCCGGACCCCTACAGGGCCGAGCGTATCGAGAAAGTTCTTGGCGCCTCCGGCCAGTTCATCCAGGAGGATATGCGCCGCCTGCAACTTGATGCGCTGTCAGGAGTTTTTCAGGATCTGTGGCCGCTGATGGCGGAAACCTCTCAGGCAACCCCGGCCGCTGCCGAGGCCTTGCAACAGCTGGGTGCCTGGGACGGGACCATGGACGCGGACATGGCCGAGCCGCTGCTGTTCACAGCGTGGCGCCTGACCCTGGAACGGGCGCTGTTCGCCGACGACCTGGGGCCGTTGTACCGCCGCTGGGAAGGGTCGCACCCGCGTCTGGTCGAACGGGTGCTGTCTGGACAGACGGCCAGCGCCTGGTGTGACGACGTGACCACGCCGCAGACCGAAAGCTGTGCCGACCAGCTTGCGGCCAGTCTTGAAAACACTCTGACCAGCCTGGAGGCGGAGTTCGGGCCGGCCGAAACATGGCGCTGGGGAACCGCCCACCGGGCGCGTCTGGATCATCCGCTGTTTTCCCGCCTGCCCGGCCTGGATTGGCTGTCGGGCCTGTCGGCCGAGTTGAACGGCAGCGACGAGACGGTGAATCGCGGCGGCTTTTCAGCCCATGGCGAAGATTGGCGCCAGCGCCTGGCCCGCAACCACGGGGCCGGGCTGCGGGCGGTTTATGATTTGGCGGATCTGGAGTCGTCCGGCTTCATGATCGCTGCGGGACAGTCGGGGCACCCGCTGTCGCCGCACTACCGCGACCTGATGGCGCCATGGGCGCAGGGCCGGCTGCTTCCCATCCGCCCAACCCTCGACGCCAAAGTGCTGCTTTTGCAGCCGCTTAGAAGCACTCGCTGATATTGGCGTAGGCGCCCCGGAAATACAGCAGCGGCTGCCCGCCGGTCTGATGCTCCAGGTTTTCCACCTTGCCGATGACGATCAGGTGGTCTCCCCCTTCGACCAATTGATGAACGCTGCACTCAAGGCAGGCCAGGGTGTCGCGGATCAGCGGAACGCCATGCTCGTTGAGGTCATAGGGGATGTTTTGCCACTTGTCGTCCAGGCGGCTGGCAAACTGAATCGATGCCTGGCGTTGGTCTTCCTGAAGAATATTGATGGCGAAATGCCCGGACTTGAAGGCGTCCAGGCTGGAATTGCGAATATCCAGGCAGAACAGCACCAGCGGCGGATCCAGCGAAACCGAGCTGAAGGCGCTGACCGTCACGCCAACCGGGCGCTTGTCGGCGCCGACCGAGGTGACCACCGTTACGCCACTGGCGAAACAGCCGAGAGCCTTGCGGAAAGAGCGTTCATCGACCTTCATGGTCATCGTATTTTCCACCATAAAAGTTCTTTACTGCGGGACGGCTAAGCCGCTGATATTTCTTGGATGAACATCCGACATGAAACTGAAGATCGTTACTCATGACGCCTGAGCAGTTTTAGACGCCCTAAGAATCATACAA
>LAEA01000224.1 GCA_000961745.1 Rhodospirillaceae bacterium BRH_c57 | reverse complement strand
CTTGGCGTCGCCGAACAGCATCATGGTGTTGTCGCGGAAGAACAGTTCGTTATCCACGCCGGCATAGCCGGACGCCATGGAGCGCTTGATGAACAGCACGGTCTTGGCCTTTTCCACATCCAGGATGGGCATACCGTAGATCGGGCTGGTCGGATCGGTCTTGGCGGCCGGGTTGGTGACGTCGTTGGCGCCGATGACGTAGGCGACGTCGGCGGTGGCGAACTCGTTGTTGATGTCGTCGAGTTCGAACACTTCGTCATAGGGCACGTTGGCTTCGGCCAGCAGCACGTTCATGTGGCCGGGCATACGGCCGGCGACGGGATGAATGGCGTACTTGACCTCCACACCCTCGGCCTTGAGCAGGTCGGCCATTTCGCGCAGGGCATGCTGGGCCTGGGCGACGGCCATGCCGTAACCGGGCACGATGATGACCTTGGAGGCGTTCTTCATGATGAAGGCCGCGTCTTCAGCCGAGCCGGACTTGACGTTGCCGCCAGCACCGGGGCCACCCGCCGCCGCAGTGGCGCTGTCGCCACCAAAGCCACCAGCGATCACCGAGATGAACGAGCGGTTCATGCCTTTGCACATAATGTAGGACAGGATGGCGCCCGAGGAACCGACCAGCGCACCGGCCACGATCAGCAGGGTGTTGCCCAGCGTGAATCCGATACCGGCCGCTGCCCAGCCCGAGTAGGAGTTGAGCATGGAGATGACGACCGGCATGTCGGCGCCGCCGATCGGCAGGATCAGAGTGAAGCCCAGGACGAAGGCCAGGGCCATCAGCATGAAGTAGGCGGTGTAGCTCTCGGTCGCGGCAAACCAGACGATCAGGACGATCATCAGGATGCCGAGGCCCAGGTTGATCGGGTGCTGCATCGGAAACGACAGCGGCTTGCCGCTGACCAAGCCCTGCAACTTGCCGAAAGCGATCAGCGAGCCCGAGAACGTGATGGCGCCGATGGCGGTGCCCAGGCTCATTTCGATCAGAGAGCCGGGGAAGATGCTACCGACGCTGCCGATGCCGTAGCTTTCCGGCGACAGCAGGGCGGCGGTGGCAACCAGCACGGCGGCCATGCCGACCAGCGAGTGGAAGGCGGCGACGAGCTGCGGCAGCGCGGTCATGACCACCTTGAGGGCGATCACGGTGCCGACGGCGCCGCCGATGACGATGGCCAGGACGATCCAGACGTAAGACTGGACCACCGGGGCCACCAGGGTGGTGACGATGGCGATGGCCATGCCGACCATGCCGAGAATGTTACCGCGCCGCGAAGTCTCCGGGTGGGAGAGTCCGCGCAGCGCGAGGATGAAGCAGACGGCGGCGACGATATACGCCGCCATCGTGAATCCGGTCGCGGTCATGTGTGCGGGCTCCCCTTACTTCTGCTTCTTTTTGAACATCTGAAGCATGCGCTGCGTGACGATGAAACCGCCGAAGATGTTCACCGAGGCCAGCATCACGGCAAAGAAGCCGAGCACCTTGGAACCGGAAAAGCCTTCGGGGCCGGCAGCGATCAGGGCGCCGACGATGATCACCGAGGAAATGGCGTTGGTCACGCCCATCAGCGGGGAGTGCAGCGCCGGCGTGACGCTCCAAACCACGTAGAAGCCGAGGAACACGGCCAGCACGAACACAGTCAGCAGGAACCAGAACTCGTTGCCCCCGCCTGCGGCGACAGGAGTGGCCTCGGCCGCCATGCCGGCGGCCTGGTTGGCCAGGATCTGCGCATTGGTGGCCAGTTCACCGGCCTTGTCTGCCAGGGCCTTCGCGGCCTCAGTCACGGATTGGGTGTCCATAAAGTTCTCCTTTCCGTCAGCCGGCGTTGGCGAGCATCGGATGAACGACGGAACCATCGCGGGTCACCAGCGAACCCTTCACGAGGTCGTCTTCCCAGTCGATTTTCACGCTCTTGGTCTCTTTGTCGATCATGAGCATGAGGAAGTTCAGCAGGTTCTTGGCGAACAGCGTGCTGGCGTCGCCAGCCAGACGGGACGGCGTGTTGGTGTAGCCGACGATCTTCACGCCGTGCTTCTCCACAACCTTGCCAGCCTCGGTCAGTTCGCAGTTGCCGCCGGTTTCGGCCGCCAGGTCGATGATGACAGAGCCGTGCTTCATGGTGGCGACCTGCTCGGCGGTGACCAGCTTGGGGGCCGGACGGCCGGGGATCAACGCCGTGGTGATGACGATATCGGCCTTCTTCAGGTGATCGCCGAGGATCTGCTTCTGCTTGACGAAGTATTCCGGGGGCATTTCCTTGGCGTAGCCGCCAGCGGTCTCTGCCTCCTTCTCCATCTCCTCGTCAACCACCACGAACTTGCCGCCCAGCGAGGCGACCTGTTCCTTGGTGGCCGGGCGCACGTCGGTGGCGAACACCACGGCACCCAGGCGCTTGGCGGTCGCCACGGCCTGAAGACCAGCCACGCCAGCCCCGTAAATCAGCACGCGCGCCGGAGCAACCGTGCCGGCGGCGGTCATCATCATCGGGAACGCGCGGCCGAACTCGGCGGCGGCATCGATGACGGCCTTGTAGCCAGCCAGGTTGTTCTGCGACGACAGGATGTCCATGGACTGCGCGCGGGTGGTGCGCGGCATCAGTTCCATGGCAAATGCGGTGACCTTGCGGGCGGCCAGGGCGTCAACCAGCGTGCGCTCGGTCAGTGCCATCAGGTGGCACATCAGCACGGAGCCTTCCTTCAGGAGCGCGACCTCGTCGGTTCCCTCTTCGGCGGTCATCGGACGCTGCACCTTGAGCACCACGTCGGCATCCGACAGCGTGCTGGCGGCATCGTTGCCGATGGTCGCGCCGGCCGAGGTGAAGTCCCCGTCAGTCACGCCGGCGCCGAGACCAGCCCCCTGTTCCACGACAACGTCGCAGCCCAGGCCGACGAGCTTCTTCACCGTGTCCGGCGAAGCGGCCACGCGCGCCTCTCCGGCGCGCCGCTCCTTCGGTATGGCGATCTTCATTGGGCGTACCCCTTATCGATGATTAGTTCTGCGTTGCAACAATATGGCAGCCAACATGCCTGTTCCGACCACATTTGCCAAGTGGCTGAGGGCTGGATTCCACCTTCGTCGCATCCCAAATGTCGCCTCAGTATTACCATAGGGTAGGAAAGGGCAGGGATTCCGCCCACCCATCCTACCCGATTTACCGGGTTCTGGAGGTCGAATGATCGGACTGTCTTGCTGGTGCGGCACCCGGACGTTCGCCATGGCTTGCGCTGTACTGCTCTTTGCGGCGGGAACCGGGCAGGGAATCGCCCCCACCCGCGCAGCAGCCGAGCCGCAGGCACAGGAAGCCGCCCTGGACCCTGCGCCTCCACCGCTGGAGGCCGGGCCGCTGCGCTATCATGGCGCATGGGGCGGCCTGCATGTGGCCGACGTGACCCTGACCCTGCGCGGCGACTCCCAGGCCTATTGGGGCGATATGAACATCAACACGCGTGGCCTGCTCGGTTGGGCGTACAACTGGATGGCCGCGTTGCACACACGCGGCACCTTAACTGACTCCGCTGACCTCCGCCCGACCGTCTTCGAGCGGCGATTCGTTCAATCCGACGATAGTGGTGCCGTCATCATAGAATACGATTCGACCGGGCTTGCCCAAGGCTTCGAGGACGGCGAGCCCCAGACCGCCATTGCCCCCCACCTGCGGCAGGACACGGTGGACCCCCTCGCCGCCCTGATCGGCCTGCGCCAGCATGTCCTCAGTGGGCACAAAGGCAGGGTGACGATGGCGGTCTTTGACGGCAAGCGCCGCATCGACGTCATCGCCAGCATCGAACCGCCCCGGACCACCCGGATCGGCAGCACCGATCATCAGGTGATTCCGGTCACAGCCTCCATCACGCCGGTCGCTGGGTTCAAGCCAAAGCAGGCGCGCGGCTGGGCGTCCAGCCACCTGCGCGTTCTGTTCAGCACCGATGACGAGGCCCTCCCCTTGCGCATCCAGGTCGAGAGCCCGGTGGGAACGGCGGTGTTGACCCTACGCTAGAGGAGCCGGACACTGTTCGGACAATAACGAACAGGAGGCAAACGTCATGGCCGGCTCACCGGAAACCATCTTCACCGTCGATCCCGTCGCCCTCAAGTACGGCGCGGGAGCCCTGCGCGAACTGGGCGTTGACGCCGTGGCGCTCGGCATGAAGCGCGTCATGCTGGTGACCGATCCGACCCTGGCCGCCCTCGCGCCGGTCGCCACGGCGCGGGAGGCCCTGCGTGCGGCGGGCATCGACGTGGTGGTGTTCGACCGCGTGCGCATCGAGCCGACCGACGCCTCCTTCCGCGACGCCGCCGCCTTTGCCACCGAGGGCAAGTTTGACGGATTTGTCTCGGTCGGCGGCGGATCGGTCATCGACACGGCCAAGGCCGCCAACCTCTACAGCACCTACCCACCGGCCGACTTCCTGGACTACGTGAATGCGCCACTGGGCCGCGCCGTGCCGGTTCCGGGGCCGCTGAAGCCGCACCTGGCCTGCCCGACCACCGCCGGCACGGGCAGCGAAACCACTGCCGTCGCCATCTTCGACTTTGTGGAAAGCCAGGTGAAGACCGGTATCTCGTCCAAGTTCCTGCGCCCGACCAAGGCGGTGGTGGACCCCACGGCAACCTATTCCCTGCCCGCCGGCGTGGTTGCCTGCACCGGGTTCGACGTGCTGACCCATGCCATTGAAAGCTATACCGCCCGCCTGTTCTCCAGCCGCCCGGCACCGGCTGATCCCCTCACCCGGCCGCCCTACCAGGGGGCCAACCCGTGGAGCGACGGCGGGGCGCTCAGGGCCATCGAACTGGGCGGCCGCTATCTGGTCCGCGCCGTCACCGACCCGGCCGATACCGAGGCCCGCGACAACCTGACTTTCGCGGCCACCCTCGCCGGGTTGGCGTTCGGCAACGCCGGGGTGCACATTCCGCACGCCATGTCCTACTCTGTGGCCGGACTGAACCACCGCTATACCGCCACCGGCTATGAGAATGAGGGCGGCATGGTGCCGCATGGCCTGTCGGTGGTCATCAACGCCCCGGCCGCCTTCCGCTTCACCGCCGACACCGCGCCCGGCCGTCACCTGACGGCGGCCCGCGCGCTGGGGGCCACCGGCGGCGGATTGAGTGATGCCGGCGACATCCTGGCCGGTCAATTGGAACACATGATGCGGGCCACCGGCATCCCCAGCGGCCTCAAGGCCCTGGGCTATGGCGAGGGCGACATCCCCGCCCTGGTCGATGGCGCATGGAAGCAGCAACGCCTACTCGTCATGGCGCCCAAGGAGGTCACCCGCGACCACCTCGCCACCCTCTATGGCGCCGCCATGCGCTATTGGGACTGAACCTCCGACAGGGGTAATCCTCCTGTGTCCGGCCCCACGGCAACGCCCCCGGAACAGCGGCCGCGCTCCATTGGTTGTCCTTGTACCACCATGTGTGCAGGAACTATCGAAGGGGCGCGGAAAGATGCTGAACGAAAGCGGTGCTCTGCCGGGATTCAATCCTCTTGGACTGCGCGCACGCCTTGCGGTGGCTTGGAGGCGGCGCCGGTCGCCGCTGCTGCGGGCCGGCACGATAAAACCCGCTTCGTCGGCGGCGCGGCTCCAGGACCAAGCCCACGCAACCCTGCGCGATGCCGTGGCTTACGAACGCCACGGCAACCAAGATGCCGCAGCCGCAGCCATGGCGCTGGCCCTTGACCTGTTTGCCCAGGCGGGGGACACCCCCGGCGGAGCGCGGGCCAGCGTCATGGCCGCTGAACTCGCCCTGCGGACCGGGCGCCTGGACACCGCCCGCGAGGCCGCCGACAGCGCG
>LAEA01000138.1 GCA_000961745.1 Rhodospirillaceae bacterium BRH_c57 | reverse complement strand
TCGGGCGGCAGATTTCCCCCGATCTGCCGCCGTCATTCCGCCAGCCTTCTGTCTGAAGGTCGGGGCGATCTGGAGGGCGGGACGATCTGGAGGGTCGGCTCGTCTGAAGGTCAGGCTGCCATGAAGCTCGGGTGCATTGTGGGGCCGGTGGGCCGTACCTCCTAATCATTCCACCAAAAATAAACACCCGCCCGCGACGACGACGCGGGCGGGAAACGAACAACGGCACCTCCTCCCACCGGGAGGGGGTGCCGCTCTTGGATGGCGCAGGCTCAGGAGCCATATGCGGGCGTACCGTGACAGGCTCAGTTCCGGCGGCTGCTCTCGTCGGAACCGTTGCCGTGCCCTTCGCCGGTATCACCCACACCAACGCCGCCGCCGCCGCCGCCGAACCGTGACGGGATGTTGGCATGGGCGTTGGCAAAGGACTCCAGGTCTTTTACCGATACCCTCCAGTCGCGCCCCACCTTGATGGCGCGCAACTTGTCGTGACGGATCCAGTCGCCCACCGTGCGGGGGGTGACCTTCATGCGATCCGCGACTTCCTGAACCGTCAGCAGTGGCTCTCGAAACATTCCACAATCTCCGGCGACGCATAAAACTGCGTAGGACCGATTTATTAACGCCTTGCACCCGCTTCAAGGTCCCGGAGCCTGATGAGGCCCATGTGGTCCGTTTGGTGCTTCCGGCGCCCGACTCCCACCCTGAACGTTCGTTGTAAGTGGGCCGTTGCACCTTGCATTTAAAGGCAACCGGAAAGACGGAAAAGGCTTCGAAAGGCGTAGACCGTCCTAAGGCCGCTCTAAGGCAACGTCTTGAGGACGTCCGACAGCGTCGTAAACAGCCGATCCATGTGGCTGTCCTCGATGATGAGCGGCGGTGACAAGGCGATGGTGTCGCCTGTTGTGCGGACCAGAACACCGCGCGCGAAGCACTCCAGGAACGCCGCAAACGCACGTTTTCCGGGGCCATCGTCCATCGGCGCCAACTCGATCCCCGCGACCAGCCCCATGGCCCGCACGTCGATGACATGGGGCAGCCCGCGCAGGGCGTGGGCGGCGTCCTGCCACCCCGGCGACAGCGCCCCGGCGCGCTCAAACAATTTATCCTCGGCGTAAACGTCTAGGGTCGCCAGACCCGCCGCGCAGGCCAGCGGGTGGCCCGAATAGGTGTAGCCGTGGAACAGTTCGATCAGGTGCTCCGGCCCGTGCATGAAGGCGTCGTGCACCGTGTCGCGCACCACCACCGCCCCCATCGGCACGGCGCCGTTGGTCAGGCCCTTGGCAACCGTCACCAGATCCGGCACCACGCCAAAGGCATCCATGGCGAACGGCGCCCCCAGGCGGCCGAACCCGGTGATGACCTCGTCGAAGATCAGCAGGATGCCCTGGCGGTCGCAGATCGCCCGCAGGCGTTCCAGATAGCCCTTGGGCGGCAGCAACACGCCGGTTGAGCCGGCCACCGGTTCGACGATGCAGGCGGCGATGGTTTCCGCCCCATGCAGGGCAACCAAGCGCTCCAGATCGTCGGCCAGGTCCGCCCCGTGCTCCGGCAGGCCCCGGCTGAACGCGTTGAGGTCGGGTTGGTGGGTATGGCGCAGGTGGTCCACGGCGGGCAACTGGGCGCCAAAGGCCTTGCGGTTGGCCACCATACCGCCGACCGAAATGCCGCCGAAGCCAACCCCGTGATAACCGCGCTCGCGCCCGATCAGGCGGGTGCGGCCGCCCTCGCCGCGTGCCTTGTGGTAAGCCAGGGCGATCTTGAGCGCCGTATCAACGCTTTCCGAGCCCGAGTTGGTGAAGAACACATGATCCAACCCCTCGGGCATCAGGCGGGCCAGCCGAGCGGCCAGTTCAAAGGCCGCCGGGTGCCCCATCTGGAACGGCGGCGCATAGTCCATGCGCGCGGCCTGCTCCTGGATGGCCCTGGTGATTGGGGCCCGGCCATGCCCGGCGTTGACGCACCACAGCCCGGCCGCGCCGTCGAGAATTTCCCGCCCGTCCGCTGCCGTGTAGTGCATCCCTTCAGCCGCGACCAGGAAACGCGGCGCCTTCTTGAACTGGCGGTTTGCCGTAAACGGCATCCACAAGGAGTCGAGATCGTTAATGTTGGAAGAGGTCGGGGCGGGTGAAGAGGTCGAGACGGGCATGGGCTGTTCCGGTCGTTTTGGGGGATGTTCTGAAACGGTGCGCGCGTCAGCCGAAGAGGTCAAGCCATCATGATGACGGTTTTAAGTCCCGCCCTTGCAGAGTCGAAAACACCCTATTCCGCACCCCTGACGCCCTACACGAACCACCCATTGGTCCAATACTGCACCACTAAAGACAAGATCTCTAAAGTGGTTATACCTTTGCCGTCTTGAGGGACAGACCCATTGAGGTATGTAATGCCCTCACCAAACCGGATAATATCCCTACGGAACAAAGTTACTACCCTGAAGCATTATGACGAGAGCAAGGCAAACGGGGTCCCCCACGTCCGGGGAGCCGATGCAAAAGGCGCAGAGACATGACGGTTTACATTTTTCGACGCATCGTTGGTGAAGAGCAGCAGGGCTGGGGCGTGTACCGCGTGGACCAGAACGGCCGGCAGGCCCTGGTCGAGCAGTTCGAGAACGCCCCCCAGGCCAAGCGCCACGCCGACGAGATCCGACGCATGGTCACCGCCAACTAAGCCTATCCCAAGCTTCCGAGCCAGTTTTCGAGATGGAGCCGGGTCCTCCCCCCGTGCTCTCCCGCCGGCGGGATCGTTTGGGCCTCCCACCAAAACGACCCCGCCGGCCCTTTTCCCCGCCTTGACCTGAGGGCGGCGACGCGCCTACAACGGCCCATGCCAACGCCCGACTCCTCCCCCCGCATCATCGCGTTTCACAAGCCGTTCGACGTCCTCAGCCAGTTCACGGCCGAGGAACCCGGACAGCGTACTCTGGCCGAGTTCGGTTTGCCGGGTGGAGTCTATCCGGTCGGGCGCCTGGATCGCGACAGCGAGGGACTGCTGCTGTTGTCCAACGACGGGCCGTTCATCAAGCGCGTGCTTGAACCCCGCCACGGCCATCCCCGCACCTACCTCGCCCAGGTCGAGCGGGTGCCCGATGCCGCCGCCCTGGCCGCCCTGCGCGGCGGGGTGGACCTGCGCATCGGGGGCAAGATCCACCGCACCCTGCCCTGTCAGGCCGACCTGATCGAGGACGAGCCCGATCTGCCGCCACGCGTCCCGCCCATCCGGTTCCGCAAGGAAATCCCCACGGCGTGGGTGCGTCTGGTCCTGACCGAGGGCAAGAACCGCCAAGTCCGCCGCATGACCGCCGCCGTCGGCTTCCCGACCCTGCGGCTGGTCCGCGTGGCCATCGGGCATCTGGCGTTGGGCAACCTGGCGCCGGGCCGCTGGCGGGACGTCAGCCGCAAGGACGTGATGGGATGACTCTGCTGGCGTGGCTGGCCGGCGGTGTCGTGCTGGGGGCGGCCGCCTTCGTGGCCGCCGTCTATGTGGGGTTCCGGGCGCCGCGCGAGCGCGAGACCGGCAGCCCCGCCGACCTTGGCCTGCCGTTCGAGACGTTGAGCCTGACAACCACGCGCGGCAAGCGCCTGTTCGCGTGGTTCATCCCGGCCGAGGATGTGGCCCCCTCTCCCGCTGTCGTCATCCTGCACGGCTGGGGCGCCAATGCCGAAATGATGCTGCCGTTCGCGCCACCCCTCCACGCCGCCGGCTTTGCCGTGCTGCTCCTTGATGCCCGCAACCACGGGCGCAGCGATGGCGACGGATCGTCGTCCATGCCGAAGTTCGCGGAAGACCTGTCCCACGCCGTCGATGCCCTGCGCGCCCGTCCCGACATCGACCCGGCGCGCATCGCCATCGTGGGTCATTCGGTGGGTGCGGCCGCCGCCCTGCTGTGCGCATCCCGGCGTGATGACATCGCCGCCTGCGTCAGTCTGGCCGCCTTCGCCCACCCCGAGGAGGTCATGCGGCGCATCATGGCGCGCGGCCGCATCCCCTACGTTCCCCTCGGCTGGCTGGTCAACCGCGTGGTCGAGATCGCCATCGGCCACCGCTTCGCTGACATCGCGCCCATGGTGACCATCGCCAAGGTGCGCTGTCCGGTGCTGCTCGGCCACGGCACGGCCGATATGGCGGTGCCGGTGAGTGATGCGCGGATGCTGCTGTCCTGCGCCGACGCCAACACTTGCCGCCTGATCGAATTGCCCGACGTGGACCACGGGGCCAACGGCACGATGGATCGTGTCACCGGCCCCGTGGCTGCGTTCCTGACGGAGATGGTTCAGAAGCGCCCTTCCTGATAGTCCCGGATGGCCTGCCGGATTTCCTCCTGCGTGTTCATCACGAAGGGGCCGTGCCAGGCAATCGGCTCGTTCAGGGGGCGTGCGGCGGCGATCAACAGGCGGGTGCTGGTGGTGCCTTCCACCGCCACCGCGTCGCCGTCGCCCAAGACCGCCAGCGTTCCCGCCGTCAGGTCCTGACCACCTAGCCGCACCGCGCCATCAGCGATATAGGCGAACGCCGTATGGCCCTCGGGCACCGCGACCTCGACGGTTTCACCCTGCCCCAGGTGCACGTCGAGCAGCAGCGGATCGGCGGCAATTCCACCCGCCGCCCCGGCCACTCCGGCGAACCGCCCGGCGATCACGCGGACCCGCCCGCCGCCCGGCAACGCCGCCTCGGGGATATCCTCGGCCGCAAGGTTCTGGTAGCCCGGCGTCGCCATCTTCTGGACACGCGGCAGGTTGACCCACAACTGAAGACCCCGCAGCAGGCCATCCTCCTGCTCGGGCATCTCGGAGTGCACGATGCCGCGTCCGGCGGTCATCCACTGCACGCCGCCCGGCCCGATCACGCCGCCGTTGCCCTTGTTGTCGCCATGGCGCATCCGCCCATCAAACATGATGGTTACGGTTTCCATGCCCCGGTGCGGATGGTCCGGGAAGCCGCCCACATAGTCCGCACCCTTCACCGACCCGAACTCGTCGAGCATCAGGAAGGGGTCGAGAATGCCCGCCTCGGTCCCATGGCCCAGAACGCGGGTCAGGCGAACCCCGGCGCCATCGGACGTCGCCCGGCCGCGCGCGGTGGAAACAACAGATCGCAAGGTGCTCATGGTCGTTCTCCAGTTGACCGTCTGAACACCAAGATGGCTGTTTCCTGATGCCGCTGCAATCCGGCTGGTTGGAACATGATTGTTTCTATTTTGAGCACAAAGAAAGACGGGCTGCCGCCCGTACCCGCTCGGGGCAAGTCCCGAACCCCTTTTGTTTCTTCAAAAAAAGAAAAAAGGCGGGTATGGGTGGCAACCCATTCGCGTCAGCGACCCTATCCCCTCAACCGCGTCGCTCGCCTATGCCAGTAAACACCACCACACTGAACGCCACCGCCGCCAGCGCGAGAGCCGGGGCGAAGCCCATGACCAGCAGGATGGACCAATCGACCGGCCCGCTGAGGCGCCCCAGGGAGCCGAACGTCATACCGGGCAGGACCAGCACGGCAAGGCCCCACACGGCGACCCCGACGACCAGCGGCAAGCGGGCCTGACGGGCGAACGTCCCGGCCTTCAGCGCCCGGCGCAGGGCGAGGAGGCCGACCACGGCCAACAGCAACGCCAGGGCGATGAGGACGAGCACCAGCCCGGCCCCGACCATTTCCTGGAACATCACGTAAACGGCAACGATATCAAACGTCTTCATGACTCAGGACTCCTCTCAACCGTGGCCGCGCAGCATGGCGAGGTAGGCGGGCTTGAGGGCCTGCTCCTCGATCGTCCACGACACCCACAGTTCCTTGAGCGGGTCGATGAACGGGAAGGACGGGGTCAGCCGGTTTTCGTAGTCGAACTCGACCAGCATGGCCCGGCCATAGCCCGACACCATCGGACAGGAGGTGTAGCCGTTGTAGACGGCGGTCATGTCCTTGCCGGTGATGAGCGCGGTGAGGTTTTCGGCCACCACAGGCACCTGCCATTTGACGCTGGCCGCCGTCTTGCCCTTGGGCACCCCGGCGATGTCGCCAATGGCGAATACGTTGGCGAACCGCTTGTGCTGAAGGCTGGACTTGTCCACCTCGATCCAGCCATCAGCCGCCAGCGGGCCGTCCTGCCACGGCAGGGCGCTGTTGAGCACGGCGTCGGGGGCGCGCATGGGCGGCACCAGATGCAGCAGGTCCCAACCGACCTCCTTCATGCCCTCAGGCGTCTCGAAGGTGGCGACCTTGCGCGCCGGATCAATGGCCCGCAGGGTGTGCTTGTAGTGGAACCCGATCTCGCGTTCGGTGAACAACTGCTCGACCTTGGTGTGCACCGGGGGCACGGCGAACAGGTTGGTGAATGGGGCGTAGTAGTTCAGGGTCACAGAGTCGCGGCGGCCCCGCAGACGGGCGCGGTCCTCGGTCAGGAAAGTAAACTTGAGGGGCGCGCCGGCGCACTTCATCTCGGTATGCGGACGCAGGAACACGCCCTCGCCGCCCTTGCCGACGAAATCGTCCATGACCTCGAACGACGCCCGCGCCGCCTCCGGCCCGGCGTAGATCGAGGTGATGCCGTGCTGGCCGATCAGCGACCGCTCCATGCCCTCGATACGCTCATAGTCGAGGATGAGCCCGGTGGCGACGATCAGGTAGTCATAGGGCACCGTCCGCCCGCCGGACGTCGTCACGGTGTTGGAGTCGGGGGCAAACGCGGCCACCTGCTCCTTGATCCACTCCACGCCATCGGGCATGTAGGCGGCGTTTTCCACCTGCACCCGGCTGGTGTCCCAGATGCCAGCCGCGACCAGCGTGAAACCCGGCTGGAACCAGTGCGTGGTCTTGGCATCAATCACCGTGATCGAGGCCCCGTCCAGGCGCCGCCGAAGCTGCGAGGCCATGGCCACGCCCGCCGCGCCGGCACCGGCCACGACAATGCGCGCATTCGTGCTGACCGGCGCCGCATGGGCACCGGACCCCAGCGTCACCCCGGAAAGGGCGGCCGCCGCAGCCGACAGCTTCAGAAAAGCGCGCCGGTCAATTTTGTTCGTCGTCATATGGAAGCTCTCATCCCAGTTCCCGGAATTGAGGCTTCCTCCCCGTTGTTAAGCGTCTTCTAATATGCAGACTGGTGTATTTCCAGAGAAAAATGAATGGGGCCTACCCTGATGGGCGGGTTTGGGCGGTGCGGGAGGTAGGGGCGCCAAAAGAAAAATCCCCCAGACCTTTAGGGTCCGGGGGATCATGGTGCCCAGGGGCGGATTCGAACCACCGACACCGGCATTTTCAGTGCCGTGCTCTACCAACTGAGCTACCTGGGCGAAGGCGTTGTGCGCGTTGGGAGGCCGCTTATAGGAGATATTTTTGGGGCTGTCCAGCCCCTCCTGAAAGATTTTTTCAGTCTTCTTCATTTTGCTGCTGGCCCCCCACTTGGCCAATGCGCAATTCGGCCTCCAGCAGGTCGGGATCGGGAACCTCGTTGGTCGGCATCCTGTAGACGCCACCCAGCCAGCGGTGCAGATCCACGTCGGCGCAGCGGCGCGAGCAGAAGGGGCGATAGCGGGCGCTGTCCGGCGAATTGCTGATCGTCGCGTTGCAGATCGGGCAGGCCGCAGCGCCCACCCGCACACGTTCCAGGCGGCTTTTTTCCGAATCGTCGTGGTCGTTCATCGTCCGGTTCCGTTGCTGACGTCGAGTCCCTCGCCGGCCGCCCGTTCCACCACTTCCAGCCGATGGCCAAGGATGCGTTCGGCCTCGGCCACGGCGGGCGCCAGGGGGCCGCGCAGCACGGCCGCGACCGCCACCCCCACCGTCACCTTGGGAC
>LAEA01000004.1 GCA_000961745.1 Rhodospirillaceae bacterium BRH_c57 | reverse complement strand
CTCCCAGGGCTGCTCAACGCTATCAAATCGCCTTGTAGGCCAGGAAGTGATCGAGGTTGAGAGCGCCCCTTCCAGATATCCTGCGCCACGTTGGTGACGCGGTTTTTGCGTAGGATGTTGAGGGCGAAGCTGCGAGCTTGGGCCACGATGCCGGGGTTGTCGCCGATGCGGCTTTTGTTCTCGCCGTATGAGACATCACGGACATAATGGTTGCGGTTCTCGATGCCCCAATGGCGGCGGCCCATTCGATGGCCGGGAACGGGCGATTCTGGAACTCCTGTGGTGGCGTTCGTCCTGGTGGGTCGGCGACAAGAACAGAGAGCGCTAGATAGTAACATACTTTGTTGTATGATTCTTAGGGCGTCTAAAACTGCTCAGGCGTCATGAGTAACGATCTTCAGTTTCATGTCGGATGTTCATCCAAGAAATATCAGCGGCTTAGCCGTCCCGCAGTAAAGAACTTTTATGGTGGAAAATAAATTGATGGAAAATAATAAAGTGTCATCATGAATAATAAAGTCTCATCTCTTATATCAACGTCTCATCCCGATCGCGCGACTTGCCATCGCAGGTAGCGGGCGTATCATGAGCGGAAGGCGCCCTTCGGAGCTTCCGCCATGGCCCGCCGCAAGACGTCGTTTGATGAACCCAAGGTCGCCCGCTTCCTTAAGGAAGGGCGCGGGGTTGGACGTTGCGCTGACTATAAGCCCTGGCTGACCATTCAGGACGTGCCGTCAAGTGGGCGGGAGCATCGGGTCTTCAGCCGCAAGACCGGCCGCATTCATCATCTTCTCTCTGACATTGAGTGGCGGCTGTTCCTGCACCTGGAATGGTGCGACGCTGTCCTCGACATTCGGGAACAGTTTCCTCTCGACCGCGTCATTACCGCCCGTATTGCAGACACGCTGGGGGTCCGGCATCCCCAGGACGTTGCCTCCAAGACGCCACTCGTGATGACGACGGATTTCGTGGTGGATGTGCTGCGGAACGGACAGCTTGCCGTGGAAGCCCTGGCGGTGAAACCAGCGGCGGAACTCGACAAGCGGCGGCCCCTGGAAAAGCTGCAAATGGAGCGGCTCTACTGGACCGGTAAGGGGATTCCCTGGCGAATCGTCACCGAGCGGGAGTTCCAGGCTTGAGCGTAACCATTGCCTGGGTCCGGGCCTTGACAGCAGTATCGCGAGCTATCTTGAGATCTTGAGATGACGGATCATCTCAACCGCGCCGTCTCCTGACTTGGGTTGTGCATCGACATCATCAGCCAGCACGGCCCGCGCAGCAGACTCGGCATCGACGGTGTCGGTCTTGCCATGCCGACGACGGAGCTGCCGGTTGACCCGGCCGACCTCGACGACATGCAAGCCCATGGCGCTGAGCGCCCGGGCAAGACCGGCGCCATAGGACCCGGTACCCTCAATGCCAAAGGCATGCACGGCACCGTATCCGGTAGCCCACGCCACGAGTTGCCGGTAGCCTTGGCTCGTAACCGGAAAGGATGCGGTAGCAAGCCGGGCGCCCAGACCGCTGATGGCGACGGCAACATGAACGTCCTTATGGGTATCGACGCCGATGGCGATGGTTTCGGATGTGATATCTTGCATAAAGGTCCTCCAGGCAGGTGGAGCCAGAAGGCGTTCTGCGAGCGGACAGGACTGTGACGGGACGGCACTCCCTCAGGCTCCTATCAAGTCACGACTCCCAGTGCCTCCGGGCGCAGCCTGGAGGGCCGACAAATCAATGCCATGACACCGGGTCAGTCGTAAGCACGGGTCAGGCTTCCCAGACTGCCTGCATAGTCTCACAGTCGTAGCTGTCACCGACGCTGCCGACCGAAGGGTCGATCCCGGCCTCGGCGAGGCGCTCGGTGTACTTGATGGACAGGTACTGCGACCCGCGGTCGGAATGGTGGACGAGCCCGCCGCCCTTGGTGGGACGGCGCTGATGGACAGCCTGCTCCAGTGCATCCAGCACAAAGCCGGCGTGGGCGGTGCGGCTGACCCGCCAGCCGACGATGGACCGCGCAAAGGCATCGATGACGAAGGCGACGTAGACGAAGCCCTGCCACGTCGCCATGTAGGTGAAGTCCGAGACCCACAGCCGGTTGGGCGCCGGTGCCCGGAACTGGCGGTTGACCCGGTCCAGCGGGCACAGAAGCGCCGTGTTGCTGACCGTCGTCCTGACCTCCTTGCCGCGGATGATGCCCGCCGGCCTGCTTGGCGCTATGGTCGTAGTCGGTGGACGGGGCGATCGGCAGCTCCCTGCAGATCGGCTCGACCCCGTGCGCCTGGCGCTGCTCGTCGATGAAGGCGATCATGGCTTGAACCGGCGGTCGAGCTCCGCCTGCGCAAAATACGCGCTCGCCTTGCGCAGGATCTCGTTGGCCTGCCGCACCGCCCGCTCACGGACTTCCGGGGAAAACTTGTTCGTCGTCTTGCTCATGATGGCTCCATCCTACTCTGGAGTTGGAGCCTCCGGCAAACCCGGGCCGGTTCACTCCGTCGATTCAGACTTCAGGCGCGACGTTCCAGGGAGCCGGTCACTACCGATAGACCAAGACCGGGATTTTGCTGTGGGTCAGGACTTTTTGGGTTTCGCTGCCCAGAAGAAGCCCGGTGATCCCGCGCCTGCCGTGAGAGGCCATGAAGATAATATCGCACTCGTTCCGCTCGGCCGCCGCGATGATGCCGATGTAGGGGGAGTCCGTGACCTCGGTCACGGCGTCCGCCGTGACGCCAGCGGCCTCTGCGGCGCCCTTTGCCCGTCCAAGAACGGCTTCGGCCAGCGTCGCCGTGGCGCGGGCCGAGCGCTCGGGACCAAGAAGGTCGGCAGGATCTACGCCAAGGCTGTCGCCATAGATCGGGGGCGGCGGCTCGGGCTGGCTGTGGAAGAAGGTGATGCGCGCGCCGACTTCGGCGGCAAAGGCGATGCCCCGCCTTACTGTGTCCTCGGACAGGGACGAGCCGTCCGTGGGAACGAGCAGATGCTTGAACATGGTGGGATCTCCGAAGAACGGCAGGCGGTCGGCGGGACCGGGTCAGCCCCGCCCGACGCGCCCCATGATGAGGTTGACGGTTTCGATCAGGCGCGGGCGAACTTCATCCAGAAGGTACTGCGGCGACAGGCTGAAGGCCGGGCCGCCCACGTTCATGGACATCAGCGGCAAGCCTTCCCCTGGCTGGAAGGCGACGGCCACCGCATGAACGTCCTTCTGCCAGTCGCCAAAGGACGTGCAGCATCCGATTTCCTGGAAGTCGGTGATCGCCTTGCGGATGCCGGTGTCGATACGCGGCCACGCGATTTCGTCAAGTTCGCGGATGCGCTCCATCAGTTCGCGCCGTTCGGTGTCCGGGCAAAGGGCCAGGTAGGCGCGGCCCATGGCGGTGGTGCCGATGGGAATGCGCGAGCCGATGTCCAGGCTGAGCGTCAGGGCGGCGTGACTGCGGCAGTTCTCGACGTAGATCATGCTCAGTTTGTCGCGCACCCCCAGGGACACCATCGCCTGCGAGGCGTCGGCCAGTTCCTGCATCAGCGGACGGGCGATCTGGCGGACGTCGAGCTTGGACAACATGGCGCTGCCCAGGGCGAGCGTCGCGGTCCCCAGACGGTACTTTCCCAGGCTGGGCACCAGGTGCAGATACCCAAGCTTGGTCAGGGTGTAGGTGAGGCGCGTGACGGTCGAGCGGGGCAACTTGCAAGCGTCGGCGATCTCCTGATTTCCCAGGATCTGGTCGCCTGAACGGAAGCTGGAGAGTACTTCCAGGCCCCGCGCCAGGGCTGTCACGAAATGCCGGTCTTCCTTTGCGTTGCCGCGCGGGCTGGGCGCAACCTCATCATTGTCCTGCGTGTCCATCGCGATTCGTCCCTTTGTGATACACCTTTGAGCGGCACTATACGGCCTCTCACAACAGGTTGCATCAGCGCCCAGTTTCAGGGGTGATGCTTCATTCCGGCGCGTTCAGGTCGGACGCCAGGCGGCGCAATTCCCCCTTGAGAATCTTGCCCGTGGGCGCGGCCGGCAGATGGGGCACCACGACGATGCGCGACGGCACCTTGTAGGGCGAAAGGTTCTCCCGCAGATGGGCGTTCAGGGCGTCCATGGAAATGGTGTCGCCGTCGACAGCCTCGATAAATGCGATCACTTCCTCGTTGCCGTCGATTTCCCTGCCGACCACGGCCGATTGGATCACGTCGGGATACGCATTCAAAGCCTGCTCCACCTCCACCGGGTAGACGTTGAACCCCGACCGGATGATCATTTCCTTGGCCCGGCCGACGATGGTGACGGCGCCGTCGCCAGCGATCCGGGCAAGGTCGCCGGTCCGCAGCCAGCCGTCGCGCAGAAAGGCTGACCGGGTGGCTTCCTCGGACCGGTAGTAGCCCTTCATCACGTTGGGGCCGCGCACGCACAGTTCGCCCACGCTCTCCTCCGGTCCGGCGCCCTCGGGGGTGGTGGCGTCGTGCAGCATGACCTCGATGCCGGGAATCGGCGGACCAACGGAGCAGTCCGAGCGGGGAGCGTCCAAGCGCGTCTGGCAGATTGACGGCGAAGTCTCCGTCATTCCATAGCCATTCTGCAGGGGAATCCCGAACAGCCGCTCGAATCCCGCCTTGACGGACGCGGTCAGCGGCGACCCGCCAGCTTGCGCCACCCGCAGGGCGGGGGTGCGGAAGGCCTCGGGCTGGCGCTCGGCCCAGTCGACCAGGCGGGCGTACATGGCCGGGACGCCGTGCAGAACGGAAACGGCGTCCTCGGCCAGGGAACACGCCATGTCCTCGACCCGGAAGCGCGGCGCCAGGATTAGGTGGGCGCCGCTGAGCAGCGTGGCCGACAACAGCGAGGATATCCCGTAGACGTGCGACAGGGGCAGCACCCCATACACCACGTCCTCCGGCACCAGGCGCCGCATGCGCAGCGAATTCTCGGCCACGAACATGAGGTTGCGGTGGGTCAGCATCACGGCCTTGGCGGCCCCGGTCGTGCCGGAGGTGTAGACGAGGGCCGCCACCTGATCCTCTGCCGCGCTGTAGACCGGTTCAGGGTCCGTCTCGACCAACGGTCCGATGCGAACGGAGCCGATCAACGGGAAGTCCTGGCTGACCGCGCCAGCGTGGTCGGCATGGGTTCCGGCCTCCGGCGACACCTGATCGAAGTACAGGGCCCGGCGGGCTCCTGAATGATCGAGGAAGGTGGCGATCTCCCGAGTGGAGACGCGCGCGTTGACGGTGGCCGACCATGCGTCGAGCGTGCTGACGGCGAGGACGGAGACGCACAGGGCCACGCAGTTCTCGGCGACCAGCACGACCCGGTCGCCCGGCCGCACGCCCAGTGCGCGCAGGCGGTCGGCCGTCCCCTTCACCGCCCGGTCCAGGTCCGCGTAGGTCAGGGTCCGCATACCGTCGCTCAGCGCCGGGGCGTCCGGCCGGTGAACGACCCACTGCGCGAAAATCTGATGCAGTCTGCTGAGGGGAACTGTTGCCGGGGTGGGCAGGGACATTGCGCAGCCTCGTTGTGCGGTGTGGTCGACAGGGTCATGGCGAACTGGACCGGATCCTTGCACAGCTTTCCGCGCCGCTCAACAAAAATGGACATTTCATCTGCACTGCGGAATGATGGTCCGGTGTTCAAGTATGGCTTTTCCGTTGCGGAAACTTGGTTCTCAAGACCCCACCGCAGCCGTTTCCAGCCCCGGGCGTCTTCCCGTCGCGCGTGGGTAGCGTAGAGTATGCGCGGGTAAAGCGGTCCTTCGCCAATTTCGTGGAACGGGCGCCTGCAGCGCGGTCCAATGGCAATTGACAGTCGGAAGGCTGTTCGGTACGGTTTGTCCGTATGTTGGTTTTTATGTCTGCACAGCGGTCTTGTCGAGTCCGTTCATTATTTAGGGCAGGGGAGGTTCAAGCCAGTGCTTGAAGGGATGATCGGCATTGTCGGGTGCGGCCAGATGGGCGTCGGCATCGCCCAGGTCGCGGCGCAGGCCGGGTACCGCGTGGTGCTGCATGACGCTCGGCCGGATGCCGCCTCGACGGCTCGCGGGGTTCTGGCGGAAACGTGGGGGCGCCTGGTTGCCAAGGAACGGCTGGCGCCCCAAGCCGCCGACGCGGCGATGGAGCGCCTGGAAGTCGCGGCCGACATGGAGGGCCTCGCGCGCTGTGAAGTGGTGGTCGAGGCCATCGTCGAAAACCTGGACGCCAAGCGCGGCCTGTTCGCGGCGCTGGAACGCGTGCTCGCGCCCGAGGCCATCCTGGCGACCAACACCTCGTCGCTTTCGGTGACCGCCATCGCGGCGGCACTGCAACGCCCGGAGCGGGTGGCCGGCTTTCATTTCTTCAACCCGGTCCCCTTGATGAAGGTGGTGGAGGTCGTTGACGGCCTGTTGACGGCTCCCCCGGTTGGCGACCGTCTGGCCGCCTTGGCCACGGCCTGGGGCCACACCGCCGTGCGGGCCAAGGATACGCCGGGCTTCATCGTCAACCACGCCGGTCGCGGCTTTGGGACCGAAGGGTTGCGGGTCCTGGCCGAGAATATCGCCCCCCTGGCGGTCATCGACCGGGTGTTGCGCGATTGCGCGGGCTTTAAACTGGGGCCTTTCGAGTTGCTGGACGTCACGGGCCTGGATGTTTCCACCCCGGTGATGGAGTCCATCTATCACCAGTACTACGAGGAGCCCCGCTACCGGCCGCAGCCCATCCTGCGCACCATGCAGGCGGCGGGGCTGCTGGGCCGCAAGACCGGCAGAGGCTTCTACTCCTATGGCGAGGGCGGAAGCGGCGGGTCCCGAGGGGTGGCCGATCGCACCTGGACCTCGGCGCCTGCCGGGCGCGTGTGGATCAGTCCGGCCCGCCCGGATCTGGCCGACAAGGTTTCCGGGATCGTCCGGCTGTGCGGAGGCCAAGTCTCCACCGCGTCCCTGCCCGAAGACGACGCCCTGATCGTGGTGACGCCGTTGGGGGAGGACACCGCAGCCTGTGTCCAGGCGCAGGGGTTGGACGCCGCGCGGACGGTGGCGGTGGACGCCCTGTTCCCCATGGACCGGCGGAGGGTGCTGATGTCCAGTCCGGCCCTGACGCCGGAGTGGGCCGAGCGCGCGGGCGCCTTGTTTGCCGCCGACGGCGTGCCGGTCGATATGGTGCGTGACAGCGCCGGGATGATCGCCCAGCGGGTGGTCGCCCACATTATCAACATTGCCTGCGAGATCGCCCAGCAGGGCATCGCGACGCCGACCGACATCGACCGCGCCGTCACCCTTGGCCTCGCCTATCCGGCCGGGCCGCTGGACTGGGGCGACAGGATCGGCGGGACGGTGCTTCTGGACCTGCTCGACACCCTGCACCGGACGACCGCCGATCCGCGCTATCGCCCCAGCGCGTGGCTGCGCCGCCGGGCCCACCTCAATCTGTCCCTGCTTGCCGAAGAGATTTGACCGATGCTTGACGCTTATATCTACGACGGTCTGCGCACGCCCTTTGGCCGCCACGGCGGCGCCCTGGCGGCGGTTCGCCCCGATGACCTTGTTGCCGGAGTGATGCGGACACTGGTGGAGCGCAATCCCTGGCCGGCCGACGCCATCGAGGACGTCATCGTCGGCAACACCACCCAGGCCGGGGAGGACTCCCGCAACATCGGCCGCTTTGCCGCCCTTCTCGCCGGGTTCCCCGACAGCGTGCCGGGGCAGACGGTCAACCGCCTTTGCGCCAGCGGCCTCGCGGCGATCATCGACGCCGCGCGGGCGATCACCGCCGGGGAAGGGGCCTTGTATTTGGCCGGGGGCGTCGAGAGCATGAGCCGGGCGCCGTTCGTGCTCGGCAAGGCCGAAAGCCCCTACAGCCGCGACGCGCGTCTCTACGACACCACCATTGGCGCCCGCTTCCCCAACCCCCGGTTCGTCGCCGCCCATGGCGGGCATTCGATGCCGGAGACCGGCGACAACGTCGCCCACGAGTTCGGCATATCCCGCGACGACGCCGACGCCTTCGCACTGGCCTCCCAGCAGCGCACCGAGGAGGCCCGCAAAAGCGGTTTCTTTACCGGCGAAATCTGCCCGGTGGAAGTCCCCACGGGACGCAGGACGCCGCCGGTCATGGTCGATGCCGATGAGCATCCCCGCCCCGACACCACGGGCGAAACCCTGGCCCGCCTGAAGCCGCTGTTCGAAGGCGGAGTGGTCACCGCCGGAAACGCCTCGGGCCTCAACGACGGGGCGGCGGCGCTCCTGATCGGCGACCGCACTGTTGGTGAAAAGGCCGGGAAGGCGCCGATGGCACGCATCCTGTCGTCCGCCGCCGCCGGTGTGCCGCCGCGCATCATGGGCGTGGGGCCGGGGGCCGCGATCCCCAAGGCTCTCGACCGCGCCGGCCTGACGCTGGCGGACGTCGATCTCATCGAAATCAACGAGGCCTTCGCGTCCCAGGTGCTCGGCTGCCTCAAGGTCCTCTGCCTGGACGTCTCGGACAGCCGCGTCAACCCCAACGGCGGCGCGATTGCCCTGGGGCATCCGCTCGGGGCTTCGGGCGCCCGCCTCGCCTTGACGGCGGCGCGGGAGCTTGAGCGGCGTCAGGCGCGCTACGCCGTCGTCAGCCTGTGCGTCGGCGTCGGCCAAGGTCTCGCCATGGTCATCGAACGCGCCTGAAGAGCCGACGGTGCCGCCATTCCAGCAACCAACAAAACAACAGAACGATCCAGGAGGAAACACCACATGCGTATGCGCCCCATTCTTTACGCTGGCGCCTTGGCCGCCTTCGTCGCCATGGCCGGAACCGCCGGCGCTGCCGAGGTCAAGCTGCCGGGCACCCTTGCCTGGACGGCGTACGGCACCAACTCCAGCGGCTACGCCCAGGCTGTGGCCATCGGCAACATGCTCCAGAACAAGTACGGGACGTCGCTGCGCGTGCTGCCGGGCGACAACGACGTGTCGCGCATGACCCCGCTGAAGGGGGGGCGTGTCGATATGTGCGCCTGCGGCATCGCCAGCTACTTCGGGTCCGAAGGCGTGATGATGTTTGCCGACGCCGACTGGGGGCCGCAGCCGGTGCGCGTCATCACCACGTCCATCGCGTCGTTCGGCCTCGCCCTTGCCGCGGCCGGTGACATCGACGTCAAGACCCCGGCCGACCTGCGCGGCAAGCGGGTGGCCTATGTGCGCGGCGACGACGCCCTCAACAAGGGCACCGAGGCCTATCTGGCGTTCGGCGGGCTGACCTGGGACGACGTCGAACGGGTGGACTTCCCCGGCTATGCCAAGTCTTTCGACGGCATCATCGCCGGACAGGCGGACGCGTCCTTCACCACCACCGTCACGCCCCCGGCCCAGCAACTGGCGAGCAGCCCGCGCGGGATCGCCTGGCCGGCGTTGGACCCCAACGATGCCGAGGGGTGGAAGCGTCTGACCGATGCCGCGCCGTACTTCCAGCCGCACAAGGTGACGTCCGGCGCCGGTGGTATCAGCGCCGACACCCCCTACGCCGGGGCCAGCTACCCCTATCCCATCCTGATCGCGAACCAGGACCTCAGCGCCGACACCGCGTATGGCCTGATCAGCGCGATGAACGAGAACTTCGCCGATTTCAAGGACAGCGCCCCCGGTGCCGCCGGCTATGCGCTGGAGCATCAGAACATGAAGTGGGTGATCCCCTTCCACGAGGGCGCCATCCGCTTCTTCAAGGAAAAGGGTATCTGGACCGACGACATGCAGGCGCACCAGGACGGCCTGATCGCGCGTCAGGACCTGCTCATGAAAACGTGGCAGGCGTTCAAGGCAGCCAATCCGCCTGAGGATGCCGAGGCGTTCCAGGCGGCATGGATGAAGGCGCGTGCGACCGCGCTCGAAGGGGCTGGCATGAAGCCCGTCTTCCGCTAAACGCGGGCGACGCCGATTGGCCGGGGCGCGCGAGCTGCAAGCTGCGGGCGCCCCGGCCTGACCCTTCCTACTATCCCGAAAAGAGGCAGAAATGGGTGTTCCCGCGCAAGACGAGCAGGAGGAGCAGGTTGGCGGCGTCCGCGAGCTGACCGGCATCATGGGTTTCGTTCCCGGCACCGTCGCCGGCCTGCTGATCCTGCTGAGTATCGAGTTCCTGTTCAACCTGAAGGCGTTCGGGGCGCCCCTGCTTGAGACGCAGTTCTATTACCTTGTCGTCGCCATGATGCTGCCGCTGGTGTTCCTGCTGTGGCCTGCCCACAAACGGGCGTCCCACACGCAGGTGCCGTGGTACGACCTGGCGCTTTGCCTGGCGACCCTGGTGGTGTGCGGGTACTTCGTCTATCGCGCGGAATCGATTCTTGAACGCGGCTGGGCGTTTTCCGCTCCACCTGACGCGGTGTGGATGAGCTACCTGCTCTGGGCCCTGGTCATCGAGGCGGCGCGCCGGGCCGGCGGCTGGCCCATCGCCCTCATCGCCGGACTGTTCTCGTTCTACCCGCTGGTTGCCGACATTGTGCCGGGTCCGATTCAGGCTTTCCCCTCGACGCTCGAACAGGCGGCCATCTACCACACCATGAGCACCGAGAGCATCATGGGCGTGCCGTTGCAGGCCTTCGCCGGGCTGGTGATCGGCTTCCTGGTGTTTGGCGTCGCCTTGCAGATGACCGGCGGCGGGCGGTTCTTCATCAACCTGGCCTTCGCCCTGCTGGGCCATGTGCGCGGCGGCCCCGCCAAGGTGGCGATCTTCTCCAGCGGCCTGATGGGGTCGATGAGCGGCAGTGTCATCACCAACGTGATGACCACCGGCGTCCTGTCCATTCCCGCCATGCGCCGGGTCGGCATGAGCCGGTCCTTTGCCGGCGGTGTGGAGGCCTGCGCCTCGACCGGCGGCGTCCTGATGCCGCCCGTCATGGGCGCCACCGCCTTTGTCATGGCGATGTTCCTGGAAGTGCCCTATTCGGCCGTCGCCATGGCCGCCATCGTGCCATCGGTCCTGTACTTTCTCGGCCTGTTCATCCAGATCGACGCCTACGCCGGCAAGAACAATCTCAAGGGGCTGCCGCGCGAGGAGCTGCCGAGCATCCGCAAGACGTTGAAGGAAGGTTGGTACTTCATCTTCGTGTTCGCCTTGCTGGTGTGGATGATGATTTACATGCAGCGCGAGGCGGTCGCCCCCTTCTACGCCACCGCATTGCTTTTGGTCATCAACCAGATCCTGCCCTATCACCGCTGGTCCTGGCGCCATGTCGGCCGGATGCTGTCGGCCTCGGCCAAGCTGTTTGCCGAACTGATCGCCATTCTTGCGGCCATCGGCATGCTGGTTGGCGCCCTGTCCATGACCGGCCTGTCGGGCACCATTTCCAACGACCTCATTCATCTGGCCGGGGGCAGCACGCTGGGCCTGCTGCTGATGGGGGCGTTCACCTGCTTCCTGCTCGGCATCGGGATGACCGTGACGGCGGCTTACATCTTCCTGGCGGTGGCCTTGGCCCCGGCGTTGATCCAGGGGGCGGGGTTGAACCCCATGGCGGTGCACTTGTTCCTGTTGTACTGGGGAATGCTGAGTTTCATCACGCCGCCGGTCGCCCTGGGCGCCTTCGCCGCCGCGACGCTGGCAGGGGCACGGCCGATGGAAACCGGCCTCCAGGCGATGCGGCTGGGCAGCGTGATCTACTTCATCCCGTTCCTGTTCGTGCTCAATCCGGCGCTGATCGGCCAAGGGGAGTGGACCGCAGTCGCCGCGGCCGTGGCGCAGGCGCTGGTCGGCGTGACGCTGTTTGCCTCGGCCATGCAGGGGTATCTGGTGGTGGTCGGCGACCTGTGCGTCAACCGCCTGTTCCAGTGGCCGATCAGGGCGGGGCTGCTGGTGTCCGGCCTGTGCGTCGCCGTGCCCGGTGGCGGCGCGGTGCCCCTGAGCAACGGGGAGCTTCTGATCCTTGGGGCGGCGACCGGTCTGCCGGCCATCCTGCTGGCCTGGGTGTTCAACCGGAGCGTTGCCGCTCCGGTCCCCAATGCCCAGTCAGGATTGGTTTCGCGTCACGAGCATGAAGGTTGAGGTGCCATGGGCGAGCAGGGAACCCTGCTCGTCCGTGACCTCGGCGTCGCAATAGACCGTGCGCGCCGCCTGGCTGAGCACCCTTGCCCGGCACAGCACGCGGCCCATGGCGGGACGCAGGAAGGTCGTCTGCAGGTTCAGTGTAATGGCGCCCGTGGAGGACGGGTCGGACAGGCGGGCGGCGCTGCCCATGGCAACGTCGAGCAAGGTCATGATCAGGCCGCCGTGACCACTGGCGTGGCTGTTGTGGTGGTGGGGTTCGATGTCCACCGCCGACAGCGTCCAGCCCTCTCCCCGGTCGATGCCCCGGATGGAGCAGTGGCGCAGAAATGGGACGTCCAGGCCGAAGAAGTCGGTCATCGGCGCGGCTCCTTCGTCTGGAGCAGTCCTGCCTGATAGAGCGGACCGCCAAGGTGACGGGGATAGGAAAAGCCATGAACCGCAAGCACGTCACCGTCGGCCGCCCGATGAAAATGACCATTCCGCAGTGTCTCGGCGATCCGCTCCTCGGCCTTGGCGCGGGTGATGGCGGTGTGCGCGGCAATCGCGGCAGCGGCCAACGCGGAGCCTCCGGCCGGCGCCGGGGTGCAAACGACCGGGGCGCCGAGGCGCTGGGCCAGCCCGAGAACCGTCGGCAGGCCCTCAAGATTGGCCGAGGACGCCTCGACACAGGCCACCCGGCCGCCGCGCAAGGCCAGGGCGAGGCCACAAGAGACGCCTGCCCCCGAGGTGAGGCGGGCGGGAACCACCGTAGTGCCGGTGGCTGGCACGGAAACGGGCTCCAAAAGTTCGAGCAGGGGGGCGCCGTCCGCAGCCGGGCCGAGCGCCGCAACCAGCAGGAAGGCCACGTCGGCGCTGCCTGGTGTTGCCGAGACTTTGATCGGGCCAGTGGCGGGGCGCAGTTTTGTGTCCGGCACGCGGGCGCACTCGCGTTCGGCAAAAAAGATGTGCCGCAGCGCTGCCGATTCCGGCGACGCCATCAGATCGACGAATGCCTGCCGTTCGAGGATCACGGCCTCGTAGAACGGCAGGGTCGCGGCCAGGGCGACGGCCCGCGCGGCGGCCAAAGGGGCCGGGCAGCCGGGAAAGTCCACGCTCAGGCGGCTTTCCTGGGTCGCCAGCCAGAGGTCAATTGCCTCGGGCGCGGTCACGGAACACTGACGGATGTCGGGGTGTTCGGCGCGGTCGGCGACGGTGTCGAAAAACGCCGCCGCCGCGTCGAGCAGGGACAGGCCCGGCGGGGCGACGCTGTCGACGAGGCCGGCTTCCGCGCCCGTCTGGGCCGTCACCGTTCGGCCCCTGGCGATCAGGTCCACCGCGACGTCCATGCCGGTCAGGCGCGGCAGCATCTGGGTTCCCCAGGCGCCGGGGATGAGGCCGAGGTTGACCTCGGGCAAGCCGAGCTTCGCCGCGCTGGCGGCCACGCGGTAATGGCAGGCCATGGCCAGTTCCAGGCCTCCACCCAGGGCGGCGCCGTGAATGGCCGCGACGACCGGCTTGCGGCAGGCAAAGAGCCGCGCAAGAACCTGTCGCAGGTCCGGGGAGCGGGTGGACGCGGGCGTGCCGAACTCCCTGGCGTCGGCACCGGCGCAGAACAGCTTTCCGGCGCCGGTGACAACGATGCCGGAGCAGTCGGGATCGGCCTCGGCGGCGTCCAGGGCCGCCACAAGATGGTGACGCAGGGCGTGGCCGAGGCTGTTCACCGGCGGGTTGTCCAGGGTCACCAGACGCAGGCGCCCGCCGAGCGGACTGGTGAGGGTTGCGGGGTCCATAAGGGCTTGTCTCCTGGTGCTAGGGCGTGCCCACGGCGTGTGGGCGGTCCAGCATACCGCCATTGACCGCCAAGCGGAATAGAAGACTGCACAACGGGTTTTGGTGGAAGTAAAAGCCGCGTTATTCGTTGCGCTGGACCGCGCGGTGGTTTAGCGTTGGTCTGCATAATAGACAACATGCCTGCTGTGCAGGCTTTTGGCGGCGGGCGTGCCGCGGCTCAGACGATGTGAGAGGCGTTGCATGGATCTAAGTTTTACGGCCGAGGACCAGGCCTTCAGGGAGGAGGTTCAGGCCTTCCTTCGTGACCACTTGCCAGCCGGCGTCCGCCACAAGGTGCTCAACGGGATGCACCTGGAGCGCGACGACTATCTGGCTTGGCAGCACGCCTTGCACGCGCGGGGCTGGGGCGGGCCGTCGTGGCCCGAGAAATTCGGCGGCACCGGCTGGAGCCCGGTCCAGCAGTACATCTTCGACTCCACCTGTTCCGAGGCCGGGGCGCCCCGGCTGGTGCCCTTCGGTCTGAAGATGGTGGCGCCGGTGATCATGGCCTACGGCAACGAAGCGCAGCACAAGCGCTTCCTGCCGCCCATCCTGGCCGGCGAGGAATGGTGGTGTCAGGGTTATTCCGAGCCTGGGGCCGGGTCGGACCTCGCCTCGCTGAAGGCGCGGGCGGTGCGCGACGGCGACCACTATGTGGTCAACGGGCAGAAGACCTGGACGACGCTCGGCCAGTACGCCGACTGGATATTCTGTCTGGTGCGCACCGATCCCGAGGCCAAGCCCCAGCGGGGCATCTCGTTTCTGCTGATCGACATGAAGACGCCCGGCGTCACCGTGCGGCCGATCATCACCATGGACGGCGCGCACGAGGTCAACGAGGTGTGGCTGGAGGACGTCCGCGTCCCGGTCGAGAACCTGATCGGCGAGGAGAACAAGGGCTGGACCTACGCCAAGTTCCTGCTCGGCCACGAACGAACCAACATCGCCGGGATCGGCATCGCCAAGCGCGAGTTGGCCCGCCTCAAGCGGCTGGCTCTCACCGAGGTCAGGGAAGGGCGCCCGCTACTGGAAGACCCGTTGTTCGCCGTCCAGGTCGCCCGCCTGGAAATCGAACTGACGGCCCTGGAGATCACCAACCTGCGCGTCCTGTCGGCCGAGGCCGAAAACCGTGCGCCGGGTCCCGAGGCGTCGATCCTCAAGATCAAGGGCAGCGAGATCCAGCAGGGAATCCTGGAACTGATGACCGAGGCTGTCGGCCTCCAGGCGTTGCCGTACCGCCGCGAGGCGATGGGCGCGGGGTACCAGGGGGACTATCCGGTCGAAGGCCATGCGCTGACCCCGACCATGCAGTATCTCAACTTGCGCAAGCTGTCGATTTACGGCGGGTCCAACGAGATCCAGCGCGACATCATTTCTCAGATGATCCTGGGCCTTTAGGGAGCGGACCGATGGACTTCACCTTCACCGATGAACAGACCATGCTGTTCGACATGACGACCCGCTACCTGGGCAACGAGTACGGGTTCGAGAAACGGGCCTCCATCATCGCCTCGGACGCGGGTATGAGCGAGGCGGTGTGGCGCGGTATTGCCGACCTCGGCCTGCTGGCCCTGCTGGTGCCCGAGGAGAATGGCGGCGCGGCGGCTGGTCCGGTCGAAACCATGCTGGTGATGTCGGCGTTCGGCAAGGCTCTGCTGGTCGAGCCCTATCTTGCGAGCGCCGTGGTGGCGACCTCGGCCATCGCCCGTCTGGGTGACGCGCGGCAGCGTGAGACGTGGCTGGAACCGATGGGGGCGGGCGACCTGATCGCCATCGTCGCCCACGACGAACCGCACGGCGGGGCTACCCGCGCCACGGCGGTCGGTGGCGGTTTCCTGCTCGATGGGCGCAAGACGATGGTTGCCCATGCCGGGCGCGCCGGGCTGCTGCTGGTCAGCGCGCGGTCTGACGACGGCGCAGTCGGCCTATTCGCCGTGGACCCCGCCCAGCCGGGCGTCAAGCTGGTGACCTATCCCACGGTCGATGGCGGCCGGGCCGCCGACGTGGTGCTCAGCCAGGTTCACGTCGCGGACGCCAACCGCCTCGGTGCCGGCGACGTCAGCGAGGATCTGGCCGCGATCCTCGACATCGGTCTTGCCGCCTTGTGCGGTGAAGCCCTTGGCGTGCTCCAGCGCAGCCTGGACGCGACCATCGAGTACACCAGGACCCGCAAGCAGTTCGGTCAGCCCATCGGTAAGTTCCAGGCCCTGCGCCACCGCATGGCCGACATGCTCATCCACGTCGAGCAGTCGCGTTCCATGGCCTATCTGGCCGCCGTCCGCGCCGACGAGGCGGACGTGGCGGTTCGGGAGCGGGCCCTGTCGGCCGCGAAGGTGGTCGTCGGCGAGGCCTGCCGGTTTGTCGGGCAACAGGCGGTGCAGCTCCACGGCGGGATGGGGGTGACCGACGAACTTGACGTGTCCCACTGCTTCAAGCGCCTGTTCGCCATCGAGAAGACCTTCGGGTCGACGCGCGAGCACCTGTCGCGTTTCAGCCGCGCGCTGGTGGCGTGACGGGTGCCCAAGCTCATCTTCGCCGCCGCCGACCCCCGGCCTGACCGTTGGACGGAGCTGTTTAAGCGAGAGCTTGGCAGTGCCTTCGATGTCGCCGCCTGGACGGATGACGGTCGAGTGCACGGGGCCGACTACGCCGTGGTGTGGCGGCCGCCGGCCATCCTGTTCGAGCGCGAACAAGGGTTGAAGGCGATCTTCAATCTGGGGGCAGGTGTCGACGGGCTGATCGGCCAGCCCGGCCTGCCCGCTGGAGTCCCGGTGATCCGCCTGGAGGACGCTGGCATGTCCGCGCAAATGGCCGAGTTCGTCATCCATCAGGTGGTCGAACACACGCGCGGCATGGGCGTCTATCGACAGCAGCAACGGGACGGGCTGTGGCGCGCTCAACGGCCCGTGGAGCGCGAGGCTTGGCCCATCGGGATTCTGGGGTTGGGCAGCATCGGAACGCGGGTGGCGCGGTGCCTCGCCGACCTCGATTACCCTGTTGCCGGTTGGGTCCGCACGCCACGGGAGCAGGCGGGGATTGAGGTTTTCGCGGGGCCGGAGGGATTGGCGCCGTTCCTGGCCCGCACCCGCATCGTGGTCAACACCCTTCCCCTGACCGCCGAGACGCAAGACATCATGAACGGCACCCTTTTCGCCGCGCTTCTGCCGGGCGCGGTGGTCATCAACGTCGGCCGTGGAGACCATCTGGTGGACGAGGATCTGGTGCGGGCGATCACCGCAGGCCGGGTGGCCGCCGCGACCCTGGACGTGTTCCGGCACGAGCCCCTTCCGCCGGATCATCCGTTCTGGAAGATGCCGGAAATAACGCTCACGCCCCATGTCGCGGCGCGGACCCTGCGGGAAGAAACCGTGCGTCAGATCGTCGCCAAGGTCCGCGCCCTTGAGGCGGGGGAGGCCGTCTCCGGCGTCGTCGACCTGGATCGTGGTTACTGACCAGTGCTCCAAGCAATGGTGTTGCCCCTGGTCATGGTACTGACCCTCGGTTACCGGCTGGCGGGATGGGCTCCGCTAGCGGTGGCCGGGCACGTTCTTCTGGTGGGCTACATCGTGACGCAGTGGCCGCGCCTGCCGTGGCTGCCACGGGTCGCCGTTGGTGTGGCGAGCGTCCTGCTCGTGGCTCTGCCGTGGCATAGCGACGCGCCGCTGGCGGCGGTGTTCGACGGGTTCAACCAAGCGGCGTGGTTTGCCACCTTCCTGGCCGCGTTGTCGTTTCTCCGCCAAGCCGCCGTGGGGTCGCCGCTGGTCCGGCGTTGCGGCGAAGTGATCATCAGCCAGCCTCCGGCCAAGCGTTACGCCACCCTCAGCGGCGGCGCCTATCTCATCGGGGTGCTGCTGAACATGGCGGTGCTCAACCTGCTCGGCACCATGGTCGAGCGGGCCAACACCCTGGCCGCCGCCGGTGGTCATGCTGTCGTCCGCGACGTCCGCACCCGCCGCATGTTCAGCGCCGTGATCCGGGGGTTCGGAACCGCGCCCCTGGGATCGCCGCTCTCCATCACGTTGGCGATGATCCTGTCCCTGGTGCCGTCCGTCGATTGGCGGGTGGTGTTGCCGCTGGGATTGGCGACCACCGCGTTGTTGTTGGCGTTTGGTTGGGTGTGGGATCAGGCTGGTGCGCCCCGGCACCTGGCGGGGCTGGTGGCGGCACCACGGCCGCCCTCTGGCGGATGGTGGACCATCCTGCGTTTCGCCGCCCTCGTCATGGCGGTGTTCCTGGCGGCGGTGGCCGTGGAGGCGACAGCGGGCGTCTCCCTGCCCCTGGCCATTCTGCTGACCGCTCCGGCGGCGGCCTTCCTCTGGATGGTGGCGCAACGGCGCCGCAAGGGCGTTCTTCGGGCCGTTCTGCTGTCGGCGGCCAACCTGCGCCGGGGCGCCGGCGAACAGTTTGGCGGAATGCGGACCGAGGTTTGCCTGTTGGCCGCCGCCGGGCTGGTCGGCACCCTGGTCGCCCGCGTCGTGCCGGCCGAAGCCCTCGCCGGTCTGCTGGCCAGCGCGGGCCTTCACGGGCTGCCGGTGGCGCTGCTGGTCTTTGTGTCGATGGCGGCCCTGCCGCAGATCGGGCTGACCCCCGTGCTGGTCGCCACCATCATCCTGTCGGCCATGTCCCATCCCGAGATTTTCGGCCTGTCCCCGACGCTGCTGGCCCTGGCGACCATGAGCGGGTGGGCGTTGGCCATCGGTTCGTCTCCCGTGACCACCTCGGTCCTCATCGCGAGCCGCATTGCCGGGCTCAGCCCCCGCCTGGTCGGCTGGGGGTGGAACTGGCGCTTCACCCTCGGCGCCGCCGGAATGCTTGTCGTGTGGCTGGCGGTCGTGGACGCCTTCCTGGCATAAGCGGGCCGATCTTTCGCGGCCCGCTCCGCACAGCTCCTTACGCCTCGAGTTCCTTGGCCAGTTCCGGCAGGATCTGGAACAGGTCGCCGACCAGACCGTAGTCGGCAACCTGGAAGATCGGCGCCTCCTCGTCCTTGTTGATGGCGACGATGACCTTGCTGTCCTTCATGCCCGCAAGGTGCTGGATGGCGCCCGAGATGCCGACCGCGACATAGAGGTCCGGCGCGACGATCTTGCCGGTCTGGCCGACCTGATAGTCGTTGGGCACAAACCCCGCGTCCACCGCCGCGCGCGACGCGCCGACGGCAGCGCCGAGCTTGTCGGCCACCGCTTCGATGAGGGCGAAGTTCTCGCCCGAGCCCATGCCGCGCCCGCCCGAGACGATGATCTTGGCGCTGGTCAGTTCCGGCCGCTCGGACTTTGACAACTCCTGGCCGACGAAGGCCGAGGCGCCGCCGCCGACGGTGACGGACACCGCCTCGACGGCGGCTGCCCCGCCTTCGGTCGGGGCGGCGTCAAAGGCGGTGCCGCGCACGGTGATGACCTTCAGGGCATCGACGGTCTTCACGGTCGCCAAGGCGTTGCCGGCGTAGATCGGGCGGATGAAGGTGTCGTCGCTTTCGACGCCCGAAATGTCCGACAGCATGGCGACGTCCTTCAGCGCGGCGACGCGCGGCAGGACGTTTTTGCCGAAGGTCGTGGCCGGGGCCAGGATGTGGCCGTAGCCGTCGGCCAGGGTCACGATCACCTCGGCCAGCGGCTCCGCCAGGGGATGGGCCAGGGCCTCGGCGTCGGCCAACAGCACCTTGGCGACCCCGGCGACGCGGGAGGCGGCCTCGGCCACCGCGCCGCAGCCGTGGCCGGCGACCAGGACGTGGACTTCGGAACCAACCGCCTGGGCGATGCGGATGGCGGCGGTGACGGCGTTGAGGGTGGAGGCGCGCAGGACGGCGTTGTCGTGCTCGGCAAGAACCAGGACGCTCATTGTCAGATCACCTTCGCTTCGGTCTTCAGCTTGCTCACCAGTTCGGCCACGTCGGCGACCTTGACGCCGGCTTGACGCACCGGCGGTTCCTCCACCTTCAGGGTGGTCAGGCGCGGCGCCGTATCGACGCCCAGGTCCGCCGGGGACAGAGTCTCCAGGGGCTTCTTCTTGGCCTTCATGATGTTGGGGAGCGATGCGTAGCGTGGGGTATTCAGGCGGAGGTCCGTAGTGACCACGGCGGGCAGCGTGAGGGCCACCGTCTCCAGGCCGCCGTCGATCTCGCGGGTGACCTTCAGGCCGTCGGCGACCTCCACCTTGGAGGCGAAGGTTCCTTGCGGCCAGCCCAGCAGGGCGGCGAGCATCTGGCCGGTCTGGTTGCTGTCGTCGTCGATGGCCTGCTTGCCGAGGACCGCCATGTCAGGGCTTTCCCTGGCAACCAGGGCCTTAAGCAGCTTGGCCACGGCAAGAGGCTGGAGGTCGTCGTCGCTCTGCACCAGGATGGCGCGGTCGCACCCCATGGCGAGGGCCGTGCGCAGGGTTTCCTGACACTGCGCCGGACCCATGGACACAACCACGATCTCGGTCACGACGCCGAGTTCCTTCAGGCGCACGGCCTCCTCGACGGCGATCTCGTCGAAGGGGTTCATGGACATTTTGACGTTGGCGGTTTCGACACCGCTGTTGTCCGACTTCACGCGGATCTTGACGTTGTAGTCAACCACGCGCTTTACGGCGACGAGGACTTTCACGCTCTGTCTCCCCTTGGTTGTGTTACGCGAAGGCCTGGATGCCGGTCTGGGCGCGGCCGAGGATGAGGGCGTGGATGTCGTGGGTGCCCTCGTAGGTGTTGACGGTTTCCAGGTTGACCATGTGGCGGATGACGTGGAACTCGTCGGAAATGCCGTTGCCGCCGTGCATGTCGCGGGCCATGCGGGCGACGTCCAGGGCCTTGCCGCAGGAGTTGCGCTTGATGAGCGACACGCTCTCGGCCGACCATGTCCCGGCGTCGATCATGCGGCCGACCTGAAGGCAGCCCTGAAGGCCGAGCGTGATCTCGGTCTGCATGTCGGCCAGTTTCTTCTGGATCAACTGGTTGGCGGCCAGCGGACGGCCGAACTGGCTGCGGTCCAGGGTGTACTGGCGGGCGGCGTGCCAGCAGAACTCCGCCGCGCCCAAGGCCCCCCAGGCGATGCCGTAGCGCGCCTTGTTCAGACACCCGAACGGCCCGCCGAGGCCGGTGGCGCCCGGCAGCAGGGCGTCGTCGGGCACGAAGGCGTCCTCCAGCACGATCTCGCCGGTGACCGAGGCGCGCAGGGACACCTTGCCCTCGATCTTGGGGGTGGAGAAGCCTTTGGTGCCGCGCTCGACCACAAATCCCTTGATCTTGCCGTCGTGGGCGTCGGATTTGGCCCACACCACGGCGAGGTCGGCGATGGGGCTGTTGGTGATCCACATCTTCTGGCCGTTCAGCACAAAGCCGCCGTCGACCTTTTTGGCACGGCTTTTCATGCCGCCGGGGTCGGACCCAAAGTCCGGTTCGGTCAGGCCGAAGCAGCCGACCCATTCGCCTGAGGCCAGCTTGGGCAGGTACTTCTTCTTCTGTTCCTCGGAGCCGTAGGCGTGGATGGGGTGCATGACCAGGGACGACTGCACGCTCATCGCCGAGCGGTAGCCGCTGTCCACCCGCTCGACCTCGCGCGAGATCAGGCCGTAGGCGACGTGGTTGACGCCCGCCCCGCCGTACTCTTCGGGCACCGTGGGGCCGAGCAGGCCGAGCGCGCCCATCTCGGTCATGATCTCGCGGTCGAACCGCTCCTCGCGGAAGGCGCCGAGCACGCGCGGCTGGAGCTTTTCCTGGCAGTAGGCGCGGGCGCTTTCAAGAATGATGCGCTCCTCTTCCGAAAGCTGGGCGGAAAGGAGGAAAGGGTCGTCCCACTGGAAAGGCTGCACGGTTGGTTGCTCCTGACTGACGTTGCGGAAGATTTCCATGAAGATGAGGCGCCATCCTGCTATAAGGCAAATTGCGTTTAGCGATTGGTGCGATCACGTTTTCTTATGGGTGAGCCATGGACCTGCGGCAAATCCGGTACTTCGTCGGCATCGTCGACAGCGGGTCGCTGACCCGCGCGGCGCAGGAGATGCGCGTGGCGCAGCCGGCCCTGAGCCAGCACCTGAAGCGGCTGGAGGAGGACCTCGGGCAGCCGCTTCTGCTGCGGACGCGACGGGGCATCGTCCCGACCGAAGCGGGCCGGCTGCTCTACGAGCGGGGGCGGTCCCTGCTGGGACAGGTGGAGGTGTTGCGCGAGGATCTGCACAGCGCCCAGGCGGAGCCCAGAGGCTTTTCCAGCATCGGGATTCCCACGTCCCTGGGCGCGGTGCTGTCCGTGCCGCTCGCCGCGGCTGTCCGCCACGACTTCCCGCAGGTACGGCTACGGGTGGTCGAAGGTCTGTCCGGCCACATGGCGGAATGGCTGCGCGCCGGGCGCCTTGACTTGGCGGTCATCTTCGGCGAGTCGCTGACCGGGTTGGCGTGCCGGACGGTGGCGACCGAGGATCTGCGTCTGGTCATGGCTGGGACCGATCCACAGCGAGAGGCGCTGACGGGGGCGCAGGGAGACGTGTCTTTCCGTCAGGTGGCGGCGTTGCCGCTCATTCTGCCGGGACGGCCGCATGGCGTTCGGGAGGAAGTCGAGGTGGTCGCCCGCCAGTGCGGCCTCACTCTGGACGTGGTGTTGGAAATGGACGCCCTGGAAAGCATCAGGGCGCTGGTGGCGGGTGGCTTTGGCTACACTGTCCTGTCGGGGCGCGTCGCGCATGGGGGGGCGGAGCGGGGGCTTGTTTCGCTGCCCATCCGGGACCCGGCCATCACCCGGACCATTCACCTGGCGCATGTCGCGGAACGTCCGTTGTCGAACGCCGCACGAGCGGTGGAAAAGACCCTGGTCACGCAGTTGGAAAACCTGATCCACAACAAGGTATGGCGCGACGGTATGCCCTGAGGGCGGGAACCCTGACGTCGATGTCCGGTCGGCACGCAATAGTGGTGGTTGCCATCGGTGATGCTCGGCGGCCTGCAGCAAGCCTCGGCCAAATCACGTCCCCGCAACCATATCCCCGGACCCCTGTCTCCCAATAGGCATACAGGAGGTCCGAGTTTTCGCGTAAGCGAAAGAACGCTGGCCTGCACGCCCTAATGAGAAGGCGGCGCCACAAACCAACCCCCATAACGACGAAACCCCGCAGCGCCAACTGCGGGGTCTCTGACGTGTAGGAACACGCCCAACTCTGTTCAAGTGGGCCAATTCTACGCGAAGGGAGCCCTTTGTAAAGTCTCTGGTGCTCTTGGGTTGCGAGCCGAAAACATGCATGAAAACAATATCATGTCATGCCGGGCCCGCCCGGCGGAGCGATACTTACCAGCATCTTGAAGCGTCATCACGCGGCGCTTGCGTTCCGGGGGTGATGACTGCCGCCGTCACCGGCCGCCGTCCATCTCCTCATCCTGCTGGTGAGCACGTCCACGGTGACGAAAAGTGGCGGCAAGGCCGTCTGCGGGTGATCCCGAGCAACGCCCGGCTGGCCATGATGCTCGGAACTTGCGAGCGCCGGGTACGCAGCCTCTTGGCCCTCCTGGAGGCTAATCATTGGATCATCCGCCGCTACACCGAGGCCAACCGCCGCAACCGCCCGGAGGCGGGGATCGACTTGGCGCCCGTCGCCGCCCGGCTGGACCGGCTCGCGGCGGCCGTGGGCATTTTTGTGCGCGAAACCGGGCTTTCTGGGAATGTCTGGGCGCAAGGGGTCGCCCGCCACGGATGGGCTGCCCTGGGGGCTGCCGTAGTGACGATGGAACGACAAGGGGTGCCGCGAAAGCCAGGCTATCTGCGCACCATGCTGCGGCATTCCAGGCTGCCGGACACCGTGCGCCACAGCCTGCGCCAACTGCTGCGCGGGGCATTGAGATGGTCCAGAACCTCTCTCCGTGGGTGGCGGTGACCGTGATTCTGATCGCACCGGCGGCGTGGAGCGCCGACGTGGTGACAGGGACCGCGCAAGTGATCGACGGTGATACCCTGGCCATCCAAGACGTCGGGGTGCGCCTGTGGGCCGTCGATGCGCCTGAGACGGTTCAGATCTGCCGACACGTCAACGGCCAGGTATGGCCCTGCGGCCGCACTCGCCAGCCTTCATGTATAGTCCGGGCTAGGGCGTCGCGACGGTGCAGGACCACGTCGAACAGTTCAAGCTGCGGCGGGCCCATGTAGATGTCGGGCGAGGATCCCGCGCGGGCGTGTGCCTTGCGGAATGCGTCGGACTTGGTCCAGGCTTCGAAGTGCTCACGCGAGTCCCACACCGCGTGCGAGGCGTAGAGCACGTGGTCCTCAGCCTCTGGCCCGCGCAGGAGGTGGAACTCCTGGAAGCCCGGCACCTCGTTCAGATGGCTCTCTCGCTCGCGCCAGATGCGCTCAAAGGTTTCCTCGCCGCCCTTCTTGATGCGGAACCGGTTCATGGCGATGAATACACCTGTCCTTCTGTGATTGTGGTCGGTTGAGTGGGGATGAGGTGGGGGCGGCGGGCGCCTTCCGCCACCCCTGTGGCGACGATCATCCGTCCGGCCGCCCTGCCTCCGTGAAGCCCCGCGCCTGCACGGCATCTTCCAGCCATGCCGCCGCGGAGAGTGCACGGCGATCGGCGCCGGGAGCCGCCACCACCTGCACGCCCAGCGGCAGGCCCGAGGCACCGGTCAGGCCCGGCACGTTGATGCACGGCGCGCCAAGGAACGTCCACAGCCGGTTGAAGGCCGGGTCACCGGTCCCGTTGACGGCGGCAGGTGCAACGCCTGGGGCGCTCGGCGTGACGAGGACCGGCGTATCGGCAATGGTTTCGGCAAACGACGCGCGCAGCCGGATCAGCAGGGCGAGATCGGCGGTATGGGTGGTGGCCGACACGGCGCTGCCCTGGTCGAGCAGGGTCAGCAGGCGGGGGCTGAGTTGGTCGCGGTGGCAGCGTCCCTCGTGGGCCAGGGCGAGATAGGCCTCGCGCGCCATGATGCGCTCCTGAGCGGCCGCGACTTCGGCGTAGTCCGGCGGCAGGTCGACCATGCGGACGCGGATCAGGTGCCCCAGCCGAGCGCCCAGGTCCTCGAATGCCGCCTGCATCTCGGCCTCGGCCAGTGACCACGCCGGGGAGCGGCACAGGCCGATCACAGGCGGCGCCGTGCGGTCGGTGGCGGCGGCGCGCAGGGGCAGGCCACTGACCGCCTGG
>LAEA01000268.1 GCA_000961745.1 Rhodospirillaceae bacterium BRH_c57 | reverse complement strand
CCTGGGGCGCGGGGACCGGCGGGGCGGCCTCGGCGGCACCTGACTGGTCCGGGGCTTCCGGTTCGGTGCCCGGCGGAATATCGGCGGCAAGGGTGGAGGCGACGGTTTCGTCGTCCAGGAAGCGCTTCTCCCCGGCTGGCTCGCCGTCCAACGCCGGCCCGTCGGCACCCTCCCCGTCGGCGTTTTCCGGAACCGCCTCGTCCCGGTTGGGCAGCAGCGCGGTCAGGCGCTCCGGCACGTCCTGAATCATGTCAGCAACCGACCGGTCACTGTTCGACACCAGATGCCAGGCGCCATAGACACCGCCGGCCAGCAGCAGGGCGACCACGATCAGCGCGCCCGACGGCAGCCCGCCTTCGTTGACCGGCGTCGGAAAGGCCAGGTCGTTGGTGGACTCGATGGCGCTTTCTTCCTTGAAGCGCCGGATGACCTCGGCGCTGTCCAGACGCAGGTGCTCTGCATAGGCACGCACGAAGCCGACCGCGTAGGTCGGCCCCGGCAGGTCGCCATAGCGGCCTTCCTCGATGGCGTTCAGGTGGGCGAAGCGGATGCGCAGGGCATCCGACACGGCCCGCAGGTCATGCCGCTGCTTCTCGCGGGTTTCGCGCAGGAGCCGCCCGACTTCCCCCTGACGGGGAGCAGTCACTTCGGGCGCATCAGCATTCTGTCTGGCTTTGGCCAAGGTGGCGCCTTTCCTAAAGCCTCGCGCCTGCCGTCTTACCCCCAACGGCTTAAACCCAAGCACGACGGCATTCGATCATAAAGGGCGGCAAACAGCCTCGGACACCCGAGCACGTATCGCCGTAATATCTTGCACAACCTATCAAAAAGGCCGGCCTGTCCGCAACGGGGGACTCACCCCAGAGCAATACCGTGGTCGCAGGCAAAGGAGCGCAAGGCGTTTCGCAAGCTGTGGCGCGGCTGATCGAGCATGGGGTCCAGGTACGCCCGCACCCCCGCGACGTCGGCCGACCGCAGCATGGTCTTGACCGGGCCGATGCCCGACGCCGACATGGACAACGACCGGAACCCCAGAGCGATCAGGGCCAGCGCCTCCAACGGCCGTCCGGCCATCTCGCCGCACACCGACACCGGAACCTGAGCCGCGTCGCACGCCCGCGCCAGATCGCGCAGCACCTTGAGCATCGCCGGCGACAGGGTGTCGTAGCGTTCGGACATGCGCGGGTTGCCGCGATCCGTGGCGAACAGGAACTGCATCAGATCGTTCGACCCGATGGAGATGAAATCAACCTCCCGCAGCAGCGCCGGCAACTGCCACAGCAGGGCCGGCACCTCAAGCATGGTGCCCACCTTGACCATGTCGGGCAGCGGCTCTCCCCGGCGCTCGCAACGATTCAGTTCCAGGGCCAGGATGCGCTTGGCGGCAACCAGTTCGTCCACCTCGGCAACCATCGGGAACATGATGCGCAGGTCCCGCCCGGTGGCCGAGGCGATCAGGGCGCGCAACTGGTGGCGCAGGATGGCCGGACGGTCCAGCGTGATGCGGATCGACCGCCACCCCATGGCCGGGTTGTCCTCCGGCTGACCATGCCAATACGGCAGTACCTTGTCCGATCCGACATCCAGGGTGCGGAACACCACTGGCTTGCCGTTGGCCTGATCGAGGATGCGGCCGTAAAGCGCGATCTGCGCCCCCACGTCAGGCAGCGACGGGCGGGCCATGAACGGCAGTTCGGTACGGTACAGGCCGATGCCCGCCGCCCCAGTGTCGTGCAGGTGCGGCAGGTCGATCAGCAGGCCGGCATTGAGCATCAAGGACACATTGACGCCGTCCTTGCTGCACGCCGGCAGGTCGCGCACGGCGGCATACTGGGCCAGCTTGCGTTTGCGGGCCTGAAGGCTCTGCTCGAAGGTGTCGCGGACGTCTTCGCTGGGCCGGATGAACACCTGGCCGTGGTCGCCATCGACGATCAGCGGGTCCCAGTTCTCGACAATGGAGAACACGTCCTTGACCTGGGCGACCACCGGAATGTTCATCGCCCGCGCCACGATCACGGCGTGCATGGTGTGCGAGCCTTCTTCGAGGATAACACCCCGGATATGGGTCCGGTCGTAATCCAGAAGCTCGGTCGGGCCGAGGGTGCGGCACACCAGAATGGCGTCTTCGGGCATATCGCGCAGGGCTGGCCGCCCGGTCTCGCCCACCAGATGGGTCAGCAGGCGGTTGGCCAGATCCTCAAGGTCATGCAGGCGTTCGCGGATATAGGGATCGGACACCTGCTGCATCCGCACGCGGGTGTCGTCATGAACCTTCTGCACGGCAGCTTCGGCGGTCAGGCCGGAGTGCACGGCGTCCGAAATCCGGTTCACCCAGCCGGCGTCCTCGGCAAACATGCGATAGGCTTCCAGGACGTCCTGGAACTCGCCGCCCATCTCGTCGATGGCCAGCATGGCATCAAGCTGGCCGCGCAGGGAATGCAGGGCCGCGCGCAGGCGGTCCAGTTCCATTTCCGGGTCCTCGGCCACCAGCCGGCCGACCCGCACCTGCGGCTCGTGCAGCACCGCCATGCCCAGGCCGACGCCGGGCGACAGGGCAATGCCCTCCAGGCGCAGCGGCAAAAGGGCGATGCCATCGGCCGGCAGAAGTTCCTCGCGGCTGACCACCTGGGCCGTCGCCAGAAGCTCGGCCAGGACCATGGTCACGGTTTCGAGGGTTTCCACCTCGACCTGGGAATACCCCCGTTCCTCGCGGTTCTGGACCACCAGGACGCCGCTGACCCGCGACCCCCGGATAATCGGCACGCCCATGAAAGAGTGGTACAGTTCCTCGCCGGTTTCCGGGCGATAGGCAAAGCTGGGGTGCGACCAGGCGTCGGCCAGGGCGACCGGGCGGCCATGCGCGGCGACCTCGCCGACCAGACCTTCGCCGGTGCGCAAGCGGGTGTTGTGAACGGCGGTCTGGCGCAGGCCATAGGTGGCGAACAGCTCCAGGACCTCACCGGCCCGCATCACATAGCAGGAGCACACCTCGGCCCGCAGGCTGTCGGCGATGGCGCGCACGACCTTGTCGAGGCGTTCCTGAACGGATCCGCCCCCCGCCATGACGTCCCGCAACCTGGCCAGCAGGCGGCGGGCAACGTCTGCATCGCCATCGGCTTTTTTCATGCCTGCCAGATACCCTCAAGCATCCCCCGGAACGACGCGCTCCAGAGCTTTACGTTAAGCGCAAACTCACTAGAGCGCCATATTCTTGCATCACGCCCCCCTCACGCCCCCTCACGCATCGACCAGCGTCGCGCGCCCGGCCAGGGCCGCAAGCGCCTGATCGACCAACTCGGAAAGGATGTCAGCGGTCGGCTGTTCGCGGGTCACCAGGCCGACGCTCTGACCGGCCATCAGCGAGCCATACTCGACATCGCCGTCGATCACCGCGCGGCGTAGCGCCCCGGCCCAGAAGTGTTCGATCTCAAGCTGCGCGGCCTTTTGGTCGATATCGCCGTGCAGGTGGCGCGCAATCACGTCACGCTGGGCGTCCATGAACTTTTCGGTGCCCTTGTTGAGCAGCGCGCGCACCGGAATGACCGGCAGGCGCGGATCAAGCTGCACCGTCGGCATGGCGTCGCGGGAACTGGCCCGGATGAACGCCTGCTTGAACTTGGGGTGGGCGACGCACTCCGTGGCGCAGACAAACCGCGTGCCGATCTGTACCCCGGCCGCGCCCATTTCCAGGTACGACACGATGGCCTCGCCCCGGCCAATACCGCCGGCCACGAAGATCGGCACGTCCCGCACTTCGGGCAGGATTTCCTGGGCCAGGACACTGGTCGATACCGGGCCGATGTGCCCACCAGCCTCGGCGCCCTCGATGATGAGGGCGTCGGCTCCCGACCGCACCAGCTTGCGGGCCAGCACCAGGGCCGGTGCGAAGCACAGCACCTTGGCGCCGCCCTCCTTGGCCTTGCGGATGGAGGCCCCCGAGGGCAGCCCGCCGGCCAGCACGACATGGGTTACACCATTGGCCGCGCAGACCTCGATCAGGGCGTCGAGGTCGGGGTGCATGGTGATCAGGTTGACCCCGAACGGCTGCCCGGTCAGGGCGCGGGTCGCCGTAATCTCGGCATCCAGCAGGTCGGGGCTCATCGACCCGCAGGCGATGACCCCGAACCCCCCGGCGTTGGAGATCGCGGCAACCAGGTTGCGCTCGGACACCCAGGACATGGCACCGCCCATGATGGCGGCGTCAGACCCAAGAAACTGGCGCCCGCGATCCCACAGCCGGTCGAGTCGCACACGGGCGCTCATCGTCTTCCCCTCGGTTCCCCGAGCCTCAGGCAGCGTCCAGGCCATAGGCCGTGTGCAGGGCGCGCAGGGCCAGCTCGGTGTATTCCTCGGCGATCAGCACCGAAACCTTGATTTCGGAGGTCGAAATCACCTGGATGTTGATGCCCTTCTCGGCCAGGGCTGAGAACATGGTCTGCGCCACGCCGGCATGGCTGCGCATCCCGACGCCGATGACCGACACCTTGACCACGTTGGCGTCCTGGAGCAGTTCAACATAGCCCAAGTCGGCCTTACGGTCCTCCAGCACCTTCACGCAACGAGCAAGGTCGCCCTTGGTCACGGTGAAGGTCAGGTCGGTCGCGCCGCCGCCGTGCGACACGTTCTGCACGATCATGTCCACGTTGACGTTGGCATCGGACAGCGGGCCGAAGATGTTCGCCGCCACGCCGGGCCGGTCGGCGACCTTGACCAGAGTGACCTTGGCTTCGTCCCGCGAGTAGGCGATGCCGCTGAGAAGTTCCTTTTCCACGATTTCGTCCTCGTCGCAGATGATGGTGCCGGGGGCGTCGCTGAACGAGGAGCGCACCTGAACGCGCACCCCGTGCTTCATGGCCATTTCAACCGAACGCACCTGCAAGACCTTGGCCCCCAGGGACGCGCTTTCGAGCATTTCCTCGTAGGTGATCTTGTTCAGCTTGCGGGCCTTAGACACGATACGCGGGTCGGTGGTGTAGACCCCATCGACGTCGGTGTAGATGTCGCAGATGTCGGCCTTCAGCGCGGCGGCCAGCGCCACGGCCGAAGTGTCCGATCCGCCGCGACCGAGCGTGGTCACCCGGTTGTCCGGGCCGATGCCCTGGAATCCGGCCACCACGGCCACCTGGCCCCGATCCATGCGGGCCACCAGGTCATCGGTCTCGATGTCCACGATGCGGGCCTTGGAATGGGTACCGTCGGTCTTGATGGGGATTTGCCAGCCGGCCCAGGACCGGGCTTCGACGCCCAGTTCCTGAAGCGCCATGGCCAGGAGGCCGCTGGTCACCTGTTCGCCGGTGGACACGACATGGTCATACTCCCGCGCGTCGTGCATCGGCGAGATGCTGCGGCAGTAGTCGACCAGGGTGTTGGTCACGCCGGACATGGCGGACACCACGACGGCGACCGTGTTCCCGGCGTCCACCTCCGCCTTGACGCGGCGGGCGACGTTGCGGATACGATCGAGGTCACCAACCGAGGTGCCGCCGAACTTCATCACGATACGGGCCATGGGAAATTGCCGTCCCTTTATGATGTGGCCATGCAAGGCTCGAAAAACGCAAGGCCCAAAAAACGACCGGCCGGTTGCCGGAACCGTCGGGCGCGTATACATACTCCGTCACACCGGGCGAGGCAAGGGCGGCCCCGCCCCTCACGCAGGAGAGCAATGATGGCCCAGGCATTCGCGACCACCGCCAACCCCGACGAACTCGCCAAGTTCGAGGCCATGGCCGACTCCTGGTGGGACCCGGTCGGCAAGTTCAAGCCCCTGCACAAATTCAACCCGGCCCGCATCGCCTGGGTGCGCGACGCCGCCGCGCTCCACTTCAACCGCGACGCCACGACCGAGCGCCCGTTCGAGGGCCTGACCCTGCTCGACGTCGGCTGTGGCGGCGGCCTGCTGTCCGAGCCCTTCGCCCGCCTGGGGTTCAAGGTAACGGGCCTCGATGCCGCCGCCAAGAACATCGCGGTCGCCAGCCTGCACGCCGAGCGCAACGGCCTGGAGATCGACTACCGCTGCCAGTTGGTCGAGGACCTGGCCCAGACCAGCGAGCGATTCGACGTGGTGATGACCATGGAAGTGGTCGAGCATGTCGCCGACGTGGACCTGTTCCTGCGCGCCGCCGCCCATCTGGTCACGCCGGGCGGGATGCTGGTCGGGGCCACCCTGAACCGCACCCTGAAATCCCTCGCCCTGGCCAAGATCGGCGCGGAGTACGTGCTGCGCTGGTTGCCGCGCGGCACCCACGACTGGCGGAAGTTCGTCAAACCCAGCGAATTCGCCGAAGCCCTGCGCGCCGGCGGCCTGCGGGTCGAAGACCTCAAGGGCATGAGCTTCGATCCCCTGATGGACGAATGGCACCTGTCCGACGACCTTGCCGTGAACTACATGCTGCGGGCGATCAAGGCGGAGTAAGGGTAGGAAGTGAAGCGGGGGACCACAGAGGACACAGAATTAGAAGAGAAGGCACAGAGAGAGCAGAGCAGGATGGCGCCGCAGGCATATAATACCATAAACTTTACTGCGCTGTGCGCCTTCTGACTTTCCCTTAATTTCTCTGTGCCCTCTGTGTCCTCTGTGGTAAATCCCTTCACTTCCCTTAAGCCGCCGCCAAACCACGAAAACGCGGCCTCAGGATGCGGTCGGGGAAGCGGAAGGCGCGCGGCCAGCGCCGCCGCCCCAGGACATACAACTTGCGTGCCCCGGCCGAGTTGCGCAGGGCCAGCACCGCCGCGCCGCTCATCAGCGGCACTTCCAGCGGCACCGGCAGAATGACAGCCGCAAGCGCGGCGAATGCCAATACGACAGCAAGGACAAGAGCGAAAATGCGGCGCATGGGACCAGCCTCCAAAGGGGTACCGGTCCTGTATGCCTGTGCCGCATGGCAGCATCAGGGAGCAAGTGCGGCGAATTCTCGGTCATTTCACGCGATCTTTAGAATACCCCGATCAACCACAGAACAATAATCAGGGTCAGGGGCACGCCGAGAAACCACAGAAGAATGGGCATGGCCGATATCTCCGTTGCAAAGGGTCCTTCTAACACCAACGGCGGATCAGCCATTCGGTTCACACCCCTTTGGCGCAGGCCCGATGCAAAACGCCCCGCAGACAGGCTGCGGGGCGTTCGGGCAGGGGGTAGGCGGCGCTGACTCAGGTGTTCAGCGACGACCACATGTCCTTGTCGCGTTCGGCGGTCCAGATCTGCGGGCGGGCGACGCCCTTGGCCTCGTCCACCGCGCGGGCGACGTCGAACGGCATGCAGTGCTCATAGATCACCCATTCGCCGTACTTGGGGTCCATGCGGGCCTTGGTGGCGGCGAAGATGTCCTTGAGGTCCAGGCCCTTGGCCACGCCGTCCTGGGCGCAGGCGTACAGCTCGGTGACGAAGCCCTGGGTTTCGGACAGAGCTTCTTCGCACTGCTCGGGGCTGTGCAGGGCGTCGCCACGGCCGGGGACCAGCTTGTTCGGCTTGAGGTCGCGCAGCGCCTGGAGCGTGGTCGGCCAATCGGCCAGGTGGGCGTCGCCGGTGTAGGGCGTGGCGCCGTATTCGACCAGATCGCCGGCGTAGAGGATCTTTTCCTCGGGCAGCCAGGCAACGGTGTCGCCCTGGGTGTGGCCGCGACCGGGGCTCCAGATCTCGACCTTGCGGTTGCCGAGGTCGACGGTGATCTTGCCGTCGAACACGATGGTCGGCCACGTCAGGCCGGTGATCGACTCGTGGCCCTCGAACAGGCGCGGGAAGCGGCCCAGTTCGGACTCCCAATCCTGCTGGCCGCGCTCGACCACCATTTCATAGGTCTTCTGCGAGGCGATGATGTTTTCGGCCTCGTAGGCGGCGGCGCCCAGCACGCGGACGGCGTGGTAGTGCGACATCAGGATGTACTTCACCGGCTTGTCGGTGATTTCGCGGATGCGCTCCAGCACCTTCTGCGCCATCAACGGAGTCGCCTGGGTGTCGATGATCATGACGCCGTCGTCGCCGATGATGACGCCGGTGTTGGGGTCGCCCTCGGCCGTGTAGGCGTAGGCACCCTCGCCGAGCTTGGCGAAGGTGATGACCTTTTCGCCGAGGTCGCCGGTCGACGCGAACGTCTTGCTCATGTGCAGTCCCTCATTTGTGCATTGGTTACGTATGAAACTATTTAGGCCACCCCGACGCAATCCGCAAGAGGGATCGGCCAGGGTGGCCCAAAGTCGTCAAAAGAGAGCGGCGTCACAGGCCCAGATAGGCGGCCTTGACCTTTTCGTCGGCGAGCAGGTTTTCGCCCGTGTCGGTCAGCACGATCTCGCCGGTTTCCATCACATAGCCACGGTCGGCGATGGCCAGGGCGGCATAGGCGT
>LAEA01000164.1 GCA_000961745.1 Rhodospirillaceae bacterium BRH_c57 | reverse complement strand
CGGCGGGTCCCTCTACACCGTCCACCAGACCCAGCAGGCCCTCGTCCTACAGTTCGGCAACGTGGTCCGCGAGGTCAAGGAACCCGGCCTGCACTTCAAGGTGCCGTTCATCCAGAATGTGGAATACTACGACAACCGCATCCTGGCCCTGAATCCGCCGAGCCAGGAAGTCCCGCTGATCGACCAGAAGCGCATCATCGTCGATTCGTTCCTGCGCTATCAGATCGTGGCTCCGCTGGAGTTCTTCAAAACGGTTCGCAACGAACTGGCCCTGCGCGACCGTTTCGGCGCCATCCTCAACTCGGTGGTCCGCGACACCCTCGGTGAATCCGACCTCCAGGACCTGCTGACCGAACGCCGCGCCGAGGTGATGCAGACCATCACCAACACCGTGCGCGAACGGGCGGCCGGATTCGGCATCAACGTGGTCGATGTCCGCATCGGCCGCACCGACCTGCCGCAGGAAACCTCGCAGTCGGTGTTCAATCGCATGCGGTCCAGCCGTATCGCCGAAGCCGCCCAGTTGCGCGCCCAGGGCGAGGAGCTGAAGTCCCGCATCGAGGCCGAAGCCAACCGTGATCGCACGATCATCATGGCCGAAGCCGAACGCACCGCCGAGATCCTGCGCGGTGAAGGCGACGCCCAGCGCAACGCCGTCCTCGGCGAGGCCTATGGGCAGGACCCGGAGTTCTTCCGGTTCTACCGCTCCATGGAAGCCTACCGCGAGGCTTTGGGCGAAGGCACCACCATGGTCCTGAGCCCCACGTCGGAGTTCTTCCGCTACTTCAACATGGCGCCCAACGACGCCGGCGTCGGTGGCGGAACCGGCCGCCCTGCTGCGGCAGCCCAGCGCTGACCTTCCCGACCCCGCCGCGGACAGCGTTCCGCGGCGGGGTTCTTTTTTCCCCCCAGGCTCTTCACGCACATGACAGAATTCCTGACTGCCCTCGCCCTGGCGCTCGCCATCGAGGGCGCCGTCTACGCGCTGTTCCCCGGCCCCATGCGCCGCATGATCGCCCGCGTGCAAGAGATGCCGGACTCGGCCCTGCGCATTGGCGGCGTCATCGCCTGCGGCCTGGGTGTCGTCGCCGTTTGGCTCATTCGCCTATGAAATCACGCTCCATACTTCATCGGGGCAACCACGTCCCCCCTGGCGCGTAGACAGTCCAGCGATAGAATGCCAGAGATAGAATGCCCACAGTAGAATGCCCACAGTAGAATGAACGAGTTGCCGTGCGGCTGCAGGTCGTGGCTTGATCGGCAGCACCTTAGGCCCCACATTCGTACCATTGAGTTTCCAGTCCTGACGGAGGCCCCCGTGATCGCAGAGCCCGCACTTCGTGCACGCCGCCCATCGGCACATCGTCCCCCGACGCGGCCCCAGGAGCGCATGAGGGCAAAGGTCGCCGTGCGCGAGCACGACCCGATAACAGCCGCCCGTTTCTGGCTGTTCATCGCCCTGGTGGCGCTGGCCACCCTGATGGCGGCCGGTCTTGCCGCTGGCACCGCGCACGCCCGCAGCGCCCCGGACAGCTTCGCTGATCTGGCCGAGCGCCTCAGCCCGGCCGTGGTCAACGTATCGACCACCCAGAACGTGGTCAGCGACCGTGGCCCTGACATGCCGCAGTTCCCGCCCGGCTCGCCGTTCGAGGAATTCTTCCGCGACTTCTTTGACCGCCACGGCGAGGGCGGTGGCAGCAATGGCATGCCTGCGCCGTCGCGCCGCGCCACGTCGCTGGGGTCGGGTTTCATCATCGACCCGTCGGGCTTGGTGGTGACCAACAACCACGTCATCCAGGACGCCGATGAAATCAGCATCATCCTGTACGACGACACCGTCCTGAATGCCGAGGTCCTAGGCCGCGACGCCAAGACCGACCTTGCCCTCCTACAGGTCAAGTCCGACCGCAAGCTGCCCTTCGTGGAGTTCGGCGATTCCGATGCCGCCCGTGTCGGCGACTGGGTGATGGCCATCGGCAACCCGTTCGGCCTGGGCGGCAGCGTCACGGCCGGCATCATCTCGGCCAAGACCCGCGACATCCAGGCCGGTCCCTACGACAGCTTCATCCAGACCGACGCGTCGATCAACCGGGGCAACTCGGGCGGGCCGCTGTTCAACATGCGCGGCGAGGTCATCGGCATCAACACCGCCATCTTCTCGCCCACCGGCGGATCGGTCGGCATCGGGTTCGCCGTGCCGTCAAGCCTCGCCAATCAGGTCCTGGCCGATCTGCGTGAATACGGCCGCACCCGGCGCGGCTGGCTGGGCGTTCGCATCCAGTCGGTAACCGACGAGATCGCCGAAAGCCTGGGCCTCGAAAACTCGCAGGGTGCCCTGGTCGCCAGCGTGCAGCCCGACAGCCCGGCACAGGGCGCCGGCATTCGTCCCGGCGACGTGGTGATCGCATTCAATGATCGCCCGATCACCGAAATGCGCCGCCTGCCCGCCATCGTCGCCGAAACCGAAATCGGCGAACAGGTCCCCGTCACCGTGTGGCGCGACGGGCGCCGCCAGACCCTCAAGGTCACGGTGGCCGAGATGGAAGAAGAAGAGGAACAGGCCGCCGCCCCCGCCCCGCCGCCGCAGTCCGGCATCGCGCCCACCGCCATCAGCCCGCTGGGCCTGTCGGTGACCGCCCTCACCCCCGAACTGCGGGAGCGCTTCGGGCTTGAGGAAGCCACCAACGGGGTGGTCATCACGGACGTGGCGTCCAATGGCCCGGCAGCCGAAAAGGGCGTGGCAGCGGGCGACATCATCGTCGAGGTCAACCAGACTCCGGTGACCAACGCCGATGAAATCCGCAGCCAGCTCGGCAAGGCCCGCGAAGCCGGGCGCCGCTCGGTGCTGCTGCTGGTCCAGGGCCGGACCGGAATGCGCTTCGTGGCCGTCAACGTCGCCGAGGGCTGACCAGCCCCGCCCTACGATCATCACCTCCGTTAAAGATACCGGCGCCGTTCCACAGGAGCGGCGCCGTTCTCTTTGCGTCTGATACCAGCCGACCCACGACCTGACCCACCGGAAAAAGGCGGGCTGCCGCCCGCGCCCGCTCGGGGTAAACCCCGAACCCCTTTTGTTTCTTTATAAAAAACAAGGAGGTCTGGAGCTTGCCCCAGGCGGGTCAGGGCGGCAGCCCGGCCGCGCAAGCGGCATAACAGTGTCACTTCATACGTCGGCTGATATGACGACCTTGAGGCCGTTTTTCCCCGCTTCACGTCCTACCGCTTCGGCAGGCCCTGGAGGATGCCGCGCAGGATGTCTTCGGGCTTGGGGGTCTGCTGGGGCTGGTCCGGCTGTTGTTCAGGGGCAGTCTGGTCACGCGGCTTGATGACCTGATCAAGGAGTTGCCGGACGGCGCCCTCCGTGGTCGTCGGGGCCGGAGCCTGTTCACCACTCCCCTCGGCGGGGGCGGGCGCGGCGCGACCGGTCTGGACCCGCACCTTGGGGTCGGCCAGGGACCCGGTGACCGCGATGGGGATGACCTCGGGCAGGTTCACGCGGCTGCCAAGCAGGCTGGTCAGCAGGTTGGGGGCCAACCGCGCCTGCCCCTGCACGTCCACGGTCCAGCGCGGCAGGTTGACGATGCCCTGGAATTGGCCGTTGTACAGGGCGCTGTCGAGCTTGAGGCTCTGGAAGGTCACAACGCCCTTTTCAACGCCGTAAGTCCCGGCCAGCGTCGCCAAGCTGTCGCGACCGGCACCCAGCGCAGCCAACTGGTTGAGGGCGGCCACCGGACCAAGCAAGGCCTGCCCTCCGCCGGCGCCGGCCTCGCCAGGCGCGACGTTCAGGCGGTCGATGGTCAGCGAGCCGGACCCGCCAAGGCTTTCGGCCAGGGCCAGGGTGCTGCCGCCGCTGCCGTTCAAGGTGGTGGTGAACGCCGCCACGCCATCGGCCGACGCCCGGCCGGTAAAGGCATTGAGGGCCTGCCCCACCTGCATGGCGGTGCCTTCCAGGGCCAGTGTCATGGTGGGCGCCGGGGCGCGGGCCACAAGACTCGCCGTGCCGTTGAGGGAACCGCCGAAAACCGTTCCCTGAAGCTGGCCGACCGACAGGGCGGCATCCTTGAGGACTGCGGCAATCCGGGCCTGACGCATCGTCACGTCCTGCCACGACAGGGACTCGGCATCCAGGGTCAAGGTGGCGTCGATCAGCCCCAGCGCGGACAGGTCGAGCGGCTCCGTGGACCACGGGCCGGGTGTCGTCTGCCGCCTGTTCTGAACCGGGGTGAAGACCGGCCGCGCGACGTCGGGGCGGCCGGGGACATAGGCTGCGGGAACGATCATCGCCCGCAACGGAGCGATGACCGGGGCCAGCCACGCCTGCTGCTCGACCGGAAGGAAGCGGTCAATGGGCAGGGTGTTGGCGCGCAGGGTGGCGGTCACCTGGGGCCGTGGCGACGCGGCCATGTCGGTCGAAACGGTGCCCTCCAGCCGCGTCGGGCCGACGCCCAACGCCATGCCGCTCAGGCTGATGGCGCCCGCGTTGGCCTTGACCTGCCCGGTCAACGACAGCGCACCAAGCGGCCCGGTCAGCCGGACATCGGGCGCCACCACGGCCAGCAGGCGGGCAGTGTCGGGGTGGGCCAGTTGCAGCGCCAGATCTGTGGACAAGGCCCCGCGCAGGTCGTTGAGGGTCCCTCGCGCGGCGATGGCAGCGCCGGCCAACCGGCTGTCGGTATCGATCTGTAGCGCGTTGACCGTGCCGTTGAGGGTGCCGTCCAGGGCCACCTGCCCGAGTTTGTCCGCCGGCACCGGCAGGCTCACGGCAAAGGCCCGCGCCAGACGTTCGGCATTGGGAATGCGGACGGCGTAGGTCAGGTCCTGGAACTTGGCCTCGCCGCCAAACCCGCTCAGGCCGCCCGAAAGCTGGCCGCTGGCCCCCAGGATCTGGCCGATGCCGCTGTCCTTGAAGGTCAGGGCGCCGCGCAGCAGGGCAAGGTCCAGGCGCACGTCGTGCATAGGCACGTCGCGCACCGTCAGGGTCTCCACATCGGCCCGCACGTTGGCGTCGAAGTCATTGAGGAAACCCAGCCCGGCCAACAGCGGTTCCGGCTTGGACGACGCCGTGACGGTGGCCAAATTGGGGGCCGGCGTCGCAGGCGCGGTTTCAGGCGCGGACGCCCCTCCTGCCGGCATGTAGGCATCAAGGTTCAGGCTGCCGACCCGCACCGTGGCACCAACCGCCAGCCGCTGCACCGGGCCGCCGGGGCGCACCGTGGCGGCACCGCGCAGGGAGGTGGTGTCGATGGTGGCGTCAAGATTGCGGACGGACACTTCCGCCGTCGTGCCGGACACCTCGGCCGCCGCCT
>LAEA01000166.1 GCA_000961745.1 Rhodospirillaceae bacterium BRH_c57 | reverse complement strand
CTGCGCCCGGTGGCGCCAGCCGCTGCAAAGGCGGCCGCGACCGCCGCCGTCCTGTCCACGCCTCCGGCGGCCTTCGGCACGCAGGTGTCCCAGGACAAATACGAAATCACGATCAACGCGGCGCCCGGCATGGACGAAGCCGCCGTAGGCCGCGAGGTCCAGAGGCAACTTGACCTTGCCAAGTCCCGCGACAGGGCCGCCGCGCGCACCCGCCTCTATGATGGGACCGAATGATGGCACAGCCACTGATGTCGCTGGGGTGGTTCATCTTCGCCCTGGACACCGCCCCCTTCGAGACGCTGAAACGGACCACCTCGGCCCGGTGGGAGAGCAAAAACCGCGTCGGCGCCGGCCCTGCTCACCAGCACCTGGGGCCGGGCGCCGATACCCTCAGCATCGACGGCACGCTGATGCCCGAACTGACCGGCGGGGTGGTCAACCTCGACAAGCTGCGCGAGATGCAGGCCGGCGGCAAGGCGTGGATCCTGACCAGCGGCACGGGCGAGAACATGGGGAAATGGTTCATCGAAACCGTGGATGAAACCCGTTCCCACTTCGCCGGGCCGGGCCTTCCCCGGCGCATCGGCTTCAGCCTGTCGCTCGTGCGGTACTGGGATGACGCCTCGGACAAGCTGGGCCGCCTGCCGGACAGCCTGCCATGAAGCCGGCCTTTGCAATCAGCGCCGACGGCATCGATGTCACCAGACGCCTGAACGACCGCCTGGTCTCCCTGCGCCTGACCGACAAGCCAGCGATGGAGGCGGACGAAGTGGAGATCGCCGTCACCGACACCGATGGCAAGGTGATCCTGCCCCGCCGTGGCGCCATCCTGCGCGTGGCCATCGGCTGGGACGGCAGCCCCCTGGTGGACAAGGGCAGCTTTACCGTGGACGAAGTCACCCATTCCGGCCCGCCGGACGTGGTAACGATCCGCGCCCGCGCCGCGTCGTTCCAAGGCCCCCTGAAGGAACAGCGGGAAGAGGCTTACGACGGCCTGACCCTGGGCGACATCCTGACCACCATTGCCGGGCGCAACAGCCTGACGCCCGCCCTGGAAGCCGGGCTGGCCGCCATCCCGGTGGAGCACATCGACCAGACCAACGAGTCGGACGCCAACTTCCTCACCCGGCTCGGCCAGGATTACGATGCCGTGGCCACCATCAAGGACGGGCACCTGGTGTTCATTCCGGCCGGGCACCCGTTGACCGTGGGCGGCCGGGCTCTCCCGCCCGTCGTCATCCGGCGCAACGCCACCGACCGCCACGATTTTACCATTGCCGACCGCCAGGGCTCCCACACCGGCGTCGGCGCCAACTGGCGCAACCTGGATACCGCCACCACCGAGGTCGCCGTGGCCGGGGACGACGCCAGCCTCAAGACCCTAAAGCGGGTTTACCCCACGGAGCGCGAGGCCCAGGCCGCCGCCAAGGCTGAAATGGGGCGCCTAAACCGGGGCCAGCACGAAATCCGCCTGACCCTGTCGGTCGGCCGCCCGGAGGTGATCCCAAACGCGCCGTTGGTGCTGACCGGCTGGCGGCCGGAGATCGACGGGCACAAGTGGGTCGCCGGCGAGATCACCCACACCATCGACAGCGGGTTTACAACCGATGTCAGCGCGCAGGCGGTAGACTAAAGCACTCGGTCCCCATCATCAGGACCGAGCGAAAACCATGCAGCAACACAATCTGGAAGACCTTATTCGCGGTGCCCTCAAGCCGGCCCCGCCCCCACCCCCGCGTCAGGACGCCGGCATCGACGCCCTGGTCAAGCTGGCCATCCTGGCGATCACGGCGGTGAGCCTGGTTGTCATCGTGACGCGAGTCGTATGACGTTGCTCATGGCGTCCAGATCGACGGGGGTGGACTTGGCCCGCTGGTCGATCACGTAGTCATGCAGGGCCACGGCCAGTTCGGCGAAACGTTCGGGGCTGGCCACGATCACGTCCCCGCTGGATGTCACCGACACCATTACCTGAAGCACTTCCTGCATCACCTCGGCGCGCAGCGTGCGGCCCTGGCCCGGTTGGACGGCTAGGCCCGTGTCGCTGCCGCCGGCACACAGCCACCGGAAATCGGCGTCCGCCGCCTGGGCGAGCCGCCATAGTCCTTCGACCGGGACGCGCACCGTTCCGGCTGTCCATTTGTTGAGCTGTTCGACCGTCACCCCGGCCGCCGAAGCGGCCTGGGACTTGGTCTTGAACCGGCCGACAACCCACGAAAGACGCTCGCCCAGGTCGCACCGAAAGGTTTCCAACGGGGTCATTTGCCCACCTTCTGCGGATAAAAATCGGGCGTTATCGCCGAAAGCTAGATTTTAATCGTGGCTTTTCGTGGCAAACCTAGACCATAATCGCGACACATTCAGCCGACTCGAACCCTACCGCCGATTACATGACAGGGCAAATTCCGTGCGCCAAGACTGGACCAGAAACAAGATCAAGGGCGCCCTGATGCTGCGGGGTCTCACCCTCCGAAGCATCAGCATCGCGGCGGGCTATCACCACAGCGCCGGTTCCAAGGCGTGCAAAGAACCCTGGCCAAAAGTCGAACAGGTCATCGCAGCGGCCATTGAAGAGAAGCCGGAAGACATCTGGCCGAGCCGCTACCCAGCAGCGTGTGGAGACCCCCAACCATGAAGGGCGCCTCCACCATGAGCAGCACCAGCAACAAAACCCCATGCCCGCACTGCGAGACCGACTGCAAGACGGTCAAGACCAAGCAGATATCGCGGGTTTACAGGGAAGTCACATACGCCTGCCCAAAATGCGGACACATCTTCGTGGCCTCGATCTCGCCGGTGCGCACGCTCGCGCCCTCCGAGATGCCCCACGAAGACGTCCGCATTCCGGGTTAGGGTCGAGGGGGACCATCATGCACCGGGCAATCACGGCGGGCCGCCCGTCAGACGGCTTTCATCTACGGCGTCCCGACGGACAGCCCCACGATGATCGACGCGATGAAGGTCACAAGGCACGCCAGGGCAGCATGTGCCCGCGTCGGCGTTTCAGACCATGGCAAGATCAGGACCGGCTTGACCATGCCGACCATCAGGCCGACCACGGACGCCAGGACAAGCCAGACGCTCAGAACAGCGCCCACTCCCCTTGCGTCGTCGTTTGCCAGTCCCCCGATGATGATCATGCCGGCGAGTGCGGCCACACCGCCGACGAAAGCCCACTTCCAGGGGAACGGCTTGCGGGGCTTTCGCACGTCGGCCACCCGCTCAACCTCGGCGGCATTCTGGGCGGCAATCCGCTCATTCATGCCCTCCCTGAGGAGTTCCCGCCGGTTCTTCGCTTTGCGTTCGGTTCTGGTCAGGCGGCGCTTTGCCGGCGCGGACGGGGGCGCCTCCGCAACCACGACCTCGGCTTCCGCTTCGACATGATGGGGAATGGACTCCACCGGCACGGCTCTTTCCACGGTCGGCAGGCCGAGGGCAGCCAGGAAGTCGTCGCCCGGCATGACCTCGCCGGCGCCATCGACCACATCCTGGATCCGGTCCAGGTTGAACGTGCGCAGCGCCCGACGCTGCCAGCAGTAGGCGGAGAGCTTGCCCTTCTCGGCATCGATCTTGCGGACCGTCACCCATCGGCGGCTGCTGGCACCCTTGGTGCCACGGTATTCGATGCCAAAAGCCATGCCGATCAGACTGGTTCCCGGTGGCGCATCGAAGGACAGCAGGCGCGGCGCCCCCGGCTTGCCGCTGGAAACCTCGGCCATCAGTGCGTCGTACCCGTCCGACATGAGTCCTTCCTCCCCTCTGCGGTCATAATCACAGCGGGAAGAGAAGCATTTAGGGCCACCGGGAGTCGATACATATTCAGCATGGCTGAACACATCCACTTGCAACCGCGCGCCACCGGGCCTATCGTCATCCTTGGAGGCGTCGAAACCTCCGGGACTTACACAAGAGCGGACAGCCGCCCCGACAGCACGCGGCTATTTTTGCGCCTGGATTCTGTCCGGTGCGCATCTCGCTACGGCGGGAGGGCGGCGAATACAACACCCTTCGGGGGAATAAGCCCGCTCAAGCCCTGTTTCTCTTGTGGCAGGTCCCTTGGGTTTCGAACCTCCCGCCACCAGCTCGGCCGTCGAAAGCCCTGCTGTTGGCGCCTTCAACGCCAACACAAGAGCACCCCCATGACAGACATCCCCATACCCGAAGACCGCCTGCGCCAGATGCTGCGGCTCGCCCGCACGCTCGGCGCCATCGCCGTCACCCGCGCCGACGTCGCCGAACACGCCCGCATGGCAGGCCATGGCGACTTCGCCGCCGAGGTCGAGGCATCGGCCATCACCATGGGCCGCGAAGCCCTGACCGCCGTGGTCTTCCTCCAAGCCGCCCTCGACACCACCGACGGCGGAGCCTGACCCATGCGCGAGGACATCCTGAAGGATGTCCTGCAACGGCTTCAGGCGACCTTCAAGTTCAAGAAGGTCGGCCTGTGGCTGCAGCAGGGCACCTGCCCCCAGTGCGGACGCAAGGAGCTTTTCACCTCGGCGGAAACGCCGTGGGTGGTGAAGTGCGGGCGCGAGAACAAGTGCGGCTACAACGCCAGCACCCGTGACCTGTTCCCCGACGCCTTCGGCAAGTTCAACGAACGCTTCCCGGCGACCACCCAGGATCCCAACGCCACCGCCGACGCCTACATGAGCGCCGTGCGTGGCTTCTCCCCGGCCAAGATCAAGGGCTGGTATCGCCAGGGCAGCTTCAGCCACCCACGCGGCAACCGCACGACCGCTACCGTGGTGTTCGACGTGGGCGGCCCCGCCGGCGCCGTCATGGAACGCCTGATCGAAACCGTCCGCATCCGCGAAGACGACGGGTCCACGACCGAGCGCAAAGCCCACTTCGTCGGCCCTCACAAGGGCCTGTGGTGGCAGCCCCCCGGCATGACCGTCAGCAAGGGCGACGAAATCTGGCTGGTCGAAGGCTGCCTGGACGCCATCGCCCTGCACATGGCGGGCCTCAAGGCCGTGGCCACCCTGTCCGCCAGCAACTACCCCGGCGAGGCCCTGGCCGCCCTGCCCACCAAGAATGTCACCCTGGTCTGGGCGCTGGACAACGACGTCGCCGGCAAGCGCGCCATCCGCAAGCACATCGAACAGGCCCACCAGGACGGGTTCGAGAACCGTTGCGCCCTCATTCCCCAGAAGGGCCGCAAGAAGGCCGACTGGAACGACCTGTGGCTGGACAACGCCCTGTCCGAAAAGAACAGGGAAAAGACCCTCTCCCGCTGCCGCTTCCATGGCGATCTGCTGCTGGCGCCGTCCGCCATGCAAAAAGGAATGCTGATCTGGCAGCGGTTCAAGTCCAAGGCGTTCGCGGTGGACTACGCCGGCAAGACCTATTGGTGGGACCTGCCCGACGAGGTGTTCGCCGCCAACCTGAAGGCCATTCAGGACGGCGGTCAGGCCCACCCCGAGCTGACGCCGGAGGAAGAAGCGGCCCAGAAGTCCGCCAAGGTCCACGTCATCGCCAACTGCCGGTTCGAGTTCCTGTATTTCCAGCAGAACAAGCTGACCGACGAAAGCTGGTATTACACCCGCATCGAATTTCCGCACGGCCGGCACAAGCTGAAGAACACCTTCAGCGGCGCCCAGGTCGCCACGGCGTCCGAGTTCAAGAAGCGCCTGCTGTCCATCGCCCCTGGCGGCCTGTTCACCGGCAACACCCAGCAGCTCAACTGGCTGGTGAACCACCACCTGGACGACATCCGCATCGTCGATACCGTGGACTTCATCGGCTACAGCAAGGAATACCGGACCTACGTCTTCCCCTCCCTCGCCGTCTCTGCCGGTCAGGTGTTCCCGCTGAACGACGAAGACTTCTTCGAGGTCGGCAAGCTTGCCGTGAAGTCCCTGAACAGCTCCCTGCACCTGCACATCGGCAGCCGCCAGGACTATCAGCCCGATTGGGTGGGCAACCTCTATCGGGCCTATGGCGCCAAGGGCCTGGTCGCCGTGGCCTTCTTCTTCGGCAGCCTCTTCGCCGAGCAAATCCGCCAGACGCACAAATCCTTCCCGTTCCTGGAGATCGTTGGCGAGGCCGGCGCCGGCAAGTCCACCCTGATCGAGTTCCTGTGGAAGCTGGTCGGCCGGTCAGACTACGAGGGCTTCGACCCCAACAAGTCCACGCTGGCCGCCCGCGCCCGAATCATGTCCCAGGTGGCCAACCTGCCCGTCTCCCTGATCGAAAGCGACCGATCGGAGGACACCGCCAAGGCCCGCCAGTTCGACTGGGACGAGTTGAAGACCGCCTACAACGGCCGGGCCAGCCGCGCCCGTGGCGTCAACAACGGCGGCAACGAAACCAACGAGCCGCCCTTCCGGGGCAGCATCCTGGTCAGCCAGAACAACGCCGTCCAGGCGTCCGAAGCGATCATGCAGCGCATCATCCACATGAATTTCGACACCTCCGGCCACACCCAGGCGAGCCGTGCGGCCGCCGACGCGCTGGCCGCCATGCCGGTGGAAAGCGTCAGCCACTTCCTGGTGATGGCCACCACCGCCGAACAGAACGTGATGGAGGCCCTGAAGCGCGACACGGCACGGTTTGAAGCCGAGCTGCTGGCCCTGCCCGAGGTCCGGTCCCAGCGCATCGCCAAGAACCACGCCCAGTTCATGGCCCTGGTCGCCTCGCTGGCCAAGCTGGTCGCCCTGCCCGATGCGTGGCGGGACGAAACCCTGCAGTGCCTGCGCACCGCCGCCGGCGAACGCCAGCGCGCGATCGGCGCCGACCACCCGCTGGTCGAAGAGTTCTGGGAGCTGATCGACTACCTGGGCGAGGACCGCACCAACCACAGCCGAAACCGCGAAACCATCGCCATCAACCTGAACCACATCCAGCGACTGGCAGCCATGAACAACCAGACCATGCCGACCCTGCAGGACATCAAGAAGCACATGAAGGCCTCCCGCTCCCGCCGCTTCCTCGGCATCAAGACCGTGAACAGCGGCCTGGAATGCGAAGGCGGACAGGCCCGGTCAGTCAAGTGCTGGGTTTTTGAGCGGGAGCGGTGAGCATGGTTAAGCAAATTCCCCTGTTCGGGGAGCAACCGCGCCGCAAGCCCCGCGTGAAATTGACTGACTGCGCGTCAGGTGTGCCGCCTCGACAAATTAAGTTTCCTCTATCATTACAACAGCTATACAATTTCCTCAGACATAGTTTGCAATATGACAATTCCGTTTACCATGCAGTTCCGCGCCACTTGCTCGAAGCGCACGCGATCTCCATGATCACTGCTTTCAAGTGCTGCCTCAAGATGACCGAGAGCTGTAAGCAACTGGCCATCCAGCACCGTCATAGCCTGCCATATTCCAGGGATGTGCCCAGCGGGTCGAGATCTAATGTCATTAATAGATGCAATTGCTTCCCGCGTGCTGTGCAAAAGCCAATTGAGCTCACTACCGTGGGTGAGAATATAGACCATCCGAAGAGAGTGCCCCTCTTTGGTAGCCGCGTTGAGGAGCCTTATAGCCGTTTCAATATGGCTCAGAGCCTCTTCTACATGCGGCTGACGCTGCTCAGCCACCTGGTACTGTGCGACCAACAGCGCGGCACAGATCGTGACCGCTGTAGCAGCAAATGTTGAGAATATGCTTCCCCAAGTTGCTCCATTCGTAGTGGAACCGATCGCTGCGCCGACAAAGAACGCCGTGATTGTCGCACCCACGAACGGGAAGAGAATCGCTGCATTAGCATGACGGCGGAGCCTCTTGACCAGTTTCCACATAACCACCTCCTCCCGTCGGTCCTTTTTCCTCCTCAGGATGTACAAGTTAGGCCGTCGGCGGGCAACGCATAAAACCCTCGGTTTCAAAAGGGCGTCACAATGAAGAAGCCGACCAAGCGGAACAGCGCGCCATGCGGTACGCCGGAATTGACGAGGTGAACAGCCGTTACGACCTCGAATTCTTATGGCGAAGCGCTGTACGCGCCGCGTCGCCGTTTGCCGAGCAACGGGGTTGAGGGTGCCATGATTAGGATGGCGTGGGACACGCAGCAGATAGGGAGGTCGTCCGGGTCGTTACTCCATCATCCGACATCGCCAAGCGCCTACTTAGCCATCAGCGCCCACATTCCTGCGCTCACATCGTACGCGCCCCACGCCCGCAAACTACCCGAACATAACCTTTATCTTCAAGTGAAGAGAGCAAACTTCCAGCAACAACGCATAAACGAGGGGCAGACCCCATGCCTGCTGACAACATCCCTGTCCATCCCGGACTACTGAAGAACACCATGACCCTCCGCGAACACCAGGAGCGTATTGCCCACTACCGCTGGGCGCCCTTGACGCTGGAAGAGGCCCGCGCGATTCACCCCGGTGAAGACGTCGATCAGGTCTTCGCGCGTCAGGCCAAGGCCGCCGCCCCTCCTACCGGCGCGGCGGCCATCCGCGCCCGCGCCGCAGACGGCCAGACGCAGGTCTCCCAGGGCGGCGTCGTCATCGTCACCCTGCCGTGGGAGACGGACGACCAGGTCGTGATCTCGGCCGCCGTCGTCGGCGTCCATGCCGGTATCACCCTGGTGGACCGCGCCGCCGCCGATCGGCAGGACCAGTAAGGCATGTCGGTCCCCCGCCACACCCACCGCCGACTCATCCCGGCCGCCACGGCGGCCGAGGTGGTGGGCTGTGAGTCTGTCGGAACGTTCCTGTCCGAGGTGGACGCCGGCGTCTGGCCAAAGCCCCTGCCCCTGGCCCAGATCATGGGACAGGCCCGGAAGCGGCGCGTTTGGGATCTTGTCGCGCTACATGCCCGCATTGACGAACTGTCCGGAATCAGACGACGGTTGCCGCTCCAGGACCTGGACGCGGAGATGGGCATTGGCAGCCATGGCTAAACTACCGCCGAACGTGCGGGCCAAGCGCCTGCGTTCCGGCGTGACGGCCTACTACTGGGAGGTCCCGACCAAGGACCGCAAGGCAGGCTGCACCCTGGTCAACGAGGCACTGGGCCAGGACTTGGCGCCGGCGGTCCTCAAGGCGATCCAGCTCAATGACCTTCTGACCGCGTGGCGCCGGGGCGACGAAGGCGCCGGCGCCCCCGTCCCTGGCACCGTCCGATGGCTGTTCGCGCTGGTCGAGAAGCATCCCCGGTTCGTCAAGACCGCGACGAAAACCCAGCGGTCCTACCTGCAAGGCTTCCGCCTGGTCGAACAACATCAGATGCAGAGCGGCCGCCTGTTCGGCGACGTGGACGTCAACGCGCTGGAACCCCGGCACGCCGACGCCCTGTATGAAGCCCTCCAGTGGGTGGAAGAGGAAACGGACGACGGCCAGCCGGTTCGGCGCCGGCGCCTGGCCACCGCCAACGGCGCCATGC
>LAEA01000165.1 GCA_000961745.1 Rhodospirillaceae bacterium BRH_c57 | reverse complement strand
CATGCCGAGACTGAGGCTCTGGCCCGCGCCGGGGCCGCCGCGCGTGGCGCCACCGCCTATGTCACGCTGGAGCCTTGCAGCCACCACGGCAAGACGCCGCCCTGCGCCGACGCCCTGGTGGCAGCCGGAATTACACGGTGTGTGGTCGCCTGCACCGACAGCGATCCTCGGGTGTCCGGCCAAGGGGTGGAGCGGCTGCGGGTGGCCGGTATCACGGTTGACGTGGGCCTGCGCGAGGCCGAGGCGCGGCGCCTGAACGCCGGATTCTTCAAGCGCGTGGAGGAGGGGCGCCCGCTGGTCACCCTCAAGATCGCCACTTCGCTGGATGGCCGTATCGCCACCCGTTCGGGCGAAAGCAAGTGGATCACCGGCCCGGCAGCGCGGGCGCGGACCCACCTGGAACGCGCCCGGCACGACGCCGTTCTGGTGGGGAGCGGCACCGTCATTGCTGATGACCCGGATTTGACTTGCCGTATGCCGGGGGTGGACCCTCGCCCGGTGGTTCGCGTGGTGCTGTTGGGGCGCACGCCGGTTCCTCAAAACGCGGCGATGCTGGCCTCGGCCGCAACGGCGCCTGTTTGGCTCTATGGTGCCGATGGGCAGACCGCATCGGTGTCTGCGCTGGTTGAAGGGCTCACGGTGGCGGGGGGGCGCGATGGACGCCCGTTGCCCCAGGCCGTGCTGCATGACCTTGCCAACCGTGGCATCACTCGCCTGATGATCGAGGGCGGCGGCCGCGTGGCCGCGTCGTTCCTGGCGAGCGGTCTGGTTGATCGGTTGGTGTGGTTCCGCGCGCCCAAGGTGATTGGCGGCGACGGACTTCCGGCGGTGGCTGATTTGGGGCTTGACCGGCTGGCCGACTGCCCGGATTTTGCTAGGCTTGCCGTTGAAGACGTCGGCGGTGACGTGGTTGAAGTCTACGAGAGGCGCTGATGTTTACCGGAATCATCACTGACCTGGGCAAGGTCGCGCGCGTTGAGCGCAAGGGCGACGACGCCCGGTTTGAATTCGCCACCGCCTATGATATGGCCGGCGTGGCAATCGGCGCGTCCATCGCCTGTAACGGCGTGTGCCTGACCGTCATCGCCAAGGGCGACCATACATTCGCCGTCGATGCCTCGGCCGAGACGCTGTCCAAGACCACCCTGGGCACCTGGACCGAAGGGACCGCCGTGAACTTCGAGCGGGCGCTGGCCGTCGGCGACGAGTTGGGCGGCCACATCGTGTCCGGCCATGTTGATGGCGTGGCGACGGTGGTTGCCGTCGAGCCGGCCGGAGAATCGGTCCGCTACACGTTCGAGGCGCCGCAGGCCCTCAAGAAATTCGTCGCGCCCAAGGGGTCGGTGGCACTCGACGGCGTGTCGCTGACCGTCAACGAGGTTGACGACGCCCGCTTCGGCATCAACGTCATCCCGCACACGCAGCAGGTGACCACTTTCGGCGGCCTCGTTCCGGGCGCCAAGGTGAACATGGAAATCGACATGCTGGCCCGCTACGTGGCCCGGCTGATGGACAAGGACTGAAACCCGTGGTCTACAGTGATTACCTGTCGCCGATCGAGGAAATCATCGAAGAGGCCCGCAATGGCCGCATGTTCATCCTGGTCGATGACGAGGATCGGGAGAACGAGGGCGACCTCGTCATTCCGGCCCAGATGGCCACGCCCGACGCCATCAACTTCATGGCCACCCACGGCCGTGGGTTGATCTGCCTGTCGTTGACCGGCGAGCGGTGCCGTCAGCTTGACCTGCCGATGATGCAGGCCCACAACCAGTCCCGGCTGGCCACCGCCTTCACGGTGTCCATCGAGGCGACCGAAGGCGTGACCACAGGCATTTCGGCGTCCGACCGCGCCCGCACCGTCGCTGTGGCCATCGACCCGACCAAGGGCAAGCACGACATCGCCACGCCCGGCCACGTCTTCCCGCTGATGGCGCGCGACGGCGGCGTCCTGGTGCGAGCCGGGCACACCGAGGCGGCGGTGGATATTTCCCGTCTCGCTGGCTTGAATCCGGCCGGGGTGATCTGCGAGATCATGAACGACGACGGATCCATGGCCCGGATGCCCGATCTGGTGACATTCGCCCAGCGGCACGGCCTGAAGATTGCCACCATCGCCGACCTGATCGCCCATCGCCGGCGCACCGAACGCCTGGTCCGCAAGGACGTCGAGGCCGAGTTCGAGTCCGTCCATGGCGGCACCTGGAAGATGTCGGTCTACGTCAACACCCTGGCCTATGCCGAGCACATCGCCCTGGTCAAGGGCGACATCACCAGCGGTGGGCCTGTTCCGGTGCGGATGCACGCCCTGCATGTCCTCGACGATGTGCTGGGAGACGTCCACGGCGGTCGCCAGGGGCAGCTTCAGGCGGCCATGCGGATGATCGCCGAAGAGGGCCGGGGCGTTGTCGTGCTGCTGCGCGAGCCCAACCGCGCCACCTTGTCCGACTCCTTACGCGAACGCCTGGGCGAACCGCGCCACGAGGAGCGTCTGGTCGATTACGGCGTCGGGGCGCAAATCCTGCTGGACCTGGGGGTGGGCGACATGGTCCTCTTGTCCAACACCGAGAAGCACATCATCGGGCTGGACGGCTACGGGCTGAAAGTCGTCGAGCGGCGGGACATCAAGACCGGGGAGGAGTGAAGCATGGCGGGGGGACCGCGTATTCTCATCGTCGAAGCGCGCTTCTACGAGGACATCGCCGACCACCTCGTGAAGGGGGCGGTGCAGGAACTGACCGCGCAGGGGGCCGGCTACAAGCGGGTCATCGTGCCGGGCGTCCTGGAACTTCCGTCCGTGGTGCGCTTTGCCATCCGGGCGATGGAGTTGCGCGCCACCGACACGCGTTTCGCCGGCTATGTGGTGCTCGGCTGCGCCATCAAGGGCGAGACGGACCACTACGAACACGTCTGTCGCGAGGCCATGAGCGGGATCCAGAAACTTGCCCTGGATTACTCCCTTGCGGTCGGCAACGGAATCCTTACCTGCCAGACGCGGCAGCAGGCGATGGACCGGGCCCGCGTGGACGGCAAGAACCTGGGCGGCAAGGCTGCGAAAGCCTGTCTGCGCATGATCAACATCAAGCGGGAATTGGGCCTGTAAGGCCAAAGCCATGATCGAAAAGCAAAAATCAAACTCCGCGCTGCGCCGTGGCGCGTCGCGGCTGGCCGCCGTTCAGGCGCTGTATCAGATGGACATGTCCGGCAACCGCATTGACGATGTGGTCAAGGATTTTCTCAGCGGTGCTATTGGCGGCGAAGTGATCGAGGAGGACCTCGACCTCGAAACCGAGGAAGTCGTTCCCCTGATCGAACTGAACGCCGAGATGTTCTCGGTCCTGGTGCGCGGCGCTGCGGCCATGCGCGACCGCCTCGACGAGGTGATCGCCAAGTCGCTGTCCAGCGGCTGGGAAGCCGACCGCCTGGAGCCCATTCTGCGCAATATCCTGCGCTGCGGGATCTATGAGCTGCTGGAGCGCGAGGAAGTCCCGCCGCGCGTGGCGATTTCCGAATACGTCGGCATGGCCCGCGCCTTCTATGACGCGCCGGAGGCCGGCATGGTCAACGCCGTGCTCGACCGTCTGGCCCGTGAAGTGCGGCCCGATCAGATGGACGCGGCCCGTCCGGCGCGGCCGATGCAGACCAAGCCTGGCACCGGCAAGCCGTCCCCCAACCGGGGTGGCAATGACCCGGCGGGGTGAGTTTGAACAAATCGCGGCGCTGTTCGCGCCGTTGACCCGCGGCGATCCCGCAGCCCTTGGGCTGCGGGACGACGCGGCGGTCCTGACCGTTCCGCCCGGCCGCCAGATCGTGATCACCACCGACGCCATCGTCGCCGGTGTTCACTATCTGCCCGACGATCCGCCTGATCTGGTGGCGCGCAAGCTGGTGCGCGTGAACCTGTCCGACTTGGCCGCCATGGGGGCCGAACCGGTCGGTCTGTTCGCCGCCTGCGCCTTTCCCCGCACCTGTACCGATGCCTGGGCCGAGGCCTTTGCGCGTGGTCTGGGTGAGGATGGCGAGGCGTTTTCCGTGCCGATCCTGGGCGGGGACACCGTCGCCACACCCGGACCGGCGGTGTTTTCGCTGACGGCCCTTGGCACCCTCCCGACCGGCCAGGCCCTGCGCCGCGCCGGAGCGGCGGCGGGCGATCTATTGGCTGTCACCGGCACCTTGGGCGATGGCGCCTTCGGGCTGCGCGCGGCACGCGGAGAGCTGGACGGGGGGCTTGATGCCGAGTCCGTGGCGTGGCTGGCCGACCGCTACCGGCTGCCGCAACCGCGCCTGGGCATGGGCGTGGCCCTGCGGGGGATCGCCTCGGCCGCGATGGATGTTTCCGATGGTCTGCTCCAGGACCTGGGGCACCTGTGCCGTGCGTCGGGCGTAGGAGCGGAGGTGACCGTCGGCACCTTGCCGATCGCGCCCGCCGTGGCGGCCTTGCAGGGCAGGGATGACTGGCTGGAGGTTGTCGCCGGGGGCGGCGACGATTATGAACTGTTGATCGCCGTGCCGCCGCACCGCCGGGATGCGCTGCTGGCTGCGGGGCAGGCGGCTGGGGTGGCCGTAACGGTCATCGGCCACTGCACGGCCCAGACCGGCGTCCGTCTGCGCGGCGCCGACGGCGCATTGATTGAAGGCCTGGGGCAGGGCTTTCGGCATTTCTGAGGGGGACGTCGAGAATGATCCGCTTGCTCGCAATTGTGGTCGCGCTGGTTTTTGCGCTGGCCGGCGGCGGGGTGGGGCTGATCCATTTCGGCTACCTGCCCGACTACACGGGCCTTATCAAGCCGGCGGTGAGCGAGACGGAGCCTGCGGCACCGCCGCCCGTCCCCCGAGTCGAACCGGTCTTCCAGCACATCGCGCCGTTCCTCATCCCGGTCATCCGTGACGGCCAGATCGAACGCAGCATGTACATCGGCCTGCGCCTGCGGGTGACGCCGGGGCAAGGCGCCCACGTCACGATGCACCATGCCCGCCTGCACGACGTCTATATGCGGGTGCTGTACGAAATGGTGCCCGAACAGCTCGAACGGCGGCAGACATTGGATCTGATGGCCCTCAAGACCCGGCTTCAGGACGTGGCCGACCGGCTGTTGGGCGCGGACATGGTCGAAGAAGTGATGTTTCAGGCCGTTTTCGAACGCTGACCCCTGGCGAGTCGCGGCCTGTTCTAGGCGGGCCGAACTAAATTAGACACAGTGAATATTTTGAGTCGCTCGATAGTTCTCCCATCAAGGTCACGCTGCGCAATCCCCATGAAGTCCTAATCCGTTTTGAATAGGATGCGCTTTGTGCGGACCTTGCGCGGTTGTGTTTCTTCTGTCACGCTTTTCGCCGACCCGACCGATCACCTTACAGGAGGAGGGTATGGCCGCTGCCTACGTGTTCGTGATCGCCTGCGGCGTCTTGGCTCTTGGCTATGGCGCCTATGCCGTTCGCTCCGTACTTGCCGCTGGAACCGGTACTGATGAAATGCGCCGCATCGCAGCGGCCATTCAGGAAGGTGCCTCGGCGTATCTCAACCGTCAGTACCGCACCATCGCCATCGTTGGCGTTATCATCGGCATCCTGCTGGGCCTGCGTCTGGGCTTTCACGTTGCCGTCGGCTATTTCATCGGCGCCATCCTGTCCGGGGTGGCGGGGTATGTGGGCATGCTGGTTTCGGTGCGCGCCAACGTTCGCACCGCCGAAGCCGCCCGCAGCGCCGGCCTGGAGCAAGCCCTTGGAGTCGCGTTCCGCTCTGGCGCGGTGACCGGCATGTTGGTGGTCGGCCTGGGGCTGCTGGGGGTGGCGATCTACTACATCATCCTGCGTGGCACCGGAATGGAGGCCCGCCCCATCCTTGAAGGCCTCGTGGCCCTGAGCTTCGGCGCCTCGTTGATCTCCATCTTCGCCCGTCTGGGCGGCGGCATCTTCACCAAGGGCGCCGACGTCGGCGCCGATCTGGTCGGCAAGGTCGAAGCCGGCATCCCCGAAGACGACCCGCGCAACCCGGCGGTCATCGCCGACAACGTCGGCGACAACGTCGGCGACTGTGCCGGCATGGCGGCCGACCTGTTCGAAACCTATGCCGTGACGGTGGTCGCAACCATGTTGCTGGCCTCCATCTTCTTTGCCGGCACGGCGCAGGAACTGATGATGCTCTATCCCCTGATGATCGGGGCTGTGTGCATCATCGGGTCGGTCATCGGGACGTTCTTCGTGCGCCTCGGGCCAAAGAAGAACATCATGAACGCGCTGTATCGCGGATTCATCGCCACGGCGGGCATATCGGCCGTGCTGATCGTGTTCGTGACCTTCCTGCTGTTCGGCTTCGGCGAGGGTTATGCCCAGGTCGGTGGCGGCGACGTGGTCGGCCCGTGGAACCTGATTGCCTGCGCCCTGGTCGGCTTGGTGGTAACGGGCCTGCTCATCTGGATCACTGAATATTACACCAGCACCGAATACCGTCCGGTTCGTTCGGTGGCCAGTGCATCGACCACCGGCCACGGCACCAACGTGATCCAGGGTCTTGCGGTTTCCATGGAGGCGACGGCCTTGCCGGTCCTGGTCATCGCCGCCGGCATCCTCATCGCCCATGCTGCGGCCGGCTTGTTCGGCATTGCGGTGGCGGCAACGACCATGTTGGCCCTGGCCGGGATGGTGGTGGCGCTGGACGCTTATGGTCCGGTGACCGACAACGCTGGCGGCATTGCCGAAATGGCCAATCTGCCCGAGGACGTCCGCAAGATCACCGACGCCCTGGACGCCGTGGGCAACACCACCAAAGCGGTGACCAAGGGCTATGCCATCGGGTCGGCCGGTTTGGCCGCGCTGGTCCTGTTTGCGGCCTATACCGAGGACCTGCGTCACTACTTCCCGGAATTGGACATCACGTTTCGACTCCAGGATCCCTATGTGGTCATCGGCCTGTTCATCGGCGGGTTGTTGCCCTACCTGTTCGGCGCCATGGGCATGCAGGCCGTGGGACGCGCGGCAGGGGCCGTGGTGGTCGAAGTGCGCCGCCAGTTCAAGGAAATCCCCGGCATCATGGAAGGCACCGGCAAGCCCGAATACGGCCGCTGCGTCGACATGCTGACCAAGGCCGCGATCCGCGAAATGGTCGTGCCGTCACTGCTGCCGGTCCTTGCCCCGCCGGTTCTGTTCGGGGTGATCTGGCTGGTGGCCGACCAGCAGTCGGCCTTCGTGTCGGTGGGGGCCATGCTCATGGGCACCATCGTCACCGGCCTGTTCCTGGCCATCTCCATGACCTCGGGCGGCGGGGCATGGGACAATGCCAAGAAGTATATTGAAGACGGCCACCACGGCGGCAAGGGCTCGGACGCCCACAAGGCTGCGGTGACCGGGGATACCGTCGGTGATCCCTATAAGGACACCGCCGGCCCCGCCATCAACCCGATGATCAAGATCACCAACATCGTGGCCATCCTGCTGCTTGCCCTGGTCGCCGCGTAGATCTGACGAAAAGCCGCAATAATGAGAGCCCCGGCGGTCGTGCCGGGGCTCTTTGTTATACTGCCCGGCAGATGAAATGATCCTTGGCCTGCGGCTGACGCGGCCAGGGCTGCCGCCCTAACTCGCCTGGAGAAAGCTCCAGACCTTCTTGTTTTTATTGAAAAAAGAAAAGGGGCCTGGGGCACCGCCCCAGCGGGTTTCGGGCAGCGCCCGTCCGCGACAGCGGAACTGAGGATCATCTCATCCGCCGGCCGGTATTACTGCGCGGCGCCGTCCTTATTGAAGCGCCCGACGTTGCCGAGCATCTGCTGGATGACATTGAGTTCGTTGCCGGCCGTGGGGGTGGTGCGTTCCACCAGGACGACCTCCGTGCCGTCCTCCTTGTTGAGGCGCGTCATCTGGTCGACTTTTCCAGCCGGATCAAAGCGAATGGCGATCACCGACCGCTCCAGTTCCTTGGTCGAGTAGACTCCGTACTGGGTGGTCCGTCCGCCGATGTAGTACCAGACCTCGCCATTGTCGAACAGCGACGTGGATGACGGCGAACCCAGCAGAGAGGCCACCTGCGGGCGGCTCGTCTCGCCGGCCACCACCTGGTCCAGCACGGACTGGGTGGGCAGGTTGCCGCGCGGGGTCACGTCGGGCGAGCACGCCGGCAAGATCACCGCCAGCGGGGCCAGAACCGCGAGCACCGGAAACAGGCTGCGCAAGGAGTGCTTGGGCAAGGAGTGCTTGGGGGGCATGGCTGTCCTCAGGTCTTCCAGTCCCGCAACGGGACATTGTCAACGAGTCCCGGAACGGGACATTCTACGGGTCCCGAAGCGGGACGTATCGTTTCCTGGTCCTGTTTATAACGCACCCCATGGCCCGGAGGGAAGCGCCCCGCACCGGTTGAGTTGCGCTCTCCAATGGAATGCGTCGTTGCCCCGAGGCCCATTGTGCCCTAAATGAACCAGCCAATCCCGTGGCGTACTGCATTTCGTCGCCGCCAACCGTGAGGACGACCCGGTGTTTCTTCGTCTGTTCAGGGGCCGCAAGTGGGCCGACAGCGCCTATGCCATCTATGGCGCACTGGTCGACCAGGCGCGCAAGCCCGCGTTCTACACCCGCCTCGGCGTACCCGACACCGTTGACGGTCGCTTCGATCTCATCTGTCTGCACGCGTTTCTGGTTATCCGGCGCTTGCAGGCCGAAGGCGGGGAGGCGCCGGTCCTTGCCCAGAAACTTTTCGACACCATGTTCAAGGACATGGACCGCAATCTGCGCGAGATGGGTGTCGGCGACCTGGGCGTTGGCAAGCACGTCAAACGCATGGCCAAGGCCTATTACGGCCGTGCCGCAGCCTACGAGCATGGGATGGCCGCCGGCCGCGAGGCTCTGGAGTCCGCCCTGCGCCGCAACCTCTTCCGTCTGTCCGAGCCGACCGAGGAGCAGGTGCGGGCCGTGGCGGACTACACCATCGCCCAGAGCGGGCGGCTGACCGTGCAGCCCTTCGCGGACCTGACCGCGGGGCGTCTGGGCTTTGCTGAGCCGCCTACGGTGACCGACCACAACGAGATACCGTCATGACCGATATCACACCCGAATTTCCACGCCCGCTTCCGGTGGAACGCCTGCCCAACGAGGGGCGCCACCTCATGATCGAGGCCGATGCCATGGAGCGTGCCGCGCTCGCCAAGCGGTTCGGCCTGGATGCCGTCGAAGCCCTGGAAGCCAAGGTGCACGCCAAGCCGTTTGCCCGTGGCGAGCTGGTGCGCCTGACCGGCCACCTGACCGCCCGCGTCACCCAGACCTGCGGCGTGACCCTGGTGCCGGTGCATTCGGATGTGACCAGCGACTTTGAGATGGTCTTCACCTTCGCGCCGCCGGTCCCCGACGCCGTGGAAGTCGAACTGGATGCCGAAGCCGAGGACCCCCCTGAACCCATCGTGGAGGGGGTGATCGACGTCGGTGAAGTTGTGGCTGAGCAGTTCGCGTTGGCCATCAATCCGTTTCCGCGCGCGCCTGGAGCCGAGTTCCAGCCGCCGCCCGATGAAGATCCCGCTTCGGCAAGTCCTTTTGCCGCGCTTGCAGCGCTTCGCAAGCGGAAGTAAAAGCGCCGTGCGCGGCGCTTCGCAAGGGGAAGTAAATGCGCCGTGCGCGGCGCGGTGCAAGCGAAAGTAAAGGCCCCGCTTGCAGCCGGGCGCAAGCGGAAGTAAACGTAGTCCTACGCGTCGTTCCAGGGATGCCTTGCGGTGCGTTACATTTTTGTATAATAAGGCTGGCTCCCGATCACGCCCTAACCGAGAGATGCGGAAAAATGGCTGTTCCGAAGAAGAAAGTGTCCAAGTCGCGTCGTGACATGCGTCGTTCGCATCACGCCGTCAGCGCCGGTGCCCATGCCGAGTGCAAGAACTGTGGTGAACTCAAGCGCCCGCATCATGTCTGCGGGTCCTGCGGTCACTATGATGGCCGTGAGGTTGTTGCCGCGGAAGCGGTCTGAGGACGCCTTTCGTCTCCGTGAGCAAGGTCGCCGGCTTTATAGGCGGCGGCCTGCCCGTGGACACAGTTCTCATGCTGCCAACAGAGCTAATGCGGTCGAGGGGGTCGTGGGTTGAACGCTCCGCTCATACTCGCTCTTGATGCCATGGGGGGCGATTTCGCCCCCGATATGGTTTGTGAAGGTGTCAAGATCGCGCGCAAACGGTACCCGAACGTGCACTTCCTGCTGTTTGGGGACGAAGCGAAGATCGAGCCGCTGCTCACTGACAAGCAGCGGGCGTATTGCACTGTCCGTCATACGGCCGACGTCGTCACCAACGACGACAAGCCGTCCCAGGCAGTCCGCACCGGGCGGAAGTCCAGCATGTGGCTGGCCATCAAGTCGGTGAAGGAAGGCGAGGCGGCGGGTGTCGTTTCGGCCGGAAACACCGGCGCCCTGATGGCCATGGCCAAGTTGAACCTGCGCACGTTGCCGGGCATCGACCGTCCGGCCATTGCGACGCTTCTGCCCACCCGGCGTGGGGAAAGCGTCATGCTTGACCTTGGCGCCAACACCGAATGCGCGGCCAACAACCTGGTCGAGTTCGCGGTGATGGGCGAAGTGTTCGCGCGCTGCCTGCTGGGGCTGGAGCGTCCGCGCGTCGGGCTGCTCAACATCGGCTCCGAAGAACTCAAGGGAACCGAGTCCCTGCGTCAGGCCTCGATCACCCTGCGGGAGTCTGCACCGCCGACCATGGATTTCCACGGCTTCATCGAAGGCGACGATATCGGCGCCGGCACGGTGGACGTGGTGGTCACCGACGGCTTCACCGGCAACGTGGCCCTGAAGACGGCGGAAGGGACGGCCAAGTTGTACAGCTCGTTCCTGAAAAGTGCCTTCCGCTCCAGCCTGCTGGCCCGGCTCGGCTACCTATTGGCCAAGGGGGCGTTGGACCGCGTGCGGCAGCGTACCGACCCACGTCGCTACAACGGCGCCATGTTCCTGGGCCTGAACGGTATCTGCGTGAAGAGCCATGGCGGGACCGACGCGGTCGGTTTTGCCAACGCCATCGGCGTCGCGGTCAACCTGATCGCCCACGACCTCAACGAAACGATCAAGGAAGAGTGCCGTCACCTGGGCGAAACGCGCCAGGGGCCGGACGACCTTGATGAAGCTAAGGCAGCACAAGCCTGATGGTTATCCGCTCCGTCATCGTCGGTACCGGCGCCTGTCTTCCCGAACGCATCGTCACCAACGCAGAGATATCCCGGATGATCGACACCACCGACGAGTGGATTGTCGAGCGCACCGGCATTCGACAGCGTCATTTGGCGGGGGACGGGGAAAAGACCTCAGACCTCGCCCTGGGAGCTGCCCGCAACGCGCTGGCGGCGGCCGGAGTCGATGGCCGTGACGTCGATCTGATCATTCTAGCGACGGCAACGCCCGACCAGACCTTTCCGGCTACCGCCGCTGCCGTGCAGCGGGAGCTTGGTTGCGTCGGGATTCCGGCGTTCGACCTGCAGGCGGTGTGCTCGGGCTTCGTCTATGCTCTGACCGTGGCGGACAATTTCATCAAGGCAGGCCAAGCGCGCACCGCGCTGGTGATCGGTGCGGAGACGTTCTCCCGAATCCTCGACTGGACCGACCGTGGCACCTGCGTGCTGTTTGGCGACGGGGCCGGGGCGGTCGTCCTGAAGGCCGAGCAGGGCGAGGGGACCACCGACGACCGGGGCATCCTGACCACCCACCTTCACGCCGACGGGCGGCAGAACGATCTTCTGTATGTCGATGGCGGCCCGTCCTCGACCGGCACGACCGGCCATTTGCGCATGCACGGCCGGGAAGTGTTCCGCCATGCGGTGGTCAATCTGGCGGCCGTCGTGCAGGAGGCCCTGGAGGCGACCGGCCTGACCAGCGACGACATCGATTGGCTGGTGCCGCACCAGGCCAACAAGCGAATCCTCGACGGCACGGCCAAAAAGCTGGGCATCTCGCCGGACAAGGTGGTGGTGACCGTGGATCGCCACGCGAATACCTCGGCGGCGTCGATTCCCTTGGCCTTGGCCGAGGCGGTGGCCGATGGCCGAATCCAGCCCGGTCAACTGGTGCTTCTGGAGGCCATGGGCGGCGGATTCACCTGGGGTTCCGCTCTCGTCCGCATGTAGGGCCTATGACCCGACAGCGGCTGTTTTGGCCGGCCGTTGCGGTCCCGTTCCTAACTTCTTCTCCGCGTCAAGGCCATCACGCAACTCTCTGATATTGACGGGTTTACCGTCCCGGAGTTACCGTCAAGGTTCAACAGGCCTTGTGGGATGTAGCGCCATGTCTGGACAAACGATCACCCGCGCTCAGCTCAGCGAATCGGTGTACCAGGAAGTAGGGCTCTCGCGGAACGAATCCGCCGAGCTTCTGGAAATGGTCCTCGACGAGATTTCCAATGCGCTGGCCGAGGGTGAAGCGGTCAAGATATCGTCGTTTGGCAGCTTCTCGGTGCGCGAGAAGGGCCAACGGATCGGCCGCAATCCCAAGACCGGCGAGGAAGTGCCGATCCTGCCACGGCGGGTTCTTGTCTTCCGGCCGTCCCAACTCCTCAAGGCCCAGATCAATTCCGGCTCCAGCAACAGGATCGAAGCCTGATGGCGACCTCTGCGCAGGCCCCGACGAATCCGGGCCTCGACACTCCGAAGGACGACGAGAACCGTCGCTCAGCCACCAAGTCCGAGGCGGCTTTCCGCACCATCAGCGAGGTGGCCGACGACCTTGACGTACCGCAGCATGTCCTGCGCTTCTGGGAAACCAAGTTCAGCCAGATCCGTCCCATGAAGCGGGGCGGCGGGCGGCGCTACTACCGTCCTGAAGACGTCGGCCTGCTGCGCCGTATCCGCGGTCTGCTGTACGACGACGGCTTCACCATCAAGGGCGTGCAGAAACTGCTGCGCGACGGGGCCATCAAGGGGCAGGCTGCCGGAGAAGACGCGCCGCCACCGCCGCCGGTGGCGGCCGAACTGGCGTCGGCTGATGCGACGACCGGGTTTGCGGACCCCATCGAAGCCATCGAGGATAAAGCGGCGCGTGGTGTGCTGAGTGACCATGCACGGGCGGAAATCCGCGATGTCATCGCCGAACTGTGTGCCGTGCGGGACATGCTCGCGGCCCGTTGAGCAGGCTTTTTCAGGGCTTGAACAGAGCCTGGAAAAAGAAACGGAAAAGACCTTTTTAGGGCGTTGCATCCCATACAGGGTATGGCTATAGTGCGCCTCCCCGGCGGTGCCGGGGTCCCCCAAGCCCGCCCCAACGGGGCGGTGTCTTAAGGTCCGGTCACACGGACCTCACGCACGGTCGGAGCGTAGCGCAGCTTGGTAGCGCACTTGACTGGGGGTCAAGGGGTCGCAGGTTCAAATCCTGTCGCTCCGACCAATTTCTTCCCATGGTACGGGATGGGCCTTACGGCGGATATGCAGCGCAGACCTTCCTAGGTTACACTTAAACCTCAAGAGGAAGAAGGCGCGCCCGCGATGGATCTCCTGCAACCAATTCTCGCCGCTGTCAGGCCCGTGCCGCCCGGCCTTACGCCGATCCGAGGCCCGCGCGCGGTCACGCCGGCGGGCGAGGGGTTCGGCAGCCGCCTGGCCGAGGACAGAACTCCTGACGAGGCCACGCCACACGGCACGCCGTCCGCACTGGCGCCCCCGGCACGACCAATGTTCTTCTCGCTGCTGTCCGATGGCACGCAGGACATGCTGCGGCAGATGTTCGTGCGCGGACTGTCTTATCGCATTGATGACACAGGACCGAACCGCAGCAATGACGCCCTTGCAGCCGGCCCTACAACCGATGGCGAGACGAGAAACACCCCGTCCGGACCCGCCCGCAGAGCAGAGTTCGGGGTTTTCACCATGGGCGGCGGCACCCAGGCGCCGGATGGCTCCCTCGCGGGCCTGCTGCGCCGCGCGACCTTTGCCTATGCTCAGGGTCTGAGCGCAAGCCCGGCGTTTCCCTTTGCCCGCCCGGCCGAGACACTGAACATGGTTGCCTGAGCCACTTACAATGACCGTACTGTCCCGCCCCCTGCGCGTCACGGCGGCCATAACGCCGCATGGATTCGGGCACGCCGCCGTGATGCTCGCGGTCCTTGAGGCGCTGGACCAGCAGGCGGCCATCGACGTCACCTTCCTCACCACGATCCCCGAGGCACTGTTGCGCACCCGGTGGGGGCGACCGTGCCGCGTGGTGGTGCACGGTGCCACGACGGATTTCGGGATGTTGATGACATCGTCAACCGGCATCCGTGTGGCCGAAAGCCTGACGGCCTACGTGCAAGCACACGCCCGGTGGGACGCCGTGGTCGCCGAGGACGCTGCCGTCCTGGTCGAAAGCGCACCGGATGTGGTGGTAAGCTGCATTTCCTACGCGACGCTGGCTGCGGCGCAGAAACTGGCAATCCCGAACATTGGCCTCGGTCCCTTCACGTGGCGGGAAATCCTTTCCGCCTACGATGACCATTCGCCCGCCGTTGCGGCCGTGCTGGCCACCATGAAGAAGGTCTATGGCGCGGCCGATGCCATGATTGCAACGACCCCGGCTGTTGCCATGGATCTGCCCAACCTCCGCACCGTCGGCCCGGTTGGTCGGCCGGGCAGGTGTCGCCGCGTAGAACTGGGGCTGGACGAGGGTGAGCGCGTCGCCCTGGTGGCATTGGGTGGGATCGCCGAAGACCTGCCACGGTGGCCCAAGGTCACGGGCTGGCGCTGGCTGATGCCGGACGAAATTTCAATGGGTGTGTCCGACGCCATTGCCTCGGTTGACGCCGTCATCACCAAGCCCGGTTACGGGACCTTTGTCGAGGCCGCCTGCGCGGGGGCGCCGCTACTCTACCGTGATCGCCCGGACTGGCCGGAGACAGCCGGCATGGTCCGGTGGCTGTCCGGGCATGTGCCGTGCCTTGGTGTCGATGCCGAAACGTTCTCGACCGGCCGTCTGGAAAATCACCTACATATGTTGATGCAGGCCCGCCGGGGTCCGCTGGCGCGGCCGGACGGCAACCATCAGGCAGCGGAAATCATTAGAGAATTTTGTCCCGCCACGGCCCGTCATATCTCCGCGACGGGCGCCCGGAGAGAGAATCCATGAGCCCGTGCATCGTTTACATGACTGCCAGCGACCGCGACGAGGCATTGCGCATCGGCCGGGCGCTGGTCGAGGAACGGCTTGCCGCGTGCGTCAACGTGCTGGGAGAGATCACGTCGATCTATCGCTGGCAGGACGCCGTGCAACAGGACGGTGAAGTCGCCTTCATCGCCAAAACGACCGAAGACAAGGTCACGGCGCTGGCCGAACGGGTAAACGAGCTGCACTCCTACGACTGTCCCTGCGTCGTCGCGCTGCCCATCACGGCCGGAGCGCCAGCATTTCTATCGTGGATTCAGGACAATTGACCGACTGTATAGCACCGGATAGGGTAGGTGGACTCGCGACCGAGGGGGCAGCGTGCTTGAACTTCTGATTATCGCCATGATCCTGGCCTATCCGTACCGGATGTGGCGGCGAAGGCATGAGCGGCGCCAGGGCCGCATCGACGCCGCGTTCAATCGCGCCCGCTTGATCAGCCTGAGCGGCACCAACTCGACCGGCAGAACGTAGGGGCCCTGCTGAGTTTGAGGAAGGCCTGGGCGTCCACCCCATCGCAAAAGGCCGAGGTCCAGAAGGCCGCGCCTTATAGGCGCTAACTTTGGTGAAGGAAAGCGGGCTCTGCCCGCGCCCGCCAAGGGCCGAACGGCCCTTGGGACCCATGAAATGAGCGTTTCCACGCCTTGCGCCGCAGGCAGATGCTCTCTCAGCATTAACAGTGTGCTGAAAAACACAACTTCAATTTCGTCCTTCCCGCGAAGGAGCTTGTGAAAGAATTCCCTGGTTGATTTCGATTCACCAAAACTAGACCCATCGTTCCCGCGCAGGCGGGAACCCAGGGGCCGCAGAAACAGTCCTATGAGGCTCTTTAAGCCATTGACGGTAAACGGTTATATCTGCGGCCCCTGGGCACCCGCCTGCGCGGGTGCGACGATCAGGGTTTGCTTGAAAGAGATTTTCAGCAGCCTGTTAATGCGCTGCGCGCGGCTTTCTACTGAGGCCAACACCCGAGGTCCAGGAGACTGCGTCTCCTGGCGGGTCCGGGCAGAGCCCGGCGTATGTTAGCGCCTAGATGCTCAGTGCGTCTCAGGCATCAGGACGGTTGTCACGGCCTGTGCGGCGATGCCTTCGCGTCGGCCGGTGAAGCCCAGCCCCTCGGTGGTGGTGGCTTTGACGCTGACCCGTTCCTCCGGCAACTCCAGCAGGTCTGCCACGCGCGACACCATGGCGGCCCGGTGGGGTCCGACCTTGGGGGATTCGCAGATGATCGTGACGTCCACATGGGCGATGCGGCCGCCCAGGGCGCGCACCATGTCGCGGGCGTGGGTCAGGAACAGCGCGGACGGGGCGCCTTTCCAGCGCATGTCGGATGGCGGGAAATGGCGGCCGATGTCGCCGGCCCCGACAGCGCCGTAAAGCGCATCGGCCAGGGCGTGAAGCGCGACGTCGGCGTCGGAATGGCCTGACAGACGCGCCGTATGGGGCACCTCCACGCCGCACAGGGTCACCGACTCACCCTCCACAAAACCATGTACGTCGAAGCCAAACCCGACCCGTGGCAGCAGCAGGGCAGGGGCCGCGCCGTCGAATGCGGTCATGTCGTCGGGCAGGGTGATCTTGCGGTTGGCCTCGTCGCCTTGAACCAAACACACCCGGCCGCCTGTCGCCTCGATGACGGCGGCGTCGTCTGTCAGGGCCTGTCCAGTGCCGGCGCGATGGGCGTTCAGCAGCGTATCAAACCGGAAGCCTTGCGGGGTCTGCGCCCGCCATAAGCTGTCGCGCGGGACGGTCGCCGTGATGGTGCCATCGGCTGCGGCGCGCTTGAGGGTATCCGCCACCGGCAGGCCCGGCACCGCGCCATCGGCATCGGCCAGTCCGTCGAGCACCCGGCTGACAAGCGCACGGCTTAGGAACGGGCGCGCGGCGTCATGCACCAGCACCGCATCAAAGCCCATGCCCTCAAGACTTTCCAGGCCCAGGCGCACCGACTCCTGGCGCTCTGCTCCGCCGGGCACGGGGTCCAGCACGTTCAGGCCCGACGCTGCGGCATCGTACAGCGCGCGATCATCCTGATGGATGACGGCTCGCACCGCGCTCACGGCCGGATGCGCGGCGAGAATGGCCAAGCTGTGGCGCAGCACCGGGCGCCCGTCCAGAAGACAGTACTGTTTGGCAAGGCCGCCGCCAAAGCGGGTGCCTCGGCCGGCGGCGACGATCAGGGCGGCAACTTTCATGAGGAGCCTCGAATGAACCGGGGGCAGGGCGGATACCCTAACAGAGCAGGCGGCGGACAGGGAGTCCCGCAGACGTGTTGATAAACGACATAAAATACTTTTATCAGAGCGCTGAAAATAAACGATATATAGAATTTTTAAGCGCTCTTCTGTGCTGCGGCAGGGTGATTGTGTTTCGCGATGAAACGGCTATGATCGGCCCATGCTTCCTGGACTCCTTCATAGCGTCACTGCGCTTCTGACCATGGTACCGGCGACCATTCTCGGTCTGCGGCCCGATTTGCGGCGCGATGCCGCGTTCTGGGCCTCGGTCGGGCTGGCCTTTGTCGGGCCGGCGGTCATCGGCATCGCCATCCTCGGCGGCGCCTGGGTCAGCGGGCTTGCCCCGGCCTTGTGGGTGAGCATCGCCGCGACCATCCTATTGTTCGCCATCGGTTCGGCCGTGGTGCCGACCTTGTGGCGGCTGCTGCCGTTGCTGGCGCCATACCTGCTGGTGCTGGGGCTGATCGCCACGGTGTGGCAACATGCCCTGGGCGCACCGCTGGCCGAGGCTGCGCCGACCGGCTGGGTACGCATCCACATCACCGTGGGCGTGCTGACCTATGCGCTGCTGACCTTGGCGGCGGTGTCGGCGTTGGCGGCTTTCCTTCAGGAACGGGCGCTCAAGCGCAAGCAACCCAACCGGCTGACCCGCCAGTTGCCATCGGTTGCCGATGCCGAGCGGACGTCCACGCTGCTCCTGGGCCTGTCCGAGGTCGTGCTTGGCCTGGGGCTGATTTCCGGTATGGCCGTCGAGTGGCTGGAGAGCGGCCAGTTGCTGACCCTTGACCACAAGACCCTGCTCAGCATCCTGGCCTTTGTGATTATTGGCGGGCTGCTCGCCGCCAAGCACTTCACGGGGGTGCGGGGCCGGGCCGCCGCGCGGTTCGTGCTGCTGGCCTATCTGGTGCTGACCCTGGCCTATCCTGGGGTGAAATTCGTCTCCGGCGTGCTGGTCGGTTGACCTGCCTAATTTTCGGGCTGCACGTTTAGGATTTGCCTTTCCAAGCCATGCCTATTTATTATGCAGCCAAACGCGCCCTTGCGTGTCCCCTGATGTAGCGCGCCCCTGCGCCTCCCGTGATGCCGAGTCCATGATGACCCTTGCGCTTGCGCCGTTGCGTATCGGCCCCCTCACCATTGATGCTCCCGTGTTGCTGGCCCCCATGTCCGGGGTCACCGACATGCCGTTCCGTCGATTGGTGCGTCGTTTCGGGGCCGGTCTGGTTTATTCGGAAATGATCGCCAGCAGCCAGATGGTGCGCGCCCACCGCGATACCCTGCGCATGAGCACGCCGTGCGCCGACGAATTCCCCATGGCCGTCCAGCTTGCCGGCAATGAGCCGAGCATGATGGCCGAGGCGGCGCGCATGAATGCCGACCGGGGGGCGGCGCTGATCGACATCAACATGGGCTGCCCGGTCAAGAAGGTGGTCAAGGGCTACGCCGGATCCGCCCTGATGCGCGACGAGGTCCTGGCCGGACGCATCCTCGAATCCGTGGTGCGCGCCGTGGACGTGCCGGTAACCCTGAAGATGCGCCTGGGGTGGGATGACGCCAACCGCAACGCCCCGACCCTGGCCCGCATCGCCGAGCGCAGCGGCATTGCGCTGATCACGGTCCATGGCCGGACGCGCTGCCAGATGTATACCGGCCACGCCGACTGGACCGCCGTGCGGGCGGTGCGCGAGGCGACGCCCCTGCCGCTGGTGGTCAACGGCGATATCACGGGGGTTGCCGATGCACGGGCGGCTCTGGCGGCTTCGGGCGCCGACGGGGTGATGATCGGGCGGGCCTGCCAGGGGCGGCCATGGCTGCTCGGTCAGGTGGCCCGCGCACTGGCCGGCGGCACGGCGGAAGCCGACCCGGCTCCGGCTGAACGGCATGCCATTCTCCGTGAACACGTCGAGATGCTGCTGGAGCATTACGGCACCTACAAGGGTCTGCGCGTGGCCCGCAAGCACGTTGCCTGGGCCGTCCACGGATTGCCTGGGGCGGCAACCTTCCGCGAAGAGTTCAACCGTGAGGACGACGCCATGCAGGCCCAGGCCGCCATCACCGCTTTCTTCGCCCCCATCGTCGACCGCGAGGCCGCCTGATGCCCCCCCGGATGCCCCCCAGGATGCCCGGCCAGATGCCTCGGCCAGGGGCCGCCGCCCCGGCGCCGACAAACGGCGACTACAGCGTCGAGGGCGCGCTTGGCACCGCGCTGGCCAGCTTGCCTCAGGCGGTGCTGGTGATCGACGTCGCCGGCGTGATCCGCTTTGTCAACAGCGCCGGGGAGCAACTGTTCGACAGTTCGGCCCAGCACCTGTGCGGGCAGCGCCTGGATGTGCTGATTCCGGGCGACTCCACCGTCTGCACCCTGGTCTTTCAGGCCCTAGAGCATCGCAGCCCGGTATCCGAGTACGGCACGGTCCTGGAGTCTCTGCGCACCGGAACGCGCACGGTGACCGCTCAGGTTTCGCCCTTGGTTGACCGATCGGGCGGGGTGGTGCTGTCCTTGATGGAGCACACCCTGGCCATGAAGATCGGCCAGCAACTGGCCCATCGCAACGCCGCCCGGTCGGTTACCGCCATGGCCGCGCTGCTGGCCCACGAGATCAAGAACCCGCTGTCGGGCATTCGCGGCGCGGCGCAGCTTTTGGAAACCAGCGCCGCGCCCGAGGACCGCACCCTGACGCAGCTCATCTGCGACGAGGCCGACCGAATCGTAAAGTTGGTGGACCGCATGGAGGTGTTTACCGACCAACGCCCCCTGGAGCGTGACCCGGTCAACATCCATCAGGTCATGGAGCACGTCCGCCGGGTGGCCGAGAACGGCTTTGCCCGCCACGTCCGCTTCACCGAGCGCTACGATCCGTCGCTGCCGCCGGTGTGGGGGCACCGCGACCAGCTTATTCAGGTGTTCCTCAATCTGGTCAAGAACGCCGCTGAAGCCTGTCCGCAGGACACTGCGGAAATAACTCTCACGACATCCTACCAGCATGGCATCCGGGTGCAGCTTCCGGGGTCGGGCACGATGATGAACCTGCCGCTGGTGGTGACCGTCCAGGACAATGGCGAAGGCATCCCCGAGGACCTGCGCCCGCACCTGTTCGACCCGTTCGTGACCACCAAGCGCACCGGCAGCGGCCTCGGCCTCGCCCTGGTCGCCAAGATCATCAGCGACCACGGCGGCGTCATCGAGTTCGACAGCCAGCCGCGCCGCACCGTGTTCAAAGTGATGCTGCCCATCGTCCATACCAGAGCCCCGGCCCTGGCGTGGGCAGACCTTCCGGGGAAGAGTACAGAGCAATGACCGAGACCATCCTGATCGCCGACGACGACCACGGCATCCGCACCGTCCTGACCCAGGCCCTGGGGCGGGCCGGCTATGAGGTGCGTACAACCGGCACCGCCTCGACCCTGTGGCGGTGGGTATCGGACGGCGAGGGCGACCTAGTCATCACCGATGTCGTGATGCCCGACGAGAATGGCCTCGACCTCATCCCGCGCATCAAGAAGCTGCGGCCGGATCTGCGCATCATCGTCATGAGTGCCCAGAACACCCTTCTGACGGCGGTCAAGGCGACGGAACGCGGTGCCTTTGAATACCTGCCCAAGCCGTTCGATTTGCAGGAACTTGTCGGCGTGGTGCGGCGTGCCCTGTCGCTGCCGCGCACGCCCAGCGCCCAGGCCGGGGTGCCGGACGAGGAGGAACGCCTGCCGCTGATCGGGCGGTCCGGAGCCATGCAGGAGATCTACCGCACCCTGGCCCGCCTGATGAACACCGACCTGACGGTGATGATCACAGGCGAGTCCGGGACCGGCAAGGAACTGGTCGCCCGTGCCCTGCACGAATACGGCAAGCGCCGCAACGGCGCCTTCGTGGCCGTAAACATGGCGGCCATCCCGCGCGAACTCATTGAAAGCGAGTTGTTCGGCCACGAGAAAGGCGCCTTCACCGGCGCCCACGCCCGCGCCCTGGGGCGGTTCGAGCAGGCCGAGGGCGGCACCTTGTTCCTCGACGAGATCGGCGACATGCCGCCCGAGGCTCAGACCCGCCTGCTGCGCGTTCTTCAGGAAGGCGAATATACCACGGTTGGTGGGCGCACCCCGATCCGGGCCAACGTCCGCATCGTGGCGGCCACCCACCGCGACCTCAACCAGTTGATCCGCCAGGGCATGTTCCGCGAGGACCTGTACTATCGCCTGAACGTGGTGCCGATCCGCCTGCCGCCCTTGCGCGAGCGGGCCGATGACATCCCCGAACTGGCCGGCCATTTCTTGGCCGCCGCCGCCGCCGAGGGGCTGCCCCACAAGCAACTCGACCCCGGCGCGTTGGATCGCATGAAGCGCCACCGCTGGCCCGGCAACGTGCGCGAACTGGAAAACCTCGTCCGCCGCCTTGCCGCGCTGCACGCCGAGGAGGTCATCGGCGTCGAGTCCATCGAAATGGAACTGGCCTCGGCCGAGCCGCCGCGTCCGACCGAGGCGACCGAGGGGGAGGGGCTGGCTGACATCATCGAACGGCACCTGCGGGTGTTCTTCAGTGCGCATACGGACGGCCTGCCGCCATCGGGCCTGTACGACAGGGTCTTGCGCGAACTGGAACGGCCCCTGATTTCGTTGACCCTGGACGCCACGCGCGGCAACCAGATCCGCGCCGCCCAGGTGCTGGGCTTGAACCGCAACACGCTGCGCAAGAAAATCCGCGACCTCGACATCTCTGTCGTGCGCGGCGTGAAGTAGGGCGTGGCGTGAAATAGGGCTCGCCGAGAGAAAACGCATGAGCAACCAGCAAACAGCGGTCAGCCTGCGCCGGACCCTGATGAAGCTTGGCCTGAGGGCGCGCCGCGCGCGGCTCGGCCGCAAGCTGGCGGTCGCCCTGACGGTAGCGGCGCTGACCTCGGGCGTGGCGACCTATGCGGTGATGACCGGGCTGGCCCCGGTCGAGCCCGAGTCCAAGGCCATCCTGTTCCTGCTCAACCTCGACCTTGTCCTGTTGACCATCCTGGGCGCGGTGGTCGCCCGGCAGTTGGTTCAGGTGTGGATCGCCCGCCGCAGCGGCGGGGCAGGGTCGCGCCTGCATCTTCGGTTCGTCGGGCTTTTCAGTGCGTTGGCGGTGGCGCCTGCCATTCTGGTTGCGGTTTTTTCGGCTCTGTTCTTCAACGTCGGCGTCCAGGCCTGGTTCGGCGAGCGGGTGAGCACGGCGCTGGAGGAATCGCGCGCCGTCGCCCAGGCCTATCTCAAGGAACACCAGCAGGTCATCGCCGGGCAGGTGCTGTCGGTGGCCAATGACCTCAACCGCAATTGGTCGCAGATCCTCAGCACGCCGCAGGCCCTGGAACGTTACCTCAACACCCAGCTCAACCTGCGCGGCCTGACCGAGGCGGTGGTGTTCGATACCGGCGGCAAGGTCATGGCGCGGGCCGGCTATACCTTCGCCCTGCATTTCGAGGAAGTGCCGTACTGGTCCCTGGAACGCGCCGACCAGGGCGAGGTGGCCGTGCTGACCGGCGAATCCCAGGACCGCGTGCGGGCCCTGGTCAAGCTGGACGTCATTCCATCGGCCTACCTGTACGTCGGCCGGTTCGTGGACCAGAGCGTGCTGCAACACATCGCCCGCACCGACAGCGCGGTGGAGCAGTATCAGGCCTTGCAGGAAGGCCGCTCGAACCTGGAGATCACGTTCTCCCTGATTTTCATTATCGTGACGCTGTTGCTGCTGTCGGTGGCCGTGTGGGTCGGGTTGACCCTGGCGACGCGCCTCGCAACCCCCATCGCCGAACTGATCGACGCCTCGGAGCGGGTCAGGATGGGTGATCTTCAGGTGCGGGTGCATGAGACGGCCGCCAGCGACGAAATCGCCGTGCTGTCACGCGCCTTCAATCGCATGACCAGCCGCATTGCCAGCCAGCAGGACAAGCTGCTTGATGCCAACCTCGAACTCGACGAGCGGCGACGGTTTACCGAAACGGTGCTGGCCGGCGTGTCGGCCGGGGTGGTTTCGACCGATCCCGAGGGCGCCATCACCTTGGCTAACCGTTCGGCCTCGACCCTGCTGCACACTGACATGGACGAGTGGATCGGCCGCCCGCTCTCCGAGGCGGTGCCCGAGTTTCTGCAACTGGTGACCCTGGCCGGTCAGCGGCCCGACCAGTCCGTGCAGCGCGAGGTGGAACTGGTCCGCGACGGCCGCGCCCTGACCTTTCTGGTCCGCGTGGTGGTGGAAAGCCAGGGTCTGGACGTCATCGGCCACATTCTGACCTTTGACGACATCACCGAGTTGCAGTCGGCCCAGCGCAAGGCGGCCTGGGCCGACGTGGCGCGGCGCATCGCCCACGAGATCAAGAATCCGCTGACCCCCATCCAGCTTTCGGCCGAACGCCTCAAGCGGCGCTACCTCAAGCAGATCACCGAGGATCCCGAGGTGTTCGTGCAGTGCACCGACACCATCGTCCGCCACGTCGGCGACATCGGCCGCATGGTCGATGAATTTTCGTCCTTCGCCCGGATGCCGAGCCCGGTGTTGCAGCCGGAAAGCCTCAACAGGTTGGTCACCCAGGCCGTGTTCCTGCAACGTACGGCCTATCCGGCCATTAAGTTCGAAACGGCGCTGCCCGACCACCCGGTCGTGGTGATGTGCGATAACGGCCAAATCGGCCGTGCCCTGACAAATCTGCTCAAGAACGCGGTCGAGGCCATCGACGGCCGGGCCGGCGAAAGCTTGCCGCCGGGCCGCATCTCGGTCACCCTGGCCGAGGAACTGGAGGCGGGCGGGGCACGCCGTAGGGTGGTGGTCACCGTGCAGGACAATGGCAAAGGCCTGCCGCCCGACCGGGGCCGCCTGACCGAGCCCTATGTGACCACGCGGGCAAAGGGAACCGGCCTGGGGCTTGCCATCGTCAAGAAAATCCTGGAAGACCATGGGGCCGATCTGATACTGGAAGATGCCCCGGACTGTGGTGCGCGCATTTCCATGGCATTTCATCCCCCGGCCGCGAACCCCGCCCACGGCGGTGGTGCCAGGGTCAACGCCAAGACGACGGAAGGCGGTGCGGTTCATGGCGCGTGACATTCTGATCGTCGACGACGAGGCCGACATCCGGATGCTGATCGCCGGCATCCTGGAAGACGAAGGTTTCGCGACGCGCGAGGCGCCCCATGCGGACGCCGCCCAGGACCTGATCAATGACCGGGCGCCTGGCTTGGTCATTCTCGATATCTGGATGGAAGGCTCCCGGCTGGACGGCCTGGAACTGCTGGAGTGGATCAAGGCCGAGCACCCCGTCGTGCCGGTGGTGATGATCTCCGGCCATGGCAACATCGAGACGGCCGTGCAGGCCATCAAGGTTGGCGCCTACGACTTCATCGAAAAACCGTTCAAGTCCGACCGCCTGCTGGTCATCGTCGAGCGGGCCATGGAAACCGCCCGGCTGCGCCGTGAGAACGAGGAACTGCGCAGCCAGGCTGGCGGAACCATCGACTTGCTTGGGGCCTCGCCGGCCATCCTCCAGGTGCGCCAGGCGGTGGAGCGGGTGGCGCCCTCGGGCTCGCGGGTACTGATTACCGGGCCGGCGGGGTCGGGCAAGGAAGTCGCCGCCCGCATGTTGCACATGCGATCCAAGCGCGCCAAGGGGCCGCTGGTGGTGGTTAACTGCGCGGCCATGCACCCTGACCGCATGGAAATGGAACTGTTCGGCACCGAGCACGGCGCCGATGGCCCCGGCTCGGCCCGCAAGATCGGCATGTTCGAGCAGGCCGACGGCGGCACCCTGCTGCTGGACGAGGTTTCCGACATGCCCCTGGAAACCCAGGGCAAGATCGTGCGCGTGCTTCAGGAGCAGACCTTCGAGCGAGTCGGCGGCACGACACGGGTGGAAGTTGACGTGCGCGTCATCGCCACCACCACCCGCGACCTGCAAGAGGCCATGACCGGCGGCGACTTCCGCGAGGACCTGTACTACCGCCTCAACGTGGTGCCGCTACGCCTGCCATCCCTGAAGGAGCGGCGGGAGGATATTCCCCTGCTGGCCGAACACTTCATGGAGCGCGCCGCACGGTCGGCCGGCACGGTGCCGCGCCGCCTGGGCGATGATGCGCTGGCGGCGCTGCGGGCCTATGACTGGCCGGGCAACGTGCGGCAACTCCGCAACGTCATGGACTGGCTGCTCATCATGGCGCCGGGTGACGCCCGCGAGATCATCCGGGCCGACATGCTGCCGGCCGAAATCGGCGCCCAGGCGCCGGCCGTGCTGCGCATGGAGAAGTCCGGCGAGATCATGTCCCTGCCGCTGCGCGACGCGCGCGAAATGTTTGAACGCGAATACCTCATCGCTCAGGTCACCCGGTTCAACGGCAACATATCGCGCACTGCCGAATACGTCGGCATGGAGCGATCAGCCCTGCACCGCAAGCTCAAGTCCCTGGGTGTGACGGGCGACGAGAGGTCCAAGGGGTGAAACCATGAAGGTCATCATCTGCGGCGCCGGTCAGGTCGGCTATAACATCGCCCGCTACCTGTCAGGCGAAAACAATGACATCACCGTTATCGACCAACGGCCCGAACTGATCCGCAAGATATCGGACAGCCTGGATGCCAAAGCCGTGGTCGGCCACGCCTCGCACCCCGACGTGCTGGAGCAGGCCGGGGTGGGGGACTGCGACATGCTGATCGCCGTCACCCATGCCGACGAGGTCAACATGGTCGCCTGTCAGGTGGCCCACTCGTTGTTCAACGTGCCGACCAAGATCGCCCGCGTGCGCAACCAGTCCTACCTCAATCCCATGTGGGGCAACCTGTTCTCGCGCGAGAACATGCCCATCGACGTCATCATCTCGCCCGAGATCGAGGTGGCACGCGCCATTACGCGGCGCCTGAAGGTGCCGGGCGCGCTGGACATCATTCCGCTGGCCAACAACATGGTGCAACTCGTTGGCGTGCGCTGCCATGCCGAGACGCCGGTGGTCAACACGCCGCTGCGCCAGTTGTCGGTGCTGTTCCCGGACCTGCAACTTGTTGTGGTCGGCATCGTGCGCAACGACCGCGCCATCGTGCCGTCGGCCGACGATCAGATGTTGCCGGGCGACGAGGTCTATTTCGTGGTCTCGCGTGACCACGTCATGCGCGCCATGTCGGCCTTCGGCCACGAGGAGTCCGAGACGCGCCGGGTGGTCATTCTCGGCGGCGGCAACATCGGGCTGTTCCTGGCCCAGCAGATCGAGGCCGAGCACCCCGAAATCTCGGCCAAGATCATCGAACTGGACCGCGAGCGGGCCGAGTTCGTTGCCAAGACCCTCAACCGCACCGTGGTCCTGAACGGCGACGCCCTGGATCCCGAGATCCTGGAGGAGGGCGGCGTCGGCATGGCCGAAAGCTGTGTTGCCGTGACCGACGACGACGAGACCAACATCCTCGCCGCCCTGTTGGCCAAACGGTATGGGGCGCGGCGGTCCATCTCGCTGCTCAACAAGACCACCTACAACAGTTTGATGGGTACCCTGGGCGTAGACGTGGTGGTCAATCCGCGCGCCATCACGGTGTCCCACATCCTTCAGCATGTGCGGCGCGGGCGCATCCATTCGGTGCATTCTCTGCACGAGGGGTTCGGAGAGTTGATCGAAGCCGATGCCCTGGAAACGTCCAGTTTGGTCGGTAAACCCATCCGCGAGGTCAAGCTGCCCAACGGTGTCGTCCTCGGCGCCTTGGTCCGTCAGGGCGAGGTCATCATCCCACGCGGCACCACGGTGGTGCAGGGGGGGGACCGGGTGGTTCTGTTCGCCGCCGCCGATGCCGTCAAGAAGGTCGAGAAGATGTTCTCGGTACGCCTGGAGTACTTCTAGATGAGCCGGTTCGCCTACGTCAACGGCCGCTATGTGCCGCATGCCCAGGCATCGGTCCATGTCGAGGATCGGGGCTACCAGTTCGCCGACGGGGTGTACGAGGTGATCGCCCTGCGCAACGGGCTGCCCGTCGATCTCGGCCTGCACCTCGACCGCCTGAACCGCAGCCTCGCGGCTCTGTTCATCGACGAGCCGATGCCCCGCCGTGCCTTGGTGCACGTCCTGCGTCAGGTGGTGAAAAAAAACCGGGTGCGGAACGGCATCGTCTATGTGCAGGTCACGCGCGGCGTGGCGCCCCGCAACCACCCGTTTCCGCGCCATGTGCCACCGGCCCTGGTCATCACGGCGCGGCCCCGCGTCGGACCTCGGGCCGATCAGGTCGAGAACGGCATCCGCGTCCTCACCATGGCCGACGCCCGCTGGGCGCGCTGCGACATCAAGGCCATCGCCCTGCTGCCGAACGTTCTGGCAAAGCAACAAGCGGCCGAGGCCGGAGCATACGAGGCTTGGCTGACCACCCCCGACGGCTCCGTCACCGAGGCCAGCGCCTCCAACGCCTGGATAATCGAGGCCGATGGTACCCTGGTGACCCATCCGCTGGGCCAGGCCATCCTGCCCGGCGTCACTCGCGCCGTGGTCCTCGACATCGCCCGACAGGCCGGAATTCCCGTGACCGAGCGCCCTTTCACGGTGGCAGAGGCCAAGGCCGCGCGCGAAGCCTTCATCACCTCGACCACGTCGCTGGTCCTGCCGGTGGTGCAGATTGACGACGTGGTGATCGGTAATGGCCATCCCGGAGAGGTGGCGCGGCGCCTGCGGGCGCTCTATATCGACCACATGAGTGGGAAATCCGCCGGTTGGGATGCAGAAGGGCATTTGGGTTCATGACGACGACCGCGCCGGCAGGCATCCTATTCGACTGGGACAACACCCTGATCGACAGTTGGCCGAGCATCATCCAGGCCATGAACACCACTCTGGACGCCATGGGGCACACGCCGTGGACGGTCGAGGAATGCCACGCACGCATCGGCCGATCCATGCGCGAGGCCTTTCCCGAGTTGTTCGGCGAGCGCTGGCTCGACGCCCGCACGGTGTTCCAGGACACCTTTGCCGCCATCCACCTGGACATGCTGGTTCCGCTCGCCGGAGCCGAGGTGATGCTGGCCGATCTTGTGGATCGCGGCCTCTATCTGGGGGTGGTCAGCAACAAGACCAGCGCCTTTTTGCGCACCGAGGCGGCCGCCCTTGGCTGGGATCGCTACTTCGGCCGGCTGGTTGGGGCAGGGGACGCGGCGCGCGACAAACCGGCCTCCGACCCGGTTCATTTGGCCTTGCAGGGGTCGGGGCTGACTGCGGGGGAAAGCGTGTGGTTTGCCGGGGATACTTTGGTCGATATGCAGTGTGGCGCCGACTCCGGGTGCCCCGGCATCCTCATTCATCCGAACCCACCGGGGGCAGAAGCGTTTCCCGGTTGTGCACCGCGGCTGGTTTTTCGCGGTTGCGAAGACTTTCATCATTTCGTCCGCAACCTGCCAGTTCCCAAGCGGGTCGAACAATGATAACGAGAAGGTTCCGATCATCGGGATCCGTCTCCCCCAGGGGGCAACAAGAGCACCGAAAGGGCAAAAGCTGATGTCTAACGAAAAGAGCCAGAACGTGCAGGATGTGTTTCTCAACTACATCCGCAAGAACAAGACGCCGGTTACCGTGTTCCTGGTCAACGGTGTGAAGCTTCAGGGGATCGTCACCTGGTTCGACAACTTTTCGCTTTTGCTGCGGCGCGACGGACATACCCAGCTTGTTTACAAGCACGCAATTTCGACGGTGATGCCGTCCACCCCGATTCAGTTGTTCGAGCCCGCCACCAAGGAAGAGGCCGAGGCTTGATTCCCACTGTCGTGCCGGGGCTTGGCGCCCCGGTGCCGCAGTGCGGTACGGAGGAACTTTGACAGACACCGATCGACTGGCGCGTTCGCGCGCTTTTGTCATTCATCCCGCCCTCCGCCGAGGGCCCGTGGATGCTCGCCTTCCTGAAGCCCGCCTGGATGAAGCAGTCGGTCTGGCCGAAGCCATCGACCTTGACGTCGCCTTGGCCGAGGTCATCCCCGTCAGCAAGTACAAGCCGGCCACCTACCTGGGTACCGGCGCGGTCGAGCGCCTCGTGCCGCTCATTAAGGAGCACGGCGCCGAGCTGGTGGTCATGGACTGCCACCTGTCGCCCGTGCAGCAGCGCAACCTGGAAAAGGCGTTCGAGGCCAAGGTCATCGACCGCACCGGCCTGATTCTGGAGATCTTCGGCGAGCGGGCGCGCACGCGCGAAGGCCAGCTTCAGGTCGAACTGGCCCATCTTAGCTATCAGAAGTCCCGTCTTGTCCGAAGCTGGACCCACCTGGAGCGCCAGCGCGGCGGCCTGGGGTTCGTCGGCGGCCCTGGCGAAACCCAGATCGAGCTTGACCGTCGCCTGATCGGCGAGCGCATCGCCAAACTGCGCCGCGAACTGGACGAGGTCAAGCGCACCCGCGAGCTTCATCGCGCGTCGCGCCGGCGGGTGCCTTATCCCATCGTCGCCCTGGTCGGCTACACCAACGCCGGCAAGTCCACCCTGTTCAACCGGGTGACCAAGGCGACGGTGTTTGCCGAGGACCTGTTGTTCGCCACCCTGGACCCGACCATGCGGTCACTGGAGTTGCCCAGCGGGCGCAAGATCATCCTGTCGGACACCGTGGGGTTCGTCTCGGACCTGCCGCACGAACTGGTCGCGGCCTTCCACGCTACCCTGGAAGAAGTGCTGGAGGCCGATGTCATCATCCATGTGCGCGACATCGCCCACCCCGACAGCGAGGCCCAAAAAGCCGACGTGGAACGCGTTCTGCGCAAGGAACTTGGGCTTGAGGATCAGGTTGAAAAAGGCCTCATAGAGGCTTTGAATAAAATAGATCTTTTGCCTCCGGACGACGCCGTTCAAGTGACCGCGCAGGCCCGCCGTGACGACCGCCTGATTGCGGTTTCGGCGCACACGGGGCAGGGGGTCGGTGACCTCCTCGACCTCATCGACGAACGGTTGAGCATGGCGCGGGTGACCATCGAGGTTTCTGTGCCGGTCAGCGACGGGGCCACCCTGTCGTGGCTCTATCGCAAGGGCGAGATCCTGTCGCGCGAAGACGGCGAAGATGCCATCGCGCTGCTGGTCCGCCTGGACGCCGCCGATGCCGCCCGCTTCGAGACGCGCTGACTTTTTCCCGTAAGCTGACTTTTCCCCGTAAACCGTGTACACTTCCCTTCTACTAGTAGGGGGGAAGTGTCATGGCGACCGCAAAATCCCAGAGCCGCTGGCGTTCGCGCAATCAATTCACCAAGAAACAGCTCAACGTCATGGCGCGGCTGGAAACCCACACCGCCCTGGACGAGATCGCCGCCGCCTATGAACTGCGCGGCAAGGCCGAGGCCGTGACCTGGGCCTGTTTCGTGACCCGCTGGCTGATGCAGCAGCGCGATCACAACCCTGAAGCCCGCCGGCTGCTCGACCTGCTGTCCGAGGTCTATCACCGCGACCGCGACCTCCACGCGCCCTGAACCGCTTTTGGCTTCCTGCCCGGTCCGAATCCGGTTAAACGGTGCCCATGACCTATCCCGATCCCGATCGCATCAGCGCCCTCATTGCCGCCGTGGCCCAGGAAGAAATCCTGCCGCGCTTCCGTACCCTGCGCGATGACCAGATCCGCGCCAAGTCCCATCCGCACGACCTCGTGACCGATGCCGACGTGGAGGCTGAACGTGTTCTGACCGCGCGGCTGACGGCCGAACTTCCGGGATCGGTGGTGGTTGGCGAGGAAGCCGTGCACGGCGACGCCGGTGTGCTCGACCGCCTGAAGGGCGACGCCCCGGTGTGGGTGGTCGATCCGGTCGATGGCACCAGCAACTTCGCCCACGGCAAGCCGCTGTTCGCCACGCTGGTCGCCTTGGTCGTCGGTGGACACACGGTCCAGGGCTGGCTGCACGATCCCATCCGGGGCATCACCATCACCACCGAGGCCGGCAGTGGAACCTGGCTCAACGGCGAACGCCTGCGGGTGGCAGGGCAGGGGATGCGGCTGGCTGATCTGATCGGTTCGGCCGGATATTCGCCGGTCAAGGCCCTGCGCGGCCGCTATGCCAAGCACGTCCACCATGCCAGCGCCGCCCACGACTACATGGCCCTGGTCGAGGGACGGATGCACTTTGCCGTGTTCCGCCGCCTGATGCCGTGGGATCACGCCGCCGGCGTTCTGGCCCACCAGGAAGCCGGCGGGGTCGCCGGATTGAGCAACGGGAACGACTATTCACCGCTGTTGCGCTCAGGCGCCCTCATCCTGGCCCCGGACCAGCCCATCCTCGATGAAATTCGCAGTCTGGTTTCGGCCAAGGCGTGAAGCGGCTAGGGGCAGCGTCGCGACCTGCCGCCCCTTTCCATTCAATTTATAGAGTCTTTGGTATCAGTCCTTCGGACAGCGCCAAGGCGACAGCGTGCACCTTGTTTACCGCTTGCAAGCGGACGACGGCGTTACCGACGTGGAATTCGACCGTCCTTTCGGTAACGCCCAGAATGATGGCTGTCTCGGCGGCCGTCTTGCCTTGAGCGGCCCACTGCAACACTTCCTGCTCCCGTTTTGACAGGGGGGCTGGAGCAGGCGTCGGCGACGACAGCGTGAAGGTCTTCAGGAAGCCGCCATCCCCCATTCGCCGACTTCTTACATTCAGTAGGGAGCCGTCAGGTCGCACACGGGAATAGCAGGCAAAGCGTCTCGCGAGCCGTTGCCGGATGATGTTGTCGCGCGATGCCCGGCCATGTTCGCCGCGCGCGATGTTGTAGTCCACAAAGGAGAGGAATGACGTACCGATTCCGGCCATGTGACGTGGGTACTCCAGCATGACGAACAAGGGGCGATTCCAGGAGACAAGGCGCAGGTGGCGGTCGAACCGCACCACGCCAATATCCAGTGCATCCAGGGTGTCTTGCGGCGTAGTCATCGGGGGGCCGCTGCCCTTGCTGCCTTTTCGGTGATCTTCGCGTTGAAGCGTTCCCAGATGACAACCACGCGGTCGTGGGTTCCTTCACCGATCAGGTCAATCCCATCCTCCGCGCGCACATGCCATGAG
>LAEA01000170.1 GCA_000961745.1 Rhodospirillaceae bacterium BRH_c57 | reverse complement strand
CGGATCGCGGTGGTCGGCCAGGCGGGCGGTGAGCCAGGTTTCCGGCTGGGCCTTGGCGGCCGGGATCTGGCCGCGCTCGACCGAGGCGCGGGCGATGTCCATGAATGTCGCGCCGGGCCGCACCACGTCGGCCACCGGGCGGGTCATCTCCAGGAATCGTCCATTGCACAGGGCGAGGCGGTCGTCGGAATCGAACAGGACGAAGGCCTCGTTCATGCTTTCCACGGCTTGGCCGAGCTGGGCGCGGGCCTGGGTGATGCGGCGCTCGGATTCGCCCAGGCGCTGGTCGCGGTCCTTCAGCGGCGTGCCATCGGTCACGGTGACGAGGACGTGGCCGCCCGGCAGGGATTGTTCGCGTACGGCCATCCAGGCGCCATCGGAAAGCTGCACGTCGCGGGGCTGTCCATCGGGGTGGGCATGGGCGCGCATGCGCTCGGCCAACCAAGCCGCTTCGCGGCCGATGGCGGCCTTGATGAACCCGCGCGAGGTCATTGACTTCAGGATGTCGGCGAACAGCACCGGTCCTCTGCCGCGCATGTCGCCCGCGCCGGGGCAGAACTGGCGATAGCGGGCGTTGCAAAAGACCAGATGGTCGTCGGCATCGAACAGGGCGATGCCCTCGGACAGGCTGTCGAGGACGGCAGGCAGCAGCGCCCCGCCCCGGCCGTCGGTCCGGGCGGCAAGCGCCTGCCAGTCGGCGGCGCAGAGGAGGTCGGCAATGCTCAACCGGTTCATCCCTGGTCGGCCCGCCGACGTGTCGTGACGGGCCCTGTTAGAAGTGCCTGCACCCGATGATAAAGCAGTATATCATACCCCGAAAGGATTAGCGCACGGCGGCGCCTTTTCGCTGTGACCTTTTCGTTGCGGAGGCCACGGGAACGCTCGCCGCTTGCCCGGTCGTGGGCCAGTGGTGTATTCCCGTGGACAGAGGTTGAATCAGGGTGGCGGCGGAACCAAGGCCGGCCGCGATCCCGAAGTCGAGGAACGACATGATGGCGCTCATCACCTGGAAGGACTCCTACAGCGTGGGCGTCGAACTGATCGACAACGACCACAAGCTTCTGGTCAGCCTGATCAACCAACTCGCCGACGCGACCGAGGGCGGGCAGGGCCGCGACGTGGTCGGCAGCGTCCTGAACGTGCTGATCGAGTACACGGTCGGGCACTTCAGCCGCGAAGAAATGCTGATGGAAAAGGGCGGCTACCCTGACCTCGTGGCGCACCGCAAGCACCACCACGCGCTGACCGAAAAGGTCGTGGCGATGGCGGCGCAGTATCGCGACGGGCAGGCCGACAGCCTCGACCGGGACATCCTGGATTTCCTCAAGACCTGGCTGACCGGGCATATCCTGGGCGTCGACATGGAATACCGGCCCTACGTCAAGGATGTCAGCCTGACGCCCGACGAACTGCTGGCCAGCCTCAATCTCGACGGCGACGACAATGACGACACGACTCCGCTGTTCTAGCGGCGAAGGGGATGGCGGGCCGCGCCCGCCAGGGCGGACGACGCGGCGTTCAGGGGGGAATGACAGGATGAACAAGGCTGGCTCCAGGAAGGCGTTCACTGCGGAGCTTCAACGGCTGAAGGCGATGGGCATGGACGTGCCGGCAGCCGGTTCCGCCGCGTCGGCACTGTTCGGGCCGGCACCCGACGCATCGGCCATGGCCGGCGAAGTGCATGAACTGCGCGAAGAGGTCCGGGCGCTGGCCAGCCTGATGCGGTCCCACTTTGGCGAGGCCGAGCCGGAGTCGATTGATGAGGCCATGGAGGGCGTCGATCCGCGTGACGTCGAATTTCAGCGCCAGAAGGAGGAGGTCGATCTCCTCAAAATGGAACTGCGCGCCCTGGCCCACAGCATCCAGGACACCAAGCGCGAGATCGCCTCGTTGCGGACCAAGGAAGAGGAAACCGACCGCCTTCTGGCCGTGGCAAGCGAACTCGACGCGGTTGTCGGGGCGACCGAGGGGGCGACCGACGGCATCCTCGACGCGGCCGAAAAGATCGACACCATCTCCCACACCCTCAAGGCCCACGGCGACGACAAGTACATCGGCCAGTTGGCCGACGACTTGAGCGAATACGTCATGGCCATCTACGAGAACTGCAACTTCCAGGACATCACCGGGCAGCGTATCACCAAGGTGGTCAACACCTTGAAATTCGTCGAGGAGCGGATTGACCGCATGATCGAGATCTGGGGCAGCGATGCCTTTGAGGGCTTGCGCAACACCGCCAGCGACACCGAGGACGAGGACGGCCGCCTGCTCAACGGGCCGCAGCTTGTCAAGCAGGTGTCCCAGGACGAGATCGACAAATTGTTCGACTGATTTTTCCTCGCACTGAACGTGGCCGGCCGCCGTTTTTGTCTGGTCGGCGTTTGGTTTCTGCCCCTAGGGGGTTCGCCCCGATCTTTCCAACGCAGGAAGGCGTGTCATGAGCACTGTACAGTCCGCCATTCAGGCCCTTCTGGCCTCGGCCAGCATTCCGGCCCACGAGATCGACAAGCGCCCGCCCAAGCCGGTCATCGCCATTTCGCGCGACCACGGGGCGCTGGGCCGCCAGATCGCCAACGCCCTGGCCCAGCGCCTGGACGTGCCGGTTTATGACCGCGAAATCCTCGACAAGATCGCCGAGCGTCTGAACACCGACCCGCAGACCCTCAAGATGCTCGACGAATGCGTGGCGCGGGCGCGTGACATGTGGATGGTGCGGCTGTTCACTGGCGTTGACCTGTCCGAGGACGCCTATCGGAACCACTTGGTCAACGTGATCTTCAGCCTGGCCCGCAATGGCGGCATCATCCTTGGCCGTGGTGCCAACGTGGTGCTGTCGACCTCGTGCGCCCTGCGCGTGCGGGTGATCGCCTCGCCCGAGGTATGCACCCGGCGCGTGGTCGCCCGCTACAATGTGAGCGAGAGCGAGGCGCGCGAGCAGATCGAGGCGATCAACCACAACCGTGGTCGGTTCGTGTGGGAGATGTTCCACCGCCGCAATTCGGATTCGACCACCTTTGATCTGGTCATCAACACCGATCGGTTCGAAGCCGCCGACGACCTGGTGGACATGGTGCAGTCGGCCTACAACGGGATCGTTTCGGCGCGCGAAAGCGCATCCGTCGGCTGACCGCCCGCCGTTTTTGCGCGCGCTGATTTTCTTTATCCTTGCAGCCAAAAGCACCAGGACCACCGGGAAGCAGCCCGGAGGTCCTGGCCGTTTGGCATAGGAACCCCTGGTCAGACGGCCGGTTGGGCGGATATGGCTTGTGATCCGCATCCAGAGCATCCACCCTTGGAGAAAGGTCATCCCAGGGTAGTATGCGAGGCGCGATCATGTCGTTCGGAAGTGTCTCCCCGCACCATCACAGCGGGAACCGCCGCAGCGGGCGCGATCACCATGGGCCGGCGTCCCCCGTGGGCGGCCGGCGCGTACTCGCCCTGTCCGGCGGTTTTGCCCTATCCGGCGGTCTTGCCCTGTCTGGTCTATTCGCCTTGATGCTGGGCGCGGCGGGCATCGCCACCGGTGCCGAGGTTGACCGTCCGATCGTGCTGGAGGTCGTTCACCTGGAGGAACGCTTGGCGTTTCAGGCCTCGTGCGACGTCACCGACGGCCTTGGCACCACCCGCACAAGTCGCTTCGCGGGACAGACCAACAGTTCCGTCCGCTTTGTCGGCACCGGCGTGGCCTGCCGCCTTCACAGTTCCGATGCCGGGCTGTTTCAGGCCACCCTGCGCAACGCCGGGACAGTTCTGGCGCGGGCGCGCGGCGGCGCCTCGGACGACGTGATGATCGCGGCCCGATAGGGCCGTCCCGCGTCGTTCCAGGGGCTGATACTCAGGCGTATCCCTGACCCGACTTGGGGAGGGACTCGCCCAGGCGAGACGTCCGTCCCGCCGCCTTCCTGCTGCCTCCCAGCCGGTCTGGCGGACGCCTCGCCTTTTTTCTTTTCCTTTCAGACACAGGCCGTTGCCCCCAACCCACTGATCCTGTTCAGTCGCTGCGGGCTGTACGCCTTCAGGCGTACGTTTACGCCTTTTTTTGTGGTCTAAGGCGCCGTAAGGGCTCAATATTATACGCTATGGACGACTCTGGTCATCAGAGTGAGCAAAGGGGCTCGAAATGGGGTATCAGCAGGACTTTACCGGATTTGCCGCCACCACGGTCGCCGGCTCCGCGCCGGCCACGGTGCTGGTTGCGGCGGACGGCGTCGTGGCGGTGCCTGATCTGCTGGCCATGCTCCAGGGCGACTACCTGCGGGCGGGACCCGATCTCGTGCTGGTCGCTCCCGATGGCGCGCGCACGGTGATCCGTGATTTCTTCGCCTCTGATCCAGCCCCCGATCTGGTCAGCGTCGATGGTGCCATGGTGTCGGGTGCCCTGGCGACCCGTCTTGCCGGACCCGTGGCGCCGGCGCAAACGGCACAGGCCGACAGTGGTGTGACCACTGACGCCCAGCTTGCCCAGGCCGACCAGCCGATCGGCACCATCGCCTCGGTCAAGGGCACGGTGACCATCGTCAGGGTTGATGGCACGCAGGTCACCGCGCAGGCCGGTGATCCGGTGTTCGCCGATGATGTCGTGCAGACGGCCGGCGGCTCGACGCTGGGTTTGACGTTCATCGACGGCACGGAGTTCTCGCTGGGCTCCAACGGCCGCATGGTGCTGGACGAAATGGTGTTCGATCCGGCCTCGGGCGACGGATCGGCCAACTTCAACCTTTTGTCGGGCACGTTCTCCTTCGTCTCCGGGCAGCTTGCCAAGGCCAGCCCGGACGCCGTCAAGGTGGTCACTCCGGTCGCCACCATCGGCATTCGCGGCACTTCGGGTTCGATCGGTGTCGGGACTGGCGGTGACGGGGCCGAACTGAAAATCGTGCTGGTGCCGGACAGCGACGGCAGCATCGGCGAAATGCAGGTCACCACGCTGGGCGGCCAGACCTTCTCGCTGAACCTGCCGATGGGTGCCCTGCGCATGACGGGCAATACCGTCCAGACGTTCACCATGTCGTTGCAGGAGTTCAATCAGAGCTTCGGCGAGTCCCTCAGCACGCTGCCCTCGGGCGGCCAGTTGCTGAACCAGATCCGGGAGGCTGCGCCCCCCACGCCCGAAGACGCCCCGCCCGGTGAGGGTGAGGGTGACCAGGGTGCAGGTGACCAGGGTGAAGGGAACCAGGGCGAGGGTAACCAGGGCGAAGGCGAGGGGAACGAGGGAGAGGGAAACCAAGGCGACGGAACGGGCACCGGCACCGTGAACACCCCACCGCCCCCGCCACCCCCGCCGCAGGCCGACCTTCCGCCTATTCCGGTTCCGCCGCGGCCTGTCGTGACCGTGTCCACACCCGGCCCGACACCGGCCGCCACGCCGGCGCCGACGTCGCCCCCGACGACGACCGCGCCCCCGGT
>LAEA01000172.1 GCA_000961745.1 Rhodospirillaceae bacterium BRH_c57 | reverse complement strand
CCGCCCCCCCCTCCTCCACCGCCTCCACCTCCACCGCCCCCCCCTCCTCCTCCGGCCCCGAAACCCGCCGGTGGCGAGGGCGGTGGGCCGGGCAAGCCACCGCTGCGCCTGGGCGACAAGCTGGTCGAACTGGGCCTGATTTCCTCGGACCAGTTGGCGGTCGCGCTTCAGGAAAAGAAATCATCGCCCAAGATGCTGGGCGAACTGCTGGTTGACCTTGGCTTCATCACCGAACAGGCCCTGTCGGCCATGCTGGCCGAAGCCTCGGGCTTCGAGCGGTTCACCCCCGGCGCGACCATGGTCGATGCCGCCCTGCTCAAGATCCTGCCCAAGCAGGTGGCACAGCGCTATCGCGTGTTTCCGGTGTCCACCGAGAACGGTGTAGTCCGCGTGGCCATGGCCGACGTCTACGACGTGGTCGGCCTCGACACGCTCAAGCGCCACTTCGGGGTGGACGCCGAGATCCAGCCGCTGGTATGCGGCGAGACCGACATCCAGAAAGCCATCGACCAGTATTACGGCCACGAGCTGTCCATCGACGGCATCCTGCGCGAACTGGAGCAGGCCGGGGCGACGGCCGAGGATCTGGCCGCGCTGGACCAGGACAAGGGCTATTCGCACCCGGTCATCCGTCTGGTCGATGCCATCCTGCTCGATGCCGTCAAGACCAAGGCGTCCGACATCCACTTCGAGCCCGAGGGCAACTTCCTGCGCGTGCGCTATCGCATCGACGGCGAGATGACCCAGATCCGCACCATCCACAAGCGGCACTGGGCGGCCTTCGGGCACCGTTTGAAGCTGATGGCCGGCATGAACATCGCCGACAAGCTGAACCCCCAGGACGGTCGCATTTCGATGAACCTGGGCCACCAGAAGATCGACTTCCGCGTGTCGTCCCTGCCCACGGTGCACGGCGAAAACTTGGTGCTGCGTATCCTGGACAAGTCCTCGGCCACGGTGCCGTTGCAGGCCCTGGGCTTCACGCCGGAAAACTTCGCCCTGCTGGCCCGCATGGTCAAGCGGCCCGAGGGCATCATCATCGTCACCGGGCCGACCGGGTCGGGCAAGACCACCACGCTGTATTCGGTGATGAACTATATCAACTCGTTGCAGCTCAACATCATGACCCTCGAAGACCCGGTGGAATACGAGCTGTCGCTGATCCGCCAGAGCCAGATCCGCGAAGGCACCAACATGACCTTCGCCGAGGGCATCCGCACCCTGCTGCGCCAGGACCCCGACGTCATCCTGATCGGCGAGGTGCGTGATGCCGACACCGCCGTCATGGCCCTGCGCGCCGCCATGACCGGCCACCAAGTCTACACCACGCTGCACACCAACGACGCGGCCGGCGCCATTCCGCGCCTCATGGACCTGGGAATGCGGCCCAGCCTGATGGCCGGCAACATCATCGGCATCGTGGCGCAGCGCCTATCGCGCAAGCTGTGCGAGGAGTGCAAGGCGCCGCGCCCGGCCACGCCCGAGGAATGCCGCATCCTGGACGTCTCGCCCGACGACCCGCCGACCATCTATGAGCCGGTCGGCTGCCCGACCTGTCGCGGGTCGGGCCACAAGGGGCGGATCGCCGTCTCGGAAATTCTGCCGTTCAACGAAGCCATCGACGAAATGATCGGCCGCGACGAACCGCTGTCGGCCATCCGCCGCGAAGCCATGAAGTACGGTTTCGTGCCCATGGTCGATGACGGCGTCCGCAAGGTCCTGGAAGGCACCATGTCCATCCCCGCCTTGATGAAGTCGGTGGACGTCACCAACAGGCTGTAGGGAAGGGGATCGGGCCATGCCGCAATATGCCTATCGGGCCATCAACGACCGCGGCCGGTCGGTGCGCGGCAAGATCACGGCCGCCAACGAGAACGACCTGTTCCAGCAGCTCCGCTCCATCAGCCTGGAACTGGTGGACACCCGCGAGGTCACCGACAGCAAGCTGCGCGTCGCCCTGGCTCCACGGGTCAAGATCCGCGACCAGATCCAGTTGTGCGTCCACCTGGAGCAGCTTCAAAGCGCCGGCGTGCCGCTGATCGAAGGTCTGGCCGACGTGCGCGACTCGACGGATAACGCCCGCCTGCGCGACATGCTGGCCGAGATTTACCGCGATGTGTCGCAGGGCAGTTCCGTCTCCGAGGCGTTCTCGCGCCACCCGCGCACCTTCGGCACGGTGTTCACCGCGCTGCTGGCCGCCGGCGAGGTCAGCGGCAACCTCAACGAAAGCTTCCGCCATCTGGTCAAGCACCTGAAGTGGACCGACGGCATCAACTCCAAGGTCAAGAAGGCGGTGCGCTATCCGCTCATCATGCTGACCCTGATGCTGGCCCTGTTCTTCTTCATGATGGGCATGGTGGTGCCCGAGGTGGTCGGCTTCCTCAAGAACATGGGCACCGAACTGCCGGTGTTCACCACCTCGTTGATCGCCACGTCCGATTTCGTGCTAGAAAGCTGGTATCTGATGATCGGCATTCCCGTCGCCGCCGTCATCGGGCTCAAGATGGCGATCAAGGCGTCGTACCGCGTGGCCTATGGCATGGATTACCTGATGCTGCGCCTGCCGGTGCTGGGCGACATGATCCGCAAGATCGCCATGTCGCGCTTCGCCCACTTCTTCGCCATCATGTTCCAAAGCGGCGTGCCGCTGCTGCAATGCCTGGACACCGCCAAGATGGTGGCCGCCAACCGGGTCCTGTCCGAGGCCCTCGACACGGTCAAGGAGCAGGTCCAGAACGGCGAGCCATTGTCGCGCGCCCTGAACCGTACCGGCCAGTTTCCCAGCCTGGTCATCCGCATGATCCGCATCGGCGAGGACAGCGGCAACCTGTCGGGCACCCTGGGCCACATCACCGAGTTCTATGACCGCGACGTGGACGAAGCGGTGGACGGCATCGTGGCCATGGCCGAACCGGCCCTGACCCTGGTGGCCGGCGGCATGATGGTGTGGATCATCGGCGGCGTGTTCGGCCCGCTGTACGACAGTTTCGGGAGCGTCTAGGCCATGGTGGCGTTCAAGGTCCCGTCCCTCGACCAGCTCCTGCGCGGCAAGATGTTCGTGCTGTCGATCGGCGACGAGGCGGTGGTGGTCACCCTGATTTCCGGCGGCAAGGTGGCCAACGCCTGGGTCGCCTCGCCGGATCCGGCCGAGGGCGCGGCTGATGTGCTTGAGGCCCTGAACACCGCGAAGTCAGTACCGGTCTACGTGCTGATGGACGCCTTCGAACAGGTGTTCCGCGAGGAAAAGGTGCCCAAGGTCAACTTCTTCGACCAGAAGAAGGTGGTCGAACGCCATCTGCAAATGGCCTTTCCCGGCAACAACTTGCAAGCCGCCGTGTCCCATGGCGCCGACCCGCAGGGCAACAAGTTCTTCCTGTTCTGCTCGGTGCCGCCGACCGATCTGGTTAAGGGCTGGCTGTCGGCGCTGGACAAGGCCAAGCGGCGGCCGCGGGGGGTGCACATGCTGCCCCTGGAAAGCCTCGACATGCTCGACACGCTGACCCCGCCGGCGGCGCAAAAGGGGGTGCGCTGGCGCATCCTGTTCACGTTCAACATGACCGGCGGCCTGCGGCAGATCGTGTCCAAGCAGGGCCGCATCACGGTCGCCCGCCTGACTCCGCCGCCGCCGCCCGACAGCGCCATCGACCCGGTGCAGATCGTCGAGCGCCAGTTCTCCGAGACGTTGGCCTACGTCAAGCGCATGGGGTACCAGAAGGGCGACAACCTGGACGTGGTGGTCCTGGCCGAGGAGCCGGTTGCCGGCGCCATCCGCGAGCGCGCCTGGGAAGCCCACTCGATGACGGTCATCAGCCCGCACGAGGTGGGCGAGGTGCTGGGCCTGGGGCGCATCGGCCAGCCCGGCCAGCCCTATGCCGACGCGGTCCACGCCCTGTGGTTCGCCACCCGCAAGAAACCCAAGGCCAGGATGACCTGGGCCCAGGCGCCCAAGGTGGACTATGCCCACCTCGTCGCGCAGGGGGCGCCCATTGCCGCCGCCGCCGCCGTCATCGCCCTGCTGGCCCAGGGCGCGGTACTCGGCTGGGACTACACGGAGGCGCTCGACGCCATCGACCGCCAGCAGCGCCAGTTGACCCTCGCCCAGGCGGATCTCGCGCGCGAACGGGCGCGGCTTGAGACTCTGGAGTTTGCGGCCGCCGACATCCGTCCGTTGATCGAGGTGGTGGAGCAACTCACCGCCGGCCACGTCCCGCCGGTGCCCCTGCTGGCCCGGCTGGGGCACGCCCTGTCGGGCGGCGCGGTCATCACCGAAATGGTCATGACCACGCCGCAGGAGGCCGCCCCCACCAACCGGCGGCAGCGTGCCCAGCCCGGCGCCGAAAGCTTTGTCTGGCGTCTCGGCCTGAGCGTCACCTTGCCACCCGACACCACCGGCGACGCCCATGCCCTGGAGCGCGCCGACGTGCTGGAAAAGGCGCTGGCCGCCACCTTTGCCGACATGCGCGTGGCCATGCTGGAGGCACCGGTTGCCGTGGGCAGCAATCAGGTGGTGCGCGGTGACCGGATGATGAGTTCGGTGTCGGCCGCCGCCGACCCGGCCAGTCCGTCCCGGCCCGAAGGCCTGTACACTGTCCGCTTTGAAGTGGTGCAGGAGGCCAGGTCATGAAGCGGCAAGGCTCCGACCAGCAGCCCGTCCTGGACGTCCTGCGCCAGCTTCCGCGCGGCACCCGCATCGCGCTGGGCGTTCTGGCCGTCACCATCCTGATCGCGGTCGGCGCGCTGCCCTTTGCGTTTGCGGCGGTGGAGGAGGCCGATGCGGAGTTCCGCCGCCTGCGTGCCGCCACCAACCAGGCCCGTGGCGAGGCCCAGCAGGCGGTCATGGACTACGACTACGTGGTCGCCAACGCCGACCGCTACAAGAACGCCCTGGGGCGCGGCGTGCTCGATCCCCAGGACCGCCTGGACGCCCGCCAGCGCCTCGACACGCTGATGAGCGAGGCGTATCTCGTGCGCATGGGCTTTGAGATGGCCGCCGCCGTAACGCAGCAGGGGCCGGGCGGCTTTGATCTGATCACCACGCCGATCAAGATGGAGGTCAGCGCCATGCTCGACCGCGACATCTTTGTGCTGTTGCGGGATCTGGAGGACGCCTTCCCCGGCTATGGCGTGCTGCGTGGCTTCCGCCTGACGCGCGGGGACGCCGTGACCGATGAGGCCCTGCGCCGCGTCACCGCTGGTGAGCCGCTGCCCTTTGTCACCGGCTCGGTCACCCTTGAATGGCGCTCGGCCACGGCGCCCGGTGGCCAGGGTGCGGGTGGCCAGGGTGCGGGGGCGGGACAATGAGTGTCCGTCGTCTGGTGCTGGCCGCCGCTTTGGCATTCAGCGCCCTGCCCGCCGTTGCCCAGGAAGGAATCGCGCCGCCGGCCCCCGCCCCGGCCGAGATCGACCTGCAAACCCTGCCCGCGACCCTGCTGCTCAGTCTGGAGGACATGGTCAATGTCGAGGCGGCCATCGCCGACGGGCCGCTCGCCCGCACGCCGCGCGACCAGCAGGACGATCCGGCCCGCTTCCGGCTGCGCGACAATCTGTATGTTTCGGCCATCGTCTACATCGGGCCGCAGAACTGGACGGTGTGGATCAACGGCCGCGCCCTCAGTCCCGGCACGCCGTCCGGCGTCTTCGAGGTGCTGGAGGTCGGGCCGACCCATGTGCGCGTTGCCGTGCCGTGGGGCGAAGGCGGCGCGCGCCAGGTGATGCTGCGCTCCCATCAGACCTTTGTGCCGCGCCGTGGGGATGTCCTGGAGGGCCGGTATTGATGACGCTGCCACTGGAGGTCCACGACCTGCGCGCCGGGTATGGCCGGCGCGAGGTCCTGAGCGGGGTCGGCTTTGCCGTGCAGCCGGGCGAGGTGTTCGGTCTGATCGGTTTGAACGGCGCGGGCAAGACGACGCTCATCCGCAGTATTCTGGGCCTCACCCCGGCGACCGGCACGTTCAGCCTGTTCGGGCGGCCCAATGGCGAGCCGGCGGCGCGGCGCGGCCTGTTCTACCTGCCCGAAAAGTATCAGCCGGCCGCCCAACTCAGCGGCTGGGAGCATCTTGAACTGGCCCAGGCGTGGATCGGCGGGTCGCTCGACCGCGACGCCGCGCGCGCCCTGGCCGGGGGACTGGCCCTGGACCCGGCGGCGCTGGACCGGCGGGTGCGCACCTATTCCAAGGGTATGGGCCAGAAGCTGGGCCTGGTCGCGGCGCTGAAAAGCCGTCTGCCGCTGCTTATTCTGGACGAACCGATGAGCGGCCTGGACCCGCGCGCCCGCGTACGCCTTAAGGATCACCTTATCGCCTACCGAGGCGAAGAGGGCGGAAACAGTGTTTTCTTCAGTTCCCATGTGTTGGCCGACGTCGAGGAGATCTGCGACCGCATCGGTGTGCTGCACGGCGGGCGCCTGCTGTACTGCGGCCCTCCGGCCGACTTCGTGGCTGGGCACGGGGGCGGTACGCTGGAACGCGCCTTTCTGGCCGCCATTGATGCGGCCGATGGTGTTTACTGCTGAAAAACAAGCGGGCTCTGCCCGCGCCCGCCAGGAGATACAGTCTCCTGGACCTCGGGAGTTGGCCTCAATAGAAAGCCGCGCGCAGCGCAGTAAATGTTGGGCGTGTCTGCCTGCGGCGCAAGGCAAGCGGCAGGAGCGTTCATGGGTTCCAAGGGCCGTTCGGCCCTTGGCGGGTCCGGGCAGCGCCCGGCTTTCTCCCAACACCAGCGCTTCTGCACCTGCGACAATCACGGGGTGCTGGAAAGGGTTTTCCTAGGCCTGATAAAACTTGCCCGGATAAAACTTGATAGTCGTTGGTCTCCAACACAATTCTGCTACACAGGAACAAAGGACATTCGCCCGCACCAGGAGGAGACCAGCCGACATGACGAGGTTGACGAAGCGTGCCGCCCCGATTGGTCTTGGGATCCTTTGTGCTGGCCTGCTCCTGTTTGGCGGCGGTGCCGCCGGGGCTGTGCAGCAGGATCTTGCGGCGGCCAATGGGGCCGATGTCGCCCCGGTTCACGCCCTCGCCATGCACGGCGACCCCAAGTACGGGCCGGACTTCCCGCACTTTGACTACGTCAACCCGGATGCGCCCAAGGGCGGGCGGCTGCGCATGTTCGCGGTCGGCAGCTTCGACAACCTCAATCCGTTCATCATTCGCGGCGCGGCGGCGGTTGGGTCGGGGCTGGTCTACGACTCGCTGCTGACCAGTTCGGCCGACGAAGCCTTCACCGAATACGGCCTGTTGGTCGAGTCCCTGGAGGTGCCCGAGGATCGCTCCTGGGTCATCCTCAACCTGCGGCCCGAGGCGCGTTTCCACGACGGGCATGCAGTCGATGCCGATGATGTGTTGTTCACCTTTACCACCCTGCGGGAAAAGGGCGCACCCCATTACCGCTTCTACTACGCCAACGTGACGGCGGTGGAGAAACTGGACGACCACCGCGTGCGCTTCACCTTCGACGGCGGGGTGAACCGGGAACTGCCGCTCATCATCGGCCAGATGCCGGTGTTGCCCGCGCACTATTGGGCCGACCGCGATTTTGCCGCCTCCACCCTGGAGCCGCCGCTCGGCAGCGGCCCGTACCGCATCAAGGCGTTCGAGCCCGGCCGCTTCATCGAGTACGAGCGGGTGGACGACTGGTGGGGCAAGGATCTGGCGGTTTCCCAGGGCTTCTACAACTTCGACAGCATCCGTTACGACTACTACCGCGACACCACCGTCGCCCTGGAGGCCTTCAAGACCGGCGCCTATGACCTGCGGGTGGAGAACGTCGCCAAGGAATGGGCCACCGGCTACGATTTCCCGGCCCGCCAGCAAGGCCGCGTGCTGCTGCGCGAGTTCGAGCACGACATGCCCTCGGGGATGCAGGGCTTTGCCTACAACATGCGCCGCCCGCTGTTCCAGGACCCACGGGTCCGTCAGGCGCTGGCCTATGCGTTCGACTTCGAATGGTCGAACCAGAACCTGTTCTATGGCCAGTACCGGCGGACCGGCAGCTACTTCGACAACTCCGAACTGGCGTCGGAAGGCTTGCCGTCCGAGGCCGAACTGGCCCTGCTGGAGCCCCTGCGCAAGGACGTGCCCGAGGCGGTTTTTACCGAGGTCTACACCCCGCCCTCGACCGAGGGGCGCGGTGGCCTGCGCGACAACCTGCGTGTTGCCGCCGGCCTGTTGAAGGAGGCCGGCTGGGTGGTCCGCGACGGCACCCTGGTGCACGGTGAGACCGGCGCGCCGTTCACCTTCGAGATCCTGCTGTCGGCCCCGACGTGGGAGCGCATCAGCCTACCGTTCGCCCAGAACCTCAAGCGCCTGGGCATTGACGCGCGGGTCCGCACGGTCGATTCGGCGCAGTACGAAAACCGCATGAACACGTTCGACTTCGACATGGCGGTGCAGGTATGGGGCCAGTCGCTCAGCCCCGGCAACGAGCAGCGCAATTATTGGGGCTCCGACGCCGCCGCCCTGGACGGCAGCCAGAACTACAGCGGCCTGCAAAGTGCCGCCGTGGACCGTCTGATCGACCACGTCATCACCGCCAAGACCCGCGAGGGGCTGATTAGCAGTGTACAGGCGCTCGACCGGGTGCTGCTGTGGAACCATTTGGTGATCCCGCACTGGCACATCCCCTATACCCGCATCGCCTTCTGGGACAAGTTCGGCTTGCCCGAGACGGTGCCCATGCGCGGCGTGGAACTGTTCACCTGGTGGTACGATCCCGCGCGCGGCCCGCAGACCGAGGCCGTGCAGGGGAAAGCCGCCGCCGAATAGCCGACCCCCCCCCTAGACTCCCAGGGAGCGTGCGCATGGGCGCCTACATCCTCCGACGCCTGATGCTCATACCGTTGACCCTGCTGGGCATCCTGACCGCCAACTTCTTCATCGTCCAGATCGCCCCCGGCGGGCCGGTCGAGCAGATGCTGGCCCAGGTGCGCGGCACCGCCGTCGAGGCCACCGGCCGGATTTCCGGGGCCGGCGGGGCCGAGGTCGCGGCGGCCCCCCAGGGCGGAGGGGCGGAAGGGCGCTATCGCGGCGCGCAAGGCCTCGATCCCGCCTTCGTGGCCGAGATCGAGCGCCAGTTCGGCTTCGACAAGCCCCTGCACGAACGCTACTTCAAGATGATCGGCGACTACGCGCGGTTTGACCTGGGAGAGAGTTTCTACCGGTCGCGCGGGGTGATGGAATTGGTGCTGGACAAGCTGCCGGTGTCGATTTCGCTGGGCGTATGGTCCACCCTGCTGATCTATCTGATCTCGGTGCCGCTGGGCATCATGAAGGCGGTGCGCGACGGGTCCAAGTTCGACATGGCGACCAGTTGGGCGGTCATCATCGGCTATGCCGTGCCGTCGTTCCTGTTCGCCATCCTCTTGATCGTGGTGTTCGCCGGGGGGCGGTATCTCGACTGGTTCCCCTTGCGCGGCCTGACCTCGGACAACTGGGACGACCTGTCGTGGCCCATGAAGATCGTGGACTACATTTGGCACATGGCCCTGCCGGTGCTGGCCATGACCATCGGCGGATTCGCCAGCCTCACCATGCTGACCAAGAACAGTTTCCTCGACGAGATCGGCAAGCAGTACGTGGTGACGGCCCGCGCCAAGGGCCTGACCGAGCATCAGGTGCTGTACGGCCACGTGTTCCGAAACTCCATGCTGCTCATCATCGCCGGGTTTCCGGCCGCGCTGGTGTCCATGCTGTTCACCGGGTCGGTGCTGATCGAGGTGATCTTCTCCCTCGACGGGCTGGGCCTGCTGGGCTTTGAGGCGGTCATCAACCGGGATTATCCGGTGATGTTCGGGACGCTCTATGTGTTCGGGATCATCGGCCTGTTGCTCAATCTGGTCAGCGACCTGACCTATCACGCCGTCGATCCGCGCATTGATTTCGAGGCC
>LAEA01000171.1 GCA_000961745.1 Rhodospirillaceae bacterium BRH_c57 | reverse complement strand
TGACAGCAGCGTACCATAGCTGGACGTACCCCCAGATGAGCCAGCAACTCCGGCAGACAGCGACCCCGCGCCCCCCGCACCAACTGTGAGGGTTGGGGTGGTGTTGCCAGCACCAAGGTTGATGATGCCGGATGCGTAGCCACCACCAGCGCCCCCACCAGCGGAATACTTGCTGCCCGTGGTATCGGAGCGCCCACCGCCACCACCGCCCCCGAACACATGCACTTCAATCTCAGGGTCAGCACCAAGAGGGAGGGTAAACGTGTGCGACCCCGCCGTCGTGAACCACACGGAACGGAGTTTCTTATGCTGACCACTGCGCAGGAATGAGGAAACGTTAGACATTAGAAAAGCCTCCAGTCGGAGCCGTTGAACCAGATGGTGACGTCAATGCCGGGGGTGTCCAACACCATGTCCTCGGCCAGCCCCATGATGGTATGACCGTTGCGCGCCACCGTGTGGACCACGCTGGTGCTGATGCTTTCGCCGTCCATCAAACGGACGGCCGCGCCGGCGGTAGGCGCCAGCGGAAGTGTCAAGGTAACCGCAGCCGGGGCGGTGATGGTGTAGGCAAGGCCCGCGACAAGCTGCACCGCCTCGGTCACCAGCGTGCCGCCAACGACGGGCAGGGACGCCCACTCCACACCGCTGCCCGTCGAGCGGGCGAACAGCCCTGTGTTGCCCACGGCTGGGGTCGGCACGGGCACCCCCTCCAGGAGGACGACGTTGGTGCCGTCTGACCCGTAAAGGTGGCCCGCATTCGCCGGCGCCGGGTCTGGCACCGTGGACCCGGCAATACTGTCCGCTGCGGTCTCGGCCCGGATGGCTTCTTCCCGCGCCGACCGCGTGCCCGGCCCGCCCGGCTCCGTGCCTGTCGCCCAAGCCTCGGACAGGACCTGGGCGTCCGTCGCGGCCCTGGCAGACAGCCCGGCCGACAAGGCAGAGTCCGCCGCCTCCCCCGCCTTGGTGTTGGCCGTGCCCGCGTTCGTGTTCGCCTCGCCCGCCAAGCGCGACACGGCAGCCGCGACGGCCGCCGTGTCGTTCAGGGCGTCAGGGATCTCGGTCAGGTACCCGTCACCGCCGAACCCGTTGGGGTTGGTCGTCGCGTCGTACCGGCCGGCGTTGTAGTCCGCCAGACGGTCAACGGCGGCTTGTTCTTCGGTGGTCAGCGCCATGTTACATCACCTCTTTAAGGCTGATCGGCACGCCGTCCCGACCAGGGGAGACGAAGGAATGCAGGGACAAAGCGGTAAAGCGGGCCGGATAGGCGTTGCGCAACTGGTGGACCGGGTCTTCGGGGTTGGGCCACCAGAAAAACGGCACGTCGATGTCCAGTTGCCGGCGCATTTCCAGCCACACGCCAAGCGCAGAATCGCGCGGAAGGTGGCTGATGACCCCCTCGAACACGCGCGGCTTGGGACGGCGCCGGAACGTCATCGTGCCGCCGTCCGCCTCCTGGCTCTCGGTGCGCGACTGGTATCCGTACTCCGCCCCGAAACTGAACGACCGCAAAATCTGGTGCGCCTCGCCAACCTCGATGGCGCCGATCTGCACAAACCCCGCCGGATTGAGCGGGTCGGCGGGCCTGATGCGCACCGCGTCCACGTAGTAGGCCCCCGGCAGCCGGATCGGCAGATGCCAGGGGTAGCCCGCGATTTCCTCGGCCGTGTAGGTGCGGTCCCACCAGCGGCCCCCGTCCCAGTCAACCTGGTCCTCCGTAAATACCGCCGGCCAGGACTGCACGGTGACGGTGGACAGAACCGTTTCCGGCTCGGTCGTGGTGTCCAGCAACTCGACCGTCACGGTGCTGCCGATGCTGAGGTTGTGGCGGCACAGCGCGACAAAATCGACCCGCCGCCGGGGCGAGAACGTCGCCGTGATGACGTTGTCCTCCGGCGCGGGCGACGCGCCACGCCAGGGGTAGGACAGCGGCATGGTGCCCAGGTTGGCCGCCGGGTACAGGGCATGGGCGGTCGATGCGCTCCACACCGCCTTGGTCCTCCACGACGGGAAACCGACGATGGCGTTATGGGCCGGGATGGTCTGGATGGTCATGTCACCCCCACACGGTCATGTCGGCGGTCAACGCCAAGAGGTTGAGGTGCATCCCCGGAACGCGGACATTGCGCCCGGCCGACAGGCCCAGGCGCGGGTGCTCGACCCGCACCGTGACGCCCAGGTCCACAAGGCCGGTAAGCACGGGGGTCATGGTGACGCCCGTCAAAAACCGCCGCCGGTCGGCATAAAGATCCCGGCGCCGGTGCGCCTCGGCCTCGGCATCGGCCCGGTGGGCGAACAGGGTGTCGATGACCATCGGGACGGACAGCGGGTGCGCGGCCCGAACGGCCGCATCCTCGCCGGTCGAGGCCTCAAGCCACTCGGTGGCGAGCCGGTCCTTTTCCTCGGCCGTGCCGGCGGCGTCGGCCAAGCTGTCCTTGCTCTGGACGGTGTAGTTGCGGGCACACCGCAGGGTGACCTCCCACGGCTGGAGACCGCCTTCCGCACGCCCGGTGAACAGCGGCTTGATGCTGAGGATGTCGCCCTCATTGAGCGCCCCAGGCCGGTCCAACGTCAGACTGGCAAAGGTCGCCACGGGCGTTCCAGGGGCCTCGATGCGCTGGACGCGCCATTCCCCGGTGCCGTCCTGCCAATACCCCGCGCCCACCGTGGCCGCAAAGTCATCGAGGGCCTGCCGGATCTTGTCGGTGCCGCGCCACCACCCGCCGCACTCGGCGGCGTTGGCAAGGTCCAGCGCCGTCAGGTCGGCCGCCCGAAAGACAATTCCCGCCCGCGCGCCGAGGACCTCAAATCCCTTGGCCGCCGTGCGGTCGGCTACCGTCGCCCCGGTCGTCACGTTGGCCGCGACCTGCCCGTCGATGGCCGACCCGAAGCGCACCGTGGGCCGCTCGGTCGCGGTCCCCGGATACCAGTCATACGTCCCCGGCGTCGGCGCCGTGGACAGCAGGGCCGCCAGAGACGCCTGCGCCACGCCGGGTGTGATGACATCCCCGCGCACCTTGACGACGTCAAAGGTGAGCGGCCCGGCATCGCACGCCACGCACACGCCGAGCGCGGCGTCGGTCACCTCCAGCGGGATGTTAAAGGCCGGACCGACAACCACGGCCACCGCCTGGTCCTTGAGGGTGTCGCCACCCTCGACCCCGCCGGTGCCGGCATAGACCGCCTCGGACAGGGGCTGGTCCAGCGCCTCGGTAAACGCGTCGTGGATGCGGATGATGACCTCCGCAATGTCCACCTCGACCGCCGCCACCACGCCGTTGAACACCTCCGCGAACGTGTCATAGGCCGCCGCGTCGTCGCCGATCAGCACCCGCACCGGACGCCCGTCCGTCCAGGCGTCGGCCAGCCAGTCATACCGGCCGTCGAGATTGGTGAGGCGGATCTCCCCGTGGTCGTTGGTGCCCGCCCCGAATGTCGCCCCGTCCTTGAAAATCTCCCGCCGGAGGAACGACGGCACAGCCCCGGTGGAAAAAGCGTCCCAATAATGCCCCGGTGCGGACGGGTGGTTGTAGGCCACCGACCCCACACGCTCGACCCGGTCGGTGGAGGTCGCAGGATCATGGGCCGTGACCTCGGCCAGGATGATGGTGCTCATGCTGCTGCTGCCCTCTGCTGTGCTGCCGCCTGGGCCTGGGCCTCGGCGGCATCGGCCACCCGGTCCAGACGGTCCAGGGTGCCCTCTCCGGCCCGCGCCGACAGGCCGATCAAGCGTTCTAGCGCGCCCGCGACCCGGTCAAGCCGAGCCTCGACGCCGCGCATGTCAGTGCGGTTGGACCCACCGGACAGGATGTCCCGCGCCTCGTGTCGGTTGAAGACGTGGGTGGTCGGCCCGGTGTAGAGGAGTTCCTCGTTGTGGACGCGGACGACCTCGCCCGGCCGGGTGGTCCCGCCAGACGAAAAACTGCGGCCTTCAAACTGGCCGTACTGATTGAAATGTTGCAGCGCCCCGGCCAGATTACCGGCCCCGTAGTGGGCCGCGACATCCGGGTTGGCCGCCAGATATGCCGCTGCACGCTCCTCAATGGAGGCGCTTCCTCCCGCGTTTTGACCTTGCAACGCGTCAAAGCTGGTGACAGGCGCGCTAGGCCCGCCGCCAGAAGCTGGGATGGCCGCAGCCTGATAGGCGGCCAGAGCATCAGCCAGCGACAGGACGGAGGTGTTGATGAGGCCCAGGGCTTCCATCTGCCCGCGCATGACGCCGAGTTGTTCGTCGGCGATCCGAACATGACGCTCGGCCACCGTCTCGACGTCCCGAAGGTCGGACTGCACGCCGTCGAAACCGGCCTTGTACTCGGCCGATGCCGTGCTGTTGACTGCCTTGAGCGCCTCCAGGTACTGCGGCCCGATCTGCGTGAGCCGCTGCCCGGCCTGAAGGTCCCCCAGGCGGGAGGCGGCCAACGTCTCGTCATACTGCCGCTTGGCCTCGGCCAACCGCTCCGGCGCCGACAGAGGCGACAGGTTGGTGTCCAGCAACAGAGACTGACGCAGGTCCCGCATCGACTGGGCCAAACCATAAGCCCCGTCCCGCAAATCCTGCCGCGCCCGAGACTCGGCCTCATAGGCCCGCGTCACGTCGGCCTCCAGGGTCGCCATGCGCTGCGCCTCAAGCTCCGCGCGCTGGAGTGCGTAGAGGCGGTTGAGCTGGCCGATGTCGCCACCGACTGCCACAGCCTCACGGTGCAACCCCTTAAACGAGTCTCCCAGGTTGCGCAGGGCAAGCGCGGTCGGGTCAGTCATAGATAGGATCTGGTCACCGATCTCCTTGTTGAACTCATCGCGCAGGCGGCCGGCCGCCTTGGCCCCGGCGGCATCAAGGGCCTCCATCACCGCAGCCACATCATTCAACGACAGGCCGAGCGCGCGCGCCCGCTCGGCGGCCTGTTCGGTGGCGGCTTTCTGAGCGTCCACCTGGGCGGTGATGCCCTCGAGAGCGGCCGCGTATTGGCCGATGGGCTCGGGTGCAATGGCCTCGTTCAAGGCTTCGATGGTTCCCAGCAGGTTGTCCCAGCCAGCCGCGAACGTGATGTTGGAGAGGGCCTCTTCCGCGCCCTTGCCCACGCTGGCACGCATGGCCGTGGCGATGTTGTCGGAAATCCCCTCCCACAGGTCAGGGTTGGTCAGGCCCTTGGTCAGGGCCGCCTCGGCCGCTTCCTCGGCGCTGCCCATCTTTTTGTCTTCAACCCACCACTCGTCGTACTTTTCGGTGTAACCCAGGCTGGCGATGTGCGTGTCAGACCGCAGAGTGCCCCGAAAGGACGTTCCCGCGTCGCGCAGGCCGTCCAGCATGGCGGCACCCATGGCCAACAGCTTGTCGCCGCTCTGGCCTTCTTCATCTCCGACTTCCACCCGGTGGGCGCCGGAACTGTTGATGGCGACGACATTGTCCCCCGCCGGGACGCTGCCCAGGAAAGAGGCGCCCATACTGCCCAGCATCCCGCCGATTGCGGCACCGATCAGGGTGCCGATGCCGGGGATGACGCTGCCGATTGCCGCACCGGCTGCCATGCCGCCGCCCGTGCCCACCATCTGTTTGACGTCGCCGGACGCGAAGGCGGCGCCAAGCTGCAAGGCCAAGCCAATGTAGGGGAGCGCTCCCCCAATACCGGCGCCACCTGCCCCACTGAGAGCGCCTGAGCCCGTACCGCTGGCAGCAGATCCAGCAAACAGCGACCCTGTGCTGGCGGTAGACGCGCCCCATGCGCTGCCGTAAGACGCGGCAGCGTTGCCCAGCACACCCGCGCCGGAACCGAGCGTGGCGCCTCCGACCGTAGCGGCACCGCCGCCAAAGAGGTTTCCCGATGCCGCGCCCGCAGACGCCCAGCCCGCCGTAGACGCTGCGCCGCCGCCAAACATACTGTCCCAAATTTTCTCGCCAGTACCGGGTGGGAGGCTTAAACTGTTTATGGAGTTGATTGACCCGTTGCCAGATGCAGACTGTGCAGCCCCGAAGAACTTTCCATCACCAGAGACGCCTTGCTGCTCCGTCATCACCCCGACCATCTTCACGGCGATGGGGCGCAAAGCGGCCTCAGCGGCAGCGCGCATGAAGAACGCCGACAGGTCTTTCATCATGCCGCCGAGCATATCTTTCCAGCCCTTGCGGGTCGGATCCATGATCCCGTCCACGAGGCGGTCGGCGCCGTACTGCACAATAGCATCGACCTTGCGCTCGCCTTCGCGCGCGGCAGTCTCGGCGGCACGCTCGCGCTCGCGCTGCGCCTCGGTGGCGGCCTTGTCGGCGGCACGCTGCGCCTCGACGGCCTGGCGGTCGGCGACGACGTGCCGCTGACGCACGGCAATCGCCCGCTCGATCTGAGCGACTTCCTCGGCCGTCAACTCCACGGACGTCCGCAGGCCTGCCTCCACGTCGGCGCGGGCTTTGGACTCGGCATCCAGCAGGGCGCGCTGCACCTCGCGCGCGTCCGTGGACAAACCCATCAGGACGGACTCCTGATCCAGTCCCGTGAGGTAGGCGTCAAGCTGGCTCTTGGCGTCCTTGCGGACCTTGGTTTCCTTGTCCACGACCTTAGCCAGATCGGCGGCCGCGCGGGCGCGCAGCTCCGCCGACTCCTGCGTATTCAACTTACCGGCGGCCTCAAGCTCACTGATCTCGGTCAGACGCTTGGTGTACTCCTGCCGCGCCTCTTCCTCGGCAGTCGCCATCTCCTTCAGCAGCGCCGTGCGGCGCGCGATCATGGCGGCATCGTCGTCACCCTGCGGACGGGGCGGTGCCACCGGCTTGTTCTGGAGTTCGAGCAGGCGACCCAGGACGTCGTTGTACTCCGCCATCAACTCGCGCAACTGCGCATCCATGCGGTCCTTGGACGACTGCCAGAACGTGCTGTCCCGCGCCTTCTGGATGCCGTCCATGTTGCTCTTCAGAATGTTCAGGCGGTCAGAAAGCGCCTGGACTCCCATGTCCTCAACGTCACGAAAGGAGTCGAGCACCCGTGCACCAGCGACAGAAAAGTCCGCCATCAGCGTGGAAATGCGAACAAGATCCGGCCCCAGCGCGACCACCGCCCGGTTAAGCTGCACGTCGATGATCTGCGCCTGGATTGACAGCTTATCGTTGGTCTCCTCGGCCGAACGCAACAGATGCTCGTCGTAGACCAAGCCCAACTCGCGCGCCTTCTGGCGGTTGGCTTCCAGGGCGACGGTGCCACCCTCGACCATCTCCGTCATGAACGCCGCGCCCTCGCCAAAGGCGGCGGTGGCTAGGCTCAGGCGGTCGGCCGCGTCGGGCGTCTCGGCGATGACTTTCAAAAGGCTGTTCATGCCCTCCTCGGTGGATCCGGCCGCAGTGACCGTGGCCAGCAACCCGGCGTCGATCTTCTTAAGCTGTTCGGCCATCTCGCCGGTGCCGGTGCGCGCCTGCCCCAAACGCTGCGCGAAGCCCTTCAGCGACGCGTCCAGTTCCTGGGTCGATCCCCCGGCCAGCCCGGCCGCGAACCGCATTTCCTGTAGGGCTGTCGTGGTCAAACCGATGCTGTCGGCCACCTTGGCGATGGCATCCATTTCGGTCAGCGCGACACGCGCCCGCGCCGACGCCGCCCCGAACGCCAGCCCCACGGCTCCGATGCCGGCAGCCACGGCCAGCCCGGCTGGGCCAA
>LAEA01000044.1 GCA_000961745.1 Rhodospirillaceae bacterium BRH_c57 | reverse complement strand
CATAATTCTTAGTTATCATCACCAGGATCCGCTCAAACCCGTCAACCGTGCCCCGAAATGAGGCAGGGGCGGGTTATTTCAGTCTTGATTGTGAAGCAGGGCCACGGTGCCTTGTGCCCCGTCACCCGAGGTCCTGAACTTCCGCGGCATCCATTTCGGCCGCCAGGAGGCAGCGTCTACCGCCGCCGCCCCGTCACCACTCGTTCCAGCGTGTTGGCCCGCTCCAGGGTGCTTTTCAGGCTGGCGTCGCTGACCTGGGTGTAGATCTGGGTGGTGGCGATGCTGGCGTGGCCCAGGAGTTTCTGCACGAAACGGATGTCCACGCCGGCCTCGATGAGTTGTGTGGCGGCGGTGTGGCGCAGCATGTGCGGGGTGACGCGGCGGATGATGCCGGCGCGCTTTGCCAGGGCGGCCAGGCGGCGGCGCAGCAGGGGCGGGGTCAGGGGGCTGCCGTCGCCCGTGACCATCAACAGGTCATGGCTCGCCGCCACGCGGGCGCGGCCTTTGAGGTAGGCGCGCAGCAGCGCCTTGGGCTCCTTGCCCGACAGGAACACCTGGCGTTCGCGGTTGCCCTTGCCACGCACCAGGAACGTTGCGGTGCCGGGCTCCAGGGCGCTCAGGCGCAGGCCGGTCAATTCGCTGACCCGCAGGCCGCTGACGAACAGCGTCACCACGGCGAAATGCAGAACCAGGGCGGAGAAGCTCCCGGCCTCCATCTCATGGCCCGAGCGGACCAACAGCTTGCGCGCCTCTTCTGCCGACAGGGCGCGGGGCAGGCGGCGCGGCAGGCGGATGGTGACGTCCAGGCGGTGAAAGGGGCTCAGTGGCATCAGGTCCTCGCGCTCCAGCCACTTGAATAACTGGCGCAGGGTTGCCGTGCGGCGCTTGGCCGTGGCCGGGCTCAGGGCCTCGGTGCGCAGCATGGCGCCGATGTAGCGCCGCAGGACCTCCCGGTCGATGCTGCCAACGTTCGTTCCCGCTCCTAGCCGAGCCACCGCATGGGCAAGGTCAATATCATACGCACGCATCGTATGGTCCGACAGCGACTTGGCGATGCGACAGTGGTCGAGAAACCGCTCTGCGGCCTCGCGCAGGGGCAGCGGCATGGGTGGGCCTCCGGAATGAACACGGGTTCAGCCTTTACGAGCCGCTCTCAGTCCTTGCAAGGTCTTATTCGCATACAGACAATCATGTGTGGAGACGGCTTGGGGAAAACTCCCGGAGACTCACTTCAGGCCGCAGCCCTCGGCTTCAACCCGCCAGAGGAAGGTGCCGCTCGACCAGGAGCACGTCGTCCAGGTGGTCAGCGAAGGGGCGCAGGGTGCGTGCCAACATGTGCCGGTCCCAGTCCGTCATCACGGGGCGCGTGTCCTTCAGGATGGAGATGAGGGCGCGCAGCGCCCTGTCCAGGTCGGTGCTGGTCGGCTGGCGGTCGCCCCAGGTGCGGCTGCGGTCCAGCACCTCGCGGCTGAACTGCCGGCCGCTCTCCGCTGCTCCTTCGCTCAGGATGAGCTTGGAGGCGGCATAGCCGTAGGCGGGGAAATCTTCATACTGACCCTGCGCGATCATGTTTAGGCTGGTCTATCCCCGCGTGGGCGGGGGAACCGCTGGGCGTGGCCGAAGCTGGACCGCTGGCCGGGGTCTATCCCCGCGTGGGCGGGGGAACCCACGACGCTTGTCCGCTGGACCACGACGGTAAAGGTCTATCCCCGCGTGGGCGGGGGAACCTTCGAGGCTCAACTGCGAGACTGGCTGGCCCGGGGTCTATCCCCGCGTGGGCGGGGGAACCTTCCGCAGATCGGCTGCCGCAGACTGCGCCAAGGGTCTATCCCCGCGTGGGCGGGGGAACCCAGCTTGGGACGATATTACGGCCCAACTCAAGGGGTCTATCCCCGCGTGGGCGGGGGAACCTCTAGCCTATAAAGGACTGTTTCTATTCACTTGTCAAACAGTTGGTAGGCGGAAATCTAGAAAGGTATATCACCCTCAGGTTTAGGTTCTGGAGGGCGGGGGCGTAGCATCAGCATCAGACCATCAACCTCCACCAGGCGTTTGGGCGGCAGGCCGAGGGTGCGGATCGCTTGGCCGCCGGGTTCCTTGCGGTCGGGCCAAGTCATGATGATACTCCCTGGTCCAGCGTGGCGTGCCAGTCCGCCAGCACGGTCCACACCCGTTCGCGCACCCCGGCCGACAGGCGCGGTTGCGTATAGACACCCGGCGCGATTTCCAGCATGCACGAGGCCAGGAACCCGCGAAAGCGATCGGGTACGTCACGGGTCACCACCACGGTCATCGGCATGGAACAGATCCTTGATGCGGTCGATCATGGTCGGGATCACGGCCTTGTCGCGCAACATTTTGCCGGTGGTGCGGCGAGCAAGCCGCTCAATGCCCAAAGTGGGTGTGCGGGCGGCTTCCTTGGCGGCGTCGAAGGCGGAGGGAATGGTGATGGTGTCGCGGAACAGGTCGGCGATGTCCAGAACGAAGGCCTGCCCCGAATCCTCGTGAATGAACCCGAGTTGGGGAATGGTCGCCGTGGCCGCCACGGCGATGGCGGCGGCGGCCTCAACAGCAGACGCGGCGTGGTTGATGGCTTGGTTGGGCAGGTCGGCTGCTGTCGGGTTCTGGCGGTCATAGTGCCGCCCGTGCCATTGCACCCCGTGGCGCTCGGCCAGCAGCCGGTAAAGCTGCTTCATGCGCGATCCCTCAATGCCGCGCAGGACCGTGATATCCCGGTGCGGCAGCACCTCGCCTAGGCGCCAGGCGTACATGCGTCGGGCGATGGACAGGCGGGCGCCGTCGGCGTCGGCCCACACCCGCGCCTGACGCCGCGCCAGGTGCGAGGTATCTGGCAGCAGCGGCGGCGCGGTGTACAGCCGCACACCGTCATCCCCCACCGCCACCAGCCCCGTGCCATGGCGGGCGCACAGGCGCAGGGCGTCGTGGGACACGGTTGAGCCCGGTCCCAGGAGCAACAACGACACGGTCTGAAAGGGAATGGCGTGGTCCCCCGCCTCCAGCCCCGGCGCTCCGGCACAGCGAAACTGCAAGGTGCCGTCCTCCACCCCCAGCGCCCCGCGCGACAGCCACAACAGGCCATGGCGGTCGGCGTGGGGGATGCGGGCGGTTTCCAGTCCCAGGCGGCCCTTCAGCATGACGCGTCCTCAGGCTGGTTTCAGCAACACCATGCCGAACCCAAAGGCTCGGTGGCGGCCAACCCCGCGCGCCAACAGGCGGGCGAAGGCATCCGGGTCGGTCACGCGCAAGCGGCCTTCCAGGGTGGCGTCGGGCTTGATCGCGCTGCCCGAGGCGGACCCACGGGGCTTGCCGCCCCGGCGGCGGATGGGCAGGCGGGCAAAGGCGGTCATGCGGGCATCGATCATCTCGGCCGCCCCGTCGCGGGCCAGTTCGCGCGCCAGCCACGCGGCATAGACCGCGCCCCGATCCACGGGATGTTCCTCCGGGTCGCGGCCGTTGGTGGCGACCAGGAAGGCATCGGTTTCCTTGCTGCGGGTGCGGTCGCCGCCGCAGTCCTGGCGCACCACGGGGCACACCCGCACGGTGAAGACCAGGTCCAGGCCGCGCGGCCATGCGTCCGGCAAGGGCTTTATCTGTGGCTCCCCCAGGGCCTGAGCGGCGGCGGGGTCGGGGCTGGCGGCCAGCCTTTCGCGCAGGCGCTGCCCGTCGGCGGGACCATAGCCATAGACCACGGTTTCGCTGTGGTCCCAGTCGGCCTTGAGCTGGTGGACGGAAAAGGGCTGCGGGCCATCTTCGCCCAGGGCGGCGCGCAGGACGCAATGCACCGTGTAGCCAAGGTCGCCGCCCTCCAGCGGCAGCCGCCGCGCGGCGGCCCAGGCGAACAGGCGCGGCAGGTCGAGGCGAAAGCGCGACAGGTGCAGGGGAGGGGTCATGGCCGGTCCTCCCCGACAAAGGCAATAGGCACCGGCAGGCGGCCCTGGTGCATGAGGCGGCTTCCGGTGTGCATCTGGGTCGACCAGTCGCGGTCGTCGGTCAGGCTGACGATGCGGCTGCCCTCGGCCTCCCCGTCCTCCAGCGGCCATAGGGCGGGCCACGGTGCCGGGTCGGCGTCGTCATCCGGCACCACTCCTTCAAGAATGGCGCGCAAGGTTTCGCCATCCCTCAGCGCGTCCTTGACCAGCAACGGCGCCGACGGCAGGCAGGGCTTGCGGCCCAGGAACAGCGGGCGGGCAGGGGCCTCTAGCGCGGCGGCGAGGTCGTCCAGCGTCGGCGCCTCCCCGGCGGGGTCCAGCGTCAGGGCAACTACCACACTGGCATCCTGAAGGTACTGGCGCTGACGGATATGGGTGCCCTTGGCCGCCGGACCGCCGCGCCGCCCCTCCGGCACGCCGCGTGTGGTCCAGCCATCGTGGGCCAGATGCGGCTGGCCGAGGTCTACGGTCTGATAGTCGGTCAGCACGCTCGGCGCGCAGCGGTCCAGGCGGGCGGCGTAGCGCAAGCGGCCCTGCAAGGCACCATGGGCGGCGAACGCCGACTGGTCCCACCCCAACGCATTGGCCAACAGCCCGGTCAGCAGGGACCGGCCCGGGAATCGCGTGGTGGGGCCCAGGGCATCCACGGCCACCCCGCCAAAGGCCATGAGCGGCGCCTCCAGCCGCAGGACAAGAGCCCGCATGGCCTCAGCGCCCCAAACCGGCGACGGCCTCGGCCACGGCCTGATTGAAGGACAGCCCCGTCACGCCCGGCAATCCGGCGCCGGCGGCCCCGGCCGCCCAGCGGGTTTCACCGCAGCCATACGTCTCGTCCAGCGTTGCCATGTGGTCGCTCAGGGCACGGGCGGCGGCGTCCAGAACGTCTTCCCCGCGCGCCTTCACGGGCTTGCGGAAGGCGTTGGCCAGGGTGCGCGGCTGGCGCGATCCGGTCTCCAGCAGAACCAGTTCGGCATAGCTGTAGGGCGCCGTGGAGCCCAGCTTGGCGCCTGGGGAAATGGTGGCGATCAGGTGCGCCAGATGCTCCACCACCTTGGCGGCGGTGGCACGGTCGGCGGTCAGCCAATCGCGCGGGTCGCAGCCCTCGATGTTGGCGACCAGGGTCGGCATGTCCACCACCACATAGCCATAGTACAGGCCGCTGGTCAGTTCGGTCTGGCCCAGGTGGCCGCTGCCGGTTTCCTCCTTGCCGGTCAACAGGTCGTCGACGGCGGTGAAGTAGTCGGACTCCGCTTCCTCGCCGTGGACGGTGAAGGCATGGGCGACATGCACGGCGGCATTCTTGCGGGCCAGGATGTCGGACGTAATCATGCGCCCGAACATGGCGGCATCCAGCCCGGCCCCGACGCGCAGGGCGGCGATGTTGTCCTTCAGGCCCTTCAGCGCGTCTTCAGCCGCCTTGGCCGCACCCTCGGCTGAGCCACCGGCCTGCACGGCGGCGGCAACCTGATCGCGCACGTAGTCCACTTCCGGCTTGCCCAGCACCACGACTTGCGAGGTGTGGAAGTTCTCCGGCTTGGTCTCGCCCTTCTTTTTCTTGGCCTTTGCGCTTTCCTGGAACAGGTGGCCGATGAACACTTCTGTCGCGGCCAGGACGGCATCCTGGTCCAGCCCCTCGCCCTCGACCAGCGGGCGGACGACGCAGCGGTCAAACGTCTCGCGCGACCGGATGGCCATGTCCACGCCCACATTGGACAGCGCCCATTCATCGTCGGCGGTGCGCCAGTGGCGTTTCAGGCATTGCGAGGATACGCGGGTGCGCACGGCGCCGCCGAACTCGATGCGCTTGGCATAGCCCGCATCGTCGCGGTTCAGCAGGACGGCGGGATAGCTGGTCAGGGTGTGGATCTGCAAAAAGCGGGCGGCGGCGGTCATCAGGAGGTCTCCCCGGATTATTCAGCATGGAGGGCGGTGTAGTAGGCACGGGCGATATGATGGCGCTGCCTCTCCGCCTCGTCGTCGTTATCAAAGGCCTCGGCCAGCAGCAGGCGGCCCAGGCCCCGCCAGTCCACCGGCTGGGCGTGGTGGGCGAGCATGTCGCACAGGCGGCGGGTGGCACGCCACGTATGGTGCGGGCCACGGGCGCGCAGGGCCTGTTCCAGGCGGGCCTCGGAGACCCCGACTTCGGCCAGCGC
>LAEA01000117.1 GCA_000961745.1 Rhodospirillaceae bacterium BRH_c57 | reverse complement strand
AGAGGTGGAACAGCGAGCCCTCGGCCACGCCGGCCTCCAACGCGCGGTCAACGTCGTCGATCACCACCGCGCGCACTCCGTTGAGCAGCGTCGGGGGGTGCAGTACCAGATCGGGCGTGCCCGTGATGACCCGCGCCCCCGACGTGGCGGCGAACACCTGGGCCAGATGGCTCTTGCCGCAGCCGGGCGGGCCGTGCAGCAGCAGGGCCGGCGACGGCCAATCCGGCCAGCGGTCGAGCCACGCGACGGCCTCCTCGTTGCCGGGGGCGACCAGGAAGTCTTCGCGGCCAAGCGCGGAGCGGTGGCCGAGCGGCAGGGGCAACTGGCTCACGGTGCGTCCCCAGGCCCGCTAAACTCGGGGTCCCGATACTCGGGGTCCCGGTACTCGGGGTCCCGGTACTCGGAACCGCGATACAGCGGACTTTCCAGATAGCGCGCCATCGAATACCGCACCACCACGCCGATCACGGCGGCCACCGGCACGGCCAGCAGCACGCCGACGAAGCCGAACAGGCTGCCGGCCGCCAGCAAGGCGAAGATCACCCACACCGGATGCAGGCCGATCTGCCCGCCGACCAGCCACGGCGACAAGACGTTGCCCTCCAGTGCTTGTCCGGCCATGTAGATGCCGGCGACGATCAGGATGGGCGTGGTGTCGGAGAACTGGGCCAGCGCCAAGCCCATGCTGGCGATGAACCCGGCGATGGACCCCACATAGGGGATGAACGACAGCAGCCCCGAGGCCAGCCCGACCACCAATCCCAGGTCGAGGCCCACGGCCGACAGGCCGATGGCGTAGAACACGCCCAGGGCGAGGCACACGGTGGCTTGGCCGCGCACGAATCCGGCCAGGGTGCGGTCGATGTCGCGGGCCATGGCGCGCAGGGTGTCGGCATGGGCGCGCGGCAGCCAGCCATCGATCTTGGCCACGATGCCGTCCCAGTCGCGCAGCAGGTAGAACGCCACAACCGGGGTCAGGACGACCAGGGCCAGCAGGTTGAGGATGGCCAGACTCGACGTCAGGACCTGCTTCACCACCGACAGGGCGATGCTCGCCGCGTCACCGATCATCGACCCGGCGCCTTCGCGCAGGCGGTCGATCTGGTCGGGCGGCAGCACGGCGCGGGCCTGTTCCAGCAGCGGCTTGATGCGGTCCTCCAGGGCGTGGGCATAGCCCGGCAGGTTGTCGAGGAACCGTGCGATCTCGGACTGGATGGCCGGGATCAGAAGAAGGATGGCGCCGGCCAATGCGACCACGAACATCACGGTGATGACCACGGTGGCCGTTGTTCGTCCCAGCCCCCGGCGTTCCAGCCAGTCGGCCATGGGGTCCAGAAAATACGCCACCGCCGCGCCGGCCACGAAGGGCAGCAGCACGCCGCGCAGCAGGAAGACGGCGGCCAGGAAGACGGCCGCCACAATCAGCCACAGCCACCAGAAACGCACGGGCGAACGCGTGGCGGTAGGCGAATCGGAAGCGGGAACGTCGGTCACGGACGGTGTCTCATCTGAAGAAGGGGCGGACTCAAGGAGGGCGGGTCAGCATCTGACGCGCCCAAACATAAACGTAGCCCGCCGCCGACGCCACAGTCGTCGCCGCCGTCAGCCAGATGACCACGGCGGTCACCCCGACGTCGGGGAGGGTGAGGGCCGGTTTGGCCAGCACCAGCCCGACCAGCCCGATCTGCATGGCGGTGTTGAGCTTGCTGACCAGCAGCGGCCGAATGGTCACCGCCGTGCCCATGGCATGCATCAGCAGGACGCCGCAGACGATCAGCAGATCGCGGAACACGATGATGATGACCAGCCACACCGGCAACAGGCCGGTCGTCGCCATGGTGATGCAGGTGGCGCCGAGCAGGGCCTTGTCGGCCAGCGGATCGAGCCACGCCCCCAGTTCGCTACGGGCGTCCAGCAGGCGGGCCAGGGCGCCGTCCACGCCGTCGAGCACCCCGGCCAGCAGGAACAGCCAGAATGCCGCTGCTGCCTGCCCTTCGAGCAGCAGCCCGACCACCGCCGGGACCAGGAACAGGCGCAGCACCGTGATGGCATTGGGCAGGTTCTTGACTAGCCTGGAGGAGCGCGCCATGGCCTGCCCAACGTCTGGTCAGCGAACCAGGATCGTGCCGGACGGCTGGACCATGTCCGGTGCCTGACTGGTGGGGGCCTGAAGGACTGGCGCCTGAAGTGCTGGTGCCTGAAGCATCGGCGCGGAGTCGGACGTCGGCCGCAGGGTCCAGTAGCCGTCGTTGTCGGTCAGGCTCAGTCCCTGGCGACGCAGCGACTCGGCCAACTCGTCCGGGGGGCCGCCGTACAGGACGGTAATCTGGGCGCGGTCCTTGGTCATCGCCTGAAGGCGTGTCTCGCGAACCGCCGGGGACGCGTCCAGGCGGCGGCGGACCTCCAGCCAATTGTCCAGGCGGCCGTCCAGCGGGACCAGGGCGGTCATTTGCACGGTGGCGCCCGAAAATCCGACGGCGCGCACCTTCCATGTCGCGTCCAGTTCGCGGGCGACGCTCCGGATGGCCTCGGTCAGCGCCTGGGGAAGGGCGGATTGCGGCGGAGTGTCTGTGGCCAGCGCCTGGGTGACGGCGAAGCGGGTGGTTTCGACCCCGCCGCTTGCCGCGCCCCCCACTCCGCTTTTGGTGACGTCCACCCGTACCTGGGCCGGTGCACCGTTGGTGCCCGGCTCCAGGCGGGCCGCTGCGACCACGGTGCCGGCCGCGCCATACCGCTCGGCCAGTCCGCTCAGGGCGGTAGAGTCGATGGCAAGCGCGCGGGTGACGTCGATGGTGGCAACGTCGTCGAGGTCGCCCAACGGCGTTTCCAGCGGCACCAGCCCCTGGCGGCGGCGGTTGGCCCATGCCTCGCGCCACGGGTTGGGATCTTCCCACAGTACCGGCGCCTGTTCGGGGCCGCCCTGCCACACCGGCACGACCACCAGAGACCGGCCGCGCTGGTCACTGAACGGGATGTCGGCCTGCTGCAAAAGCGCCTGCACGACCTGTGGAATGAACGTGACGGTGAGGGTTGCGATGTAGCCGCGCGGCGGCGTACGCTCGTCATCAATGGACAGGCCGAGCACCATGTTCTGGAGCGTGTCCATCGACGGTGTCGGCAGCCGGCCGTGATCCTCGGGCAGGGTCAGGCGTTCAAGCAGGATGCGCAGGGCCTCGGTCTGACCCTGGATCAAGGCCTGTTCCTTGGCTGCCACCACGCTGGCCGCTTCGGCCCGCACCGGGACCGCGCGAACGGTGTAGAGGCCCGTGTCCGTGCGCGTTTGTGCGCCGGCCAGGGGTGACCACAGGGCCACCAGGGCCGCGATGCCCAGCAGGATCAAAACGTCTGCCGTTGCAAACCGACGCCGATGCAGTATCTTCCCCACGCGAATCCTCCATATAACCGCATACCGCTGCGAGGCCGCCATTTCCACTCCTTCCGACAAGAGCCGTCTGAGCTACAAGGACGCCGGTGTTGACATTGACGCCGGAAACGCCTTGGTGCAAGCCATCAAACCGCTGGCAAAGTCTACCGTGCGCTCGGGCGCCGATTCCGATTTGGGCGGATTCGGCGCGCTGTTCGACCTGCGCGCGGCCGGATACCAGGATCCCATCCTGGTCGCTGCCACCGATGGCGTAGGTACAAAGCTCAAGGTGGCGATCACCGCCGGCCGACATGAAACCGTGGGCATCGATCTGGTGGCCATGTGCGTCAACGACCTGGTGGTGCAGGGCGCCGAGCCTCTGTTCTTCCTCGACTACTTTGCCACCGGCAAGCTTGAGGTTGAACAGGGCCGTCAGATCATCAGCGGCATCGCCGAAGGCTGCCGTCAGGCCGGATGCGCCCTGATCGGCGGCGAGACGGCCGAAATGCCCGGCATGTACGGGTCGGGCGACTACGATCTGGCCGGGTTTTCGGTCGGCGCGGCCGAACGCGGGCGCCTGCTCGACGGCACCGGCTGCGCGGCTGGTGACGTGTTGATCGGCCTTGCGTCCTCGGGCGTGCATTCCAACGGGTTCTCCCTGGTCCGCCGCGTGGTGGAAAAGGCCGCACTCGGCTATGACGACGCAGCCCCCTTTGCCCCCGGCCAGACTTTGGGCGAGGCTCTGCTGACCCCGACGCGCATCTATGTGAAAAGCTGCCTTGCAGCGATTCGCGCCGGCCACGTCAAGGCGCTGGCCCACATCACCGGCGGCGGGTTCTGGGAGAACATCCCGCGCGTGCTGCCCGACCATCTGGCGGCCGAACTGGACGTGGCGGCCCTGCCGCTGCCCCCGGTGTTTCGCTGGCTGGCCGAAACCGGCGGCGTCGGCGCGGCCGAGATGGCCCGCACCTTCAACTGCGGAGTCGGCATGGTCGTCGTGGTCCCGGCCGAGCAGGCCGGCGATGCGGTGGCCCTGTTCAACCAGCACGGTGAGACGGCCACCGTCATCGGTCGCCTGACCGAGCGCAGTGAGAACGGCGAGCCGGTGCTCATGCCCAATCTCGACGCCACCTGGGCGCTGGGCTGATCGTGGCCGACGAAAAACTGAAGGTCGGTGTGCTGGTGTCGGGGCGGGGCAGCAACCTGCAAGCCCTCATCGACGCCTGCGCCGACCCGGCCTATCCGGTCGAGATCGTCCATGTGCTGTCCAACGTGGCCGGGGTCTACGCCCTGGAACGGGCGGAGAAGGCGGGCATCCCGACCTCGGTCCTCAGCCACCGCGACTTTGACGGCCGTGCGGCGTTTGATACCGCGCTCGATGCTCATCTGCGTTCCGTGGGGGTGGAGTTCGTCTGTCTGGCCGGGTTCATGCGTTTGCTCAGCGAAGGATTTGTTGCCGGCTGGCAGGACCGGATGATCAACATTCATCCCTCGCTGTTGCCCTCGTTCAAGGGGCTGCATACTCACGAACGCGCGTTGGACATGGGCGTCAAGGTGCACGGCTGCACCGTCCACTTCGTGCGCCCGGCCACCGACGAAGGCCCGATCATCGTGCAGGCCGCCGTTCCGGTGCTGTCCGGCGACACGCCCGACACGCTGGGCGCCCGTGTGCTGGAACAGGAACACCTGGCCTATCCGCTGGCCCTGCGGCTGGTGGCCGAGGGGCGGGCCAAGGTGGTCGGCAACGTGGTCGAGATCGCCGGGGACATTAGCGGTGGTGCGGCCCTGCTGAATCCGGGGCGGTAGACGCCACCTGCCCATTTTGGTTAAAGCTATCCGCTGTCGCGGAGGACTGCCGCCGGCCTGGAGTAAACTCCAGACCTCTTTGTTTTCTTGAAGACAAAAAAGGGGTTTGGGGCTTGCCCCAAGCGGGTTTGGGCGGCAGTCCAAAATGCCCGAACGCAAGCGGTGGTTCACATCTAGGAGGGGGGACCGGCCGTTCATGACCTTTCCCCAGGCCGCCATCCTGCTTATCCTGGCTGCCGCCATGGCCCTGTTCATCTGGGGCCGGTGGCGGCATGACATTGTCGCCATGCTCGCCCTGTTGGCGGCGGTGGCGGTCGGGTTGGTGGCGCCGGGCGCGGCGTTCGACGGCTTCGGGCATCCGGCGGTGATCACCGTCGCCGCCGTGCTTATTCTCAGCCGTGGCCTGTTCAACTCGGGCGCCATCGACATTCTGGCCCGCGTCGCCCTGCCGACCAAGGCCGGGCCGGTGCGGCTGATCGGTGGCATGGCGCTGCTGGCTGCCTTCCTGTCGGCCTTCATGAACAATGTCGGGGCGCTGGCCCTGATGATGCCGGTGGTGATCCAGGCTGCCCACCGCAACAACATTCCGGTCGGGCGCCTGCTCATGCCGGTGTCCTTTGCCTCCATCCTGGGCGGCATGAGCACGCTCATCGGCACGCCGCCCAACATCATCGTGTCGGGGTTTCGGGCCGAGGTGCAGGGTGCGCCGTTCGGCATGTTCGATTTCTCGCCGGTCGGGGTGACGGTGGCCATTGGCGGGGTGATCTTCGTCAGCCTGATCGGCTGGCGTCTGCTGCCCACACCGCGCGGCGGCAAGGCGGCCGACGGCGAGCCGTTCGACATCGGCCGCTATTTCACCGAAGTGCGGGTCCGCAAGGGCTCCAGCGTGGTGGATAAAAGCCTGTCGGAATTCGAGGCTGATCTTGGCGACATCGGCGCCCAGGTGGTCGGCCTGGTGCGCAGCGATGAACGCATCCTGGCGCCCAGCGGCTGGCGACGCATCCGCGAGCAGGACATCCTGGTCCTCGAAGCCGAACCCCAGGCCCTGACCGAGATCGTCACCACCTTGAACCTCGAACTGGTCGCCGACCGCACCGTGGACGAGGATGTCCTGACCTCCGACGCCATCGAACTTACCGAGGTCGCCGTGCGGCCGGGCAGTTCCCTGGTCGGCCGCACGGTGGCCGAGATCCGTCTGCGGTCGCGGTTCGGGGTCAACCTGCTGGCCCTGTCGCGGCAGGGTAGCCGGTCGTGGAAGCGCCTGCGCGACCAGCGGCTGGAGGCCGGCGACGTTTTGTTGCTGCAAGGCGGGGCCGAGCGTACCGCCGACGTCATCACCCAGTTCAACTGCGTGCCGCTGGTTGAGCGCACCCTGAAGTTCCCCAAGCGGCGCGAGACGATCACCGCCACCGTCCTCATGGCCGCCGCCATCGCCGCCACGGTGGCCGGGGTGCCGGCGCAAATCTCCTTTGCCGGCGGCGCCGTGGCGTTTGTGCTGAGTGGGCTGGTGCCGTTGCGCGGTCTTTACGAGTCCATCGACTGGTCGGTCATCGTCCTGCTGGGGGCGCTGCTGCCGCTGGCCGGTGCCATGGAGGCGAGCGGCGCGGCCGCCTTGATCGCCCAGGGCGTCATCGGCACGCTGTCCGGCGGCTCGCCGGTGATCGCCCTGACGCTTATCATGATCGTGTCGATCAACCTGACCGACTTCATGAACAATGCCGCCACAGCCGCCGTCATGGCCCCCATCGCCGTGGTCGTCGCCCAGCAGTTCGGGGTCAACCCGGACAGCTTTCTGATTGCCGTGGCGGTGGGGTCGTCGTCGGCCTTCCTCACCCCCATCGGCCACCAGAACAACACTCTCATCCTGGGGCCGGGCGGCTACCGCTTCGCCGACTACTGGCGCATGGGCCTGCCGCTGGAGATCCTCGTGGTGCTGATCGGGGTTCCGGTGATCCTGGTCGCTTGGCCGTTTTAGGGCTTTTGGCGATCCAGGGTCATCCACGCCATGGGGTGCGCGGTCTGGACCAGGTGCTTGAGCCGTTCGTCGAGGATGTGGGTATAGATTTCGGTCGTCGCGATGTCAGCATGGCCCAGCATCTGCTGCACGCTGCGCAGGTCGGCGTCGCGGGCCAGCAGGTGGGTGGCGAAGGAATGCCGCAGGACGTGGGGTGACAGCCGCGACGGACTGATCCCGGCCCGCACCCCGATCTCGGCCAGCATTCGGAAAAAGCCGTCGCGGGTCAGGTGGCCCTCGGCGGCGGTGGGCGAGGGGAACAGCCACGGACTGTCCTTGCGGCGGCGCGGAAAATAGGCCGCCCGGTGCGGCAGCCACGCGCTAATGGCGCGCCCGGCGGCTGGGGTCAGCGGCACCATGCGCTCCTTGGACCCCTTGCCTGTGATGCGCAACACCGACTGCCCTCGCGCCACTACGGCCAGCGGCAGGCCGACCAGTTCGGACACCCGCGTGCCGGTGGCATAAAGGATCTCCAGCAGGCAGACGCGGCGGGCGACGCGGGCGGCGTCCCCGTCCTCGCGGCTCTCCTGGCTGGCCGCAAGAAGGCGATCGACCTCCTCCTCGCTGAGGAACTTGGGCAGCGGCCGACCCAGGCGCGGGGCGTCCAGGCGCTGCGACGGATCATCGGGCCGCATCCCCTCGCCGAGCAGGAACCCGTAGTATTGCCGTAAGGCCGAAAGCCGTCGTGCTGCCGTGCGCGCCGCCATGCCAAGGTCGTGCTGGTGCTTGAGGTAGGCCCGCAGGTCCTCGTCCCCGGCCGCGTCGGGGCCGGGCCGTCCGCTGCGGTCGAGAAAGGCCGCAAGGTCTTCAAGGTCGCGGCGATAGGCGTCCAGCGTGCGCGGGCTGGCCGCCCGCTCGACCGCCATCATCTCCAAAAACGCCTCGGCACGTCCGCTCAGGGGCATGGGTCCTCGCGGGGAGTAGGGGGAGGAAGGAAGGGAAGTGGGGGACCACAGAGGACACAGAGTTAGGCGAGAAGGCACAGAGAAGAGAAGGAACGGTCACGCCGCGCGCAGCGCACTTATCGAAACGGCATGAAGTGGAATGCCTGCGGCGCCTTCTGCTCCGCTCTCTCTGTGACTTCTCTGTGCCCTCTGTGTTCTCTGTGGTTTAACCGCTTCACTTCACTTGAATATCACTAAAGCCCCGCCGCAATCGCCGCTTCGACTGCAATCCGGCGGGCGGCGTTTTCCAGGCCCACCGCGCGCAGGGTTTCCACGGCGCGGTGGAGGGCGGCGTCGGAGACGTCGGCTGGGGCGGCGTCGCCCTGGAGCATCAGGCTGAGCAGTACGGTTTCCCCGACCCGCAACTGGTCGGCCGCCGAGGATACCGCGTGCCACACCGGGGACTGCGGCACGAAGCCGCCGGCATCGGGCAGGGCCGCCCACAAGGGCGCCCAGTCGGCCACCTCGACCCGGTCGCCGGTGGCCTGGAGCAGCGACAGCAGGCGGGCCTGCTGGCGGGCCACGCGGC
>LAEA01000116.1 GCA_000961745.1 Rhodospirillaceae bacterium BRH_c57 | reverse complement strand
CGCAGTGGTCCGGCCCCGCGCGGCTTAATAGCAGCCGCTAACCCATCGGAAGAAGGCGGGCTGCCGCCCGATCCGCTTGGGGCAAGCCCCAAACTCCTTCTTTCTTCTTCAAGAAAATAAGGGCGGTCTGGAGGTCACTCCAGGCCGGCGGCAGCCGTCCGCGTCAGCGGACCAGCGGCGGAAACCCCCTACTTCCTGCTCAACGCCCCCATAGCCCCATCGATCCCCTCCAGGGTCAGCGGGTACATGCGGTCTTCCATGATTTCGCGGATCATCCCGATGGAGTGGGTGTAGTCCCAGAACCGCTTTTCCACCGGGTTGAGCCATACCGCGTGCGGCCACGTCTTCAACGCGCGTTCCAGCCAAACCTTGCCGGGTTCGGCGTTGTCGTGTTCCACGGCGCCGCCGGGATAGACAACTTCGTAGGGGCTCATGGAGGCGTCGCCGACGAAGATCAGTTTGTAGTCCGATCCGTAGGTGTGCAGCACGTCCCAGGTCGGGATGCGGTCGGTGTAACGGCGGTTGTTGTCCTTCCACACATACTCATACAGAAAGTTGTGAAAGTAGTAGTATTCGAGGTGCTTGAACTCCGTCCGCACGGCGGAGAACAGTTCCTCCAGCATCCGGATGTGGTCGTCCATGGACCCGCCGATATCGAGGAACAGCAGGACCTTCACCGTGTTGTGGCGTTCCGGGACCATCTGGATGTCGAGCATTCCGCCGTGGTGGGCAGTGGATTTGATGGTGCCGTCGAGGTCCAGTTCGGTCGCCGCCCCCTCGCGGGCGAAGCGGCGCAGGCGGCGCAGGGCGACCTTGATGGTGCGGGTGCCCAGTTCCACATCGTCGGCGAGGTTCTTGAACTCCCGCTTGTCCCACACCTTGACGGCGCGGCGGTGGCGCGACCCGTCCTGGCCGATGCGGATGCCCTCTGGGTTATAGCCGTAGGCGCCGAAGGGCGAGGTGCCAGCCGTGCCGATCCACTTGTTGCCGCCCTGGTGGCGGGCCTTCTGTTCCTCCAGGCGCTTTTTCAGCGTCTCCATGAGGGCGTCCCAGCCGCCGAGCGACTGGATCTGCGCCTTTTCCTCCTCGGTCAGGAACTTTTCGGCCAACTTCTTCAGCCAGTCCTCGGGAATGTCGGCGCTGGCCAACAGGTCGTCGAGGGCGACGTCCTCCAGGCCCTTGAACACCATGCCGAACACGCGGTCGAACTTGTCGAGGTTGCGCTCGTCCTTGACGAGGGTGGCGCGCGACAGGAAGTAGAAGTCCTGCACCGCGTAATTGGCGCACCCGGCCTCGACCGCGCCGAGCAGGGTGAGGTACTCGTTCAGGCTGACCGGCACCCCGGCGCTGCGCAGTTCGGTGAACAGCTTGATGAACATTGCGGGCCTTCCCGGTTTAAACCCTGGCCCCGATGGGGTATCCAGGGACTGACTGTTCCTGATGCGAGGCGTTCATGAGCGAAGCCCTCACCAAAGCCCTGCTGCTGCTCGACGGGGCGGGCACCTGGCACGAACTGCGCCGGTCGCTTGACGAGCAGGTCCTGACGCCGCGCCTGTCCGCCGCCGACTTCCAGACGTTGCTGGACGCCTGGCACAAGCGGCAGGCGGCCCGCCTGGACGACGCAGCCCTGGTCCGCGAACTGGCGTTCTGGGCCGACGGAGGCACCTTTGACGCCCACCTCGACGGCTGGCAGGCCACCCGCCCGTCGGCCCTGGTCGAGGACGCTGCCCGGCGCGGCTGGTTCGTGCGCCGGTTGGCTTCGGGCGCGGTGGTCAACCCGCCGAACGGGGCGCCGTTGATGCTCAAGGCCCTGGACGTGCTTAGCGCCCCTCCCGCCGGGCCATGAAGGCGAGGCGTTCCAGCGCGTGAACGTCCTGTTCGTTTTTCAACAGGGCGCCGTGCAGGGGTGGGATCATGGTCTTGACGTCTTTGGCGCGCAGGGCCTCGGGGCTGATGTCGTCGGCCATCAACAGCTTGAGCCAGTCCAGAAGTTCGCTGGTTGAGGGCTTCTTCTTGAGGCCGGTCACCCCGCGCAGGTCGTAGAACAGGCCCAGGGCCTCGCGCACCAGGGTGTTCTTGATGCCCGGATAGTGCACATCGACGATCTGGGCCATGGTGTCGGGGTCGGGGAACCGGATGTAGTGGAAGAAGCAGCGGCGCAGGAAGGCGTCGGGCAGTTCCTTCTCGTTATTGGACGTGATGATGACGATGGGGCGTTCGACCGCCTTGACCGTCTGCCCCGTCTCGTAAACGAAGAACTCCATGCGGTCGAGTTCCTGCAACAGGTCGTTGGGGAACTCGATGTCGGCCTTGTCGATCTCGTCGATCAGCAGCACGGCGCGGCCGGCGTCAAAGGCGTCCCACAGTTTGCCGGGCTTGATGTAGTTGGCGATGTCGTTGACCTTGGCGTCGCCCAACTGGCTGTCGCGCAGGCGCGAGACGGCGTCGTACTCATAAAGGCCGTGCTGTGCCTTGGTGGTCGATTTGACGTGCCAGCGGATGAGCGGCAGGCCGAGGGCGGCGGCGACCTCCTCGGCCAGCACGGTCTTGCCGGTGCCGGGCTCGCCCTTGATGAGAAGGGGGCGCTGGAGCGTGATCGCGGCGTTGACTGCGACCATCAGGTCCTCGGTGGCGACATAGGACTCGGTGCCTGTGAACTTCATCGGAATGAGGGTCCTTCTGTGGCGATGTGGCCAAGGTAGAGGGTGCAGGCGGGCCGATCAAGGTTGCCCAAACGGCAAGGTCTGGGCGGAAGGTGTTGCGCCCGGCGGCCCGGCCATGAAACCATCGGCCCCCCGATCTCCACGAGGACCGATCATGCGCCCCACTCTGCGCCGTCTCACCACCGTTGTCCTTGTCGTGCCGCTGCTGTTGCTGGCCGGCTGCCTGCAATCCAAGAAGGCCGACCTGCTCGACAAGGCCGAGGGCATCCAGACCAAGGCCGCCCTGCGCGACCGCCTGGGCCAACCCGACGACGTCGCCAAGCTCGGCCCGATTGAAACCTGGACCTACAAGGCATCGGATGGCACGGTCAGCTTCCTGATCGCCGGGGACACCGTGACCATGTCCACGACGGGGGAGACGGCCCCGGCGCGCTGATTCGTGGAACAAACCGGACCCGCGTGAGGGAACCACAGAACGCCCGTCGTGTTGAATGCGCTTCGCGCGGATCAACGGCAGTCCCTTGTGTAAAAGACTTCAACCTTATGCCGGAACGTCTCGCCTCAGCCGGTCGAGTTCGGTCCGTAGGGCGGTCAGGCCGCCGCGGAAGGCGTAGGCGTTGAAGCCCTTCTGCTGCATGTGTTCAGCCATCAGGGCCGATTGCACGCCGTGGGCACAGTACAGCACATATGTGCCGTCCTTGGGCAGGTCCGCATACAGGCGGGTCATGTCGTCGGTGGTGTAGTGCCGCACGTCGGGCACATGCCATGCGCGGTAGTACGGATCGGGCTGGCAGTCGATCAGTTCGGCGTCGTCGGGCAGGGCGTCAACCCACAGATAGGGCGCCCGCAGGTCGGCGGCGGTCAGCTTGTCCAGGTTGAGGACCTTGCGCCCGGCCACGGCGGCATGACGGGCGGCCGGATCGATATGACCTTCCAGAAACGCGACCTTGTCGCGGTTGCTGCGCACTGCTGGCGCCCCCTGGCTGATGCCGCAGAACTCGGGGATGCGTTCTGACAAGGGCGCGGTGCCGATGCGCCGGGCCAGGATCATGATGTCCTTCTTGTCGAACCCGATCAGCGGGCGCAGCACGGGCAGGGTGGTCGCCGCGTCGATGGTGTTGAGGTTGGACAGGGTCTGCGACGATACCTGGCCCAGGGCCTCGCCGGTGACGATGGCTTCGGCGTGGGTTTCGGCGGCGATGGCCTCGGCCACCCGGTACATCTCGCGCTTGAGGACGATCTGCCAGAAGCGGTCGGGTGTCTTTTCGCGCAGTTCGGCGACGATGCCCTGGAAGTCCACGACGTGCAGAAGCGGCCGCAGGCCACCGGCCCATAGGTGGGTCAGCACCTTGACCACCTGCACCACCTGCCGTTCATAGGCCGCACCGCCGAGGTTGCAGAACACGAACTCGACGTTGGCACCGCGCCGCATGATCTGCCACGCCGCGACCGCGCTGTCGAACCCGCCCGAGATCAGCACCGCCGCCCGGCCCTGGGTGCCGGCCGGCATCCCGCCGGCGCCTTCCTTGCGGTCGAGGTACAGGTGGGCGTCCTTGCCGATCACCTCGACGCGCACGGTGATGTCAGGGTCGGTCAGGTCCACTTTGGCGTGAAGGCCGAGGACGGCGCCCACCTCGACCTCAATGGCGCGGGTGGAGATCGTACGCGGCCCGACCCGCTTGGCGCGCACGGCAAAGGTCTTGCCGGCCAAGCGGCCGACGAACAGGTCCAGGCAGTTGGTGCTGATGGTTTCCACATCGGCCGCAACGATCCGCTCGACCACCGAGAACGTGCCGATGCCAAAGATCTTGGGCAGCAGGTCCAGGGCGCGGGCCTCCTGCGCCTTGGGGACGAGCAGGGTGACCCGGCCGCGCGTCATGTCGATGGTGTGCGAAACATCCTCGCGCTTGAGGATGAATTTCAGGTTGCGGCGCAGGATGTCCTGGAACTGCCGCCGCACCGGCGCCGATTTGAGCATAAGCTCTGGCGACAGGCGCAGAATGAGGATGCTTTCGTCCAGGTCCTGGGAGGTCATCGGGCCAGCCAACTGTGTGAGGGGAGTGCGGGCAGGGCTTACCATGGTGGGGCGCGGCCGTCATGAACTCTTCACTTGAACATTTCGATAAATATGGAAATATCCGTCCCATGAAAGAACACGTCGTCGCCACCATGCTGTCCGCGCTGGGTCACGAAGCCCGGCTTACCGTCTTCCGCCTGCTGAGCGCGGCGGGGGAACAGGGTCTGTCAGCCGGGGCGCTGGCCGGGGCCTTGGGCGTGCCGCCGTCGACGCTGTCGTTTCATCTGAAAGACCTGCGCATGGCCGGGCTGATCGAAGCCCGGCGAACCGGGCGCAGCATCATCTATCGCATCGACCCGGACGCGGTGGGGGTGATGCTGGGCTTTCTCCAGGGGAGGACGACGGCAATGGCGAGCGGACTGTATAACGTGCTGTTCCTGTGCACCGGCAACACGGCGCGCAGCATTATGGCCGAGGCCATTCTGAACCACGAAGGGTCTGGCCGGTTCAAGGCCTATAGCGCGGGCAGCCAGCCGCGCGGCACGGTGCACCCCGAGGCGCTGCGCCTGCTGGAACGCCAGAACTACCCCATCGACGACCTGCACTCCAAGGGGTGGGAGGAGTTTGCCGCCCCCGATGCGCCGGTCATGGATTTCGTGTTCACCGTCTGCGACGATGCCGCGCAGGAAGTCTGCCCGACGTGGCCGGGGCAACCGATGTCCGCCCACTGGGGCGTACCCGATCCGGCGGCGTTCCAGGGCGACGAGAAGGCCACGGCGCTGGTGTTCGCCGACGCCTTTCGGATGCTTTTCAACCGCATCGGCATCTTTACGTGCCTGCCCATCGCCTCGCTTGATCGGCTGAGTTTGCAAACCACCCTGGACAACATTGGCCGCCGCGACACGGCGTGAGAGGAACGGACATGACCGCACGGATTGCCATCAACGGCTATGGCCGTATGGGCCGGCTGGTCCTGCGGGCCGGCTGGGACTCGTTGAACTTTGTGGCGATCAACGAGATCCACGGCGGCACCGAGGTCGCCGCCCACCTGACCGAGTTCGACACCGTGCACGGCCGCTGGAAACCGGCTCAGGCAGAAGTGGGCGCGGTGGTGGTTGAGGGCCGCCGCATGGCCTTTACCGAGGCCCATAGTCCGGCCGACATTCCGTGGACCGGCGACGATGTGGATATCGTGCTGGAATGCTCGGGCAAGTTCCGCACTGCTGAAAGCTTGCAGCCCTATTTCGACAAGGGCATCCGCACGGTCATCGTCGCCGCTCCAGTTAAGGACGAGGCCGCCCTGAACGTGGTGGTTGGCGTTAACGATCATCTCTATGACCCGGCCCGCCACCGCCTACTGACGGCGGCGTCGTGCACCACCAATTGCCTCGCCCCGGTGGTCAAGGTCATCCACGAGGGCATCGGCATCGTGCATGGCTCCATCACCACCATTCACGATGTGACCAACACCCAGGTCATGGTGGACGTCGCCCAGGCCGGAAAGACCGACCTGCGCCGCGCCCGTTCGGCTCTGAACGCGCTGATCCCGACCACCACCGGGTCGGCCACGGCCATCGCGCTGATCTACCCGGAATTGAAGGGCAAGCTGAACGGCCACGCCGTGCGGGTGCCGTTGCTCAACGCCTCGCTGACCGACTGCGTGTTCGAGGTCGCCCGCGACACCACCGTCGAAGAGGTCAACGCCCTGTTCCAGCAGGCGTCCGAGGGTGCCTTGGCGGGGATTTTGGGGTTTGAGGAACGGCCTTTAGTTTCGACCGATTTCCTGAATGATCCCCGGTCGTCGATCATCGACGCGCCCTCGACCATGGTGGTCAACAAGCGTCAGGTGAAGGTCTATGCCTGGTACGACAATGAATGGGGCTACGTGAACCGCATGGCTGAGCTGGCGGTCAAGGTGGCTGGAAAGTAAGTGGGTTGACCACAGAGGACACAGAGGACGCAGAGAAAGAAGAGAAGAGGTTTCTTGTTCCTTCTCTGTGCCCTCTGTGTCCTCTGTGGTGAAATCCTTCACTACAAGGGTCTGATCGGTGACTGAAGTTCGTTCCTATGCCGCCGTGACGGCCGCCTATTGGGCCTTCACCCTGACCGATGGTGCCCTGCGGATGCTGGTGCTGCTGCACTTTCATCGGTTGGGGTTCTCGCCCATCGACCTCGCGTTCCTGTTCCTGCTGTACGAGGTCATGGGCATCGTCACCAATCTGGTCGGCGGCTGGGTGGGGGCGCGGTACGGCCTGCGGCTGACCCTGTTCACCGGATTGGCCGTGCAGATCGTGGCGCTGGGCCTGCTGTCGTTGAACGATCCGGCGTGGACGCTGGGGCTGTCGGTGGCTTACGTGATGGCCTGCCAGGCGTTGTCGGGCGTTGCCAAGGACCTCACCAAGATGAGTTCCAAGGCGGCGGTCAAGGGCGTCGCGGCCGAGGGCACGCTGTTCAAGTGGGTGGCCCTGCTGACCGGGTCCAAGAACGCGCTCAAGGGCGTGGGGTTCTTTTTGGGCGGGCTGCTGCTGTCGACCATCGGGTTCGTCGGCGCGCTGTGGAGCATGGCGGGGATGCTGGCCGTGGTGCTGGTCCTGGCGCTGGGCACCTTGCGGGGGGATCTCGGCAAGGCCAAGGCCAAGGTGCGCGGCGCCGATCTGTTCTCCAAGACGCGGGAGATCAACTGGCTGTCGGCCGCCCGCGTGTTCCTGTTCGCCAGCCGCGACGTGTGGTTCGTAGTCGGCGTGCCGATCTTCCTGTCCAGCCGGATGGGGTGGGACTTCCATCAGGTCGGCGGGTTCATGGCGGTGTGGGTGATCGGGTACGGCATGGTGCAGGCCATGGTGCCCCGGATGCTGCGCGGCACCGTGGACGCGGCCAGCGGAGCGAAGGCGGCGCGGCTGTGGGGCGGGCTGCTCATGCTGCTGCCGGCCGGGCTGGCCGTGGGGATGCAGATGGCGCCGAGCGCGGAACTGCTGATCGGCGGGCTGCTGGTGTTCGGGGTGGTGTTCGCGGTGAACTCGGCGGTTCATTCGTACTTGATCGTGGCCTATTCCGACGCTGACAAGGTGGCCCTGAACGTCGGTTTCTACTACATGGCCAACGCGGTGGGGCGCCTGGGCGGGACGCTGCTGTCGGGTGTGGTCTACCAACTGGCCGGACTGACCGCGACCCTGTGGGTGTCGGCGGCATTGGTGGCGCTGGCGTTTGTGTTCACGCTGCCGTTGGGGGCGCGGGCGCGGACGGCCTGAATGACGGCGGGCTCTGCCCGCACCTGCCAGGAGCCATAGGCTCCTGGACCTCGCTTAGTGACGGCTCGTTGCGCGTTTCAAGAACGCGATCAAGCAACTCACGCTTCTGGTCAGGCGCGAAAGTGTTAAGGCCGAAGGGTCCGAGGATTTCGTGCCGCAGGTTACGAGGGACGTCTTCCTCGTTATCCAGATGGGAAGCGATAAGGGTAACTCGACCTCTGGCGGGGTGGTAGCCGCCTTTGATGGCGCCGATCCGTTCGGCGGTATTATCAGGACCATAGGCTTCCTCCTGTTTGCCGATGAAGTCGGTCAGGTGGGACGTTCCCAGCTCGATTCCTTTCAACGTGCGGTCGTAGAGCGCTGTCAGGACCGATCTTTGCACGACTTCTGGCAAGGCGTCTACGGCGCCTGCAAGGCCAGGAACAGATACCCGTAGGTTTTCCGCGCGGTGTCCCACACGGCGGCTTCGGTCTCCAGGGCGGCGGCGAAGTCCGGGGCCAGGGCGTGGGGCTGGGCGAGGGCGGCGCGGATGGAGCCCAAATAGGCGTCCCAGGCCTCGGGCTCCAGAACCTCGGTGAACAGGACGCGCCAGCCAGCGGCTTCGGCGCGGGCGATGGCGTCGGCTGAGGTGCCCATGGTCGGGTATTCCTGCCACAGAGCCACCGCCTCGGGCGGCGGGGAGTTGGTCAGCCATACCGCGTCGGACAGCACCAAAACGCCGCCAGACGCCATCAGGGGCAGCCAGCGGCGAAACGCCTCCTCCAGCCCCAGGATGAACGCCGACCCTTCCGCCCACAGCAGGTCGAGGCTGCCCGGCGCGACCGGCAGGGCGGCCATGTCGGCCACCTCCGGCCGCACGAGGTCGGTAAGGCCCCGCGCGGCGGCCCGCTCGGTCAGCACGTCCAGAAGGATGGGCGAAATGTCGAAGGCGCGCACCGGCACCTTCAAGTCCTCGGCCAGCACCATCGTTGAGGCCCCGGAGCCGCAGCCCACATCCGCCACCGTGGGGTGGGCGGGCAACGGCGGGAGTTTCCGCAGAACCGACCGAGTGCGAGCATCCGACCCCGGTGCCTGACGGGGCAGGGTGGCGAAGAAGCGGAAACCTTCTTCGGGGAAATCAGTCATCGTACGTGGCCACCACCATCCTGGTTTTTAAAACCACAGAGACACCGAGGCACCGAGGAGTCACAAAGGTTTCGGTGAGTCTCCCAACCCTCTGTGCCTCTGCGCCTCTGTGGTTCACACTTTTTCTTCCACCTCACCCCACAGGTCATAATCATCCGCCCCGGTGATGCGGGCGGTGACGATGCTGCCGACCTGGATGTGTTCGTAGTCTTCGGCGGCGAGGTACACCGTGCCGTCGATCTCGGGCGCGTCGCCCTTGGAGCGGCCGATGATGACGGGTTCGCCATCTTCGGTTTCGCCCAGTTCATCGACGATGATGTCCTGGAGGGTGCCGACCTTGCGGGCCATGCGGACTTCGGAGATCTGGCGCTGGGCTTCCATGAAGCGGTGCCAGCGTTCTTCCTTGACCTCCTCGTCCACCGCGCCGGGCAGGGCGTTGGCCGGGGCGCCGTCCACGGCCTCGTACTTGAAGCAGCCGACGCGGTCCAGTTCGGCTTCTTCCAGCCAGTCGAGCAGATACTCGAAGTCGTCTTCCGTCTCGCCGGGGAAGCCAACGATGAAGGTGGAGCGCAGGGTCAGGTCCGGCACTTCGGCCCGCCACCGCTTGATGCGCTCGATCACCTGTTCCTGGTGGGCCGGGCGGCGCATGGCCTTGAGCACGCTGGGGCTGGCGTGCTGGAACGGAATGTCCAGGTACGGCAGCACCTTGCCGGCCGCCATCAGGGGCATCACGTCGTCCACGCTGGGGTAGGGGTAGACGTAGTGCAGGCGCACCCACACGTCCATTTCGCCCAGTTCGCGGGCAAGATCGGTCATGCGGGCGGCTACGGGGCGGCCCCGGAACTCGCTCTCGGCATACTTGAGGTCCAGGCCATAGGCGCTGGTGTCCTGGGAGATGACCAGCAGTTCCTTGACCCCGGCCTTGACCAGGCGCTCGGCCTCGGCCAGCACGCGGGCGGCCGGACGGCTTTGCAGGTCGCCCCGGATCTGGGGAATGATGCAGAAGCTGCACCGATGGTTGCAGCCCTCGGAAATCTTCAGATAGGCGTAGTGGCGCGGGGTCAGCTTGATGCCCTCGGGCGGCACCAGGGACGTGAAGGCCCCGCTGGGCGGCGGCGCGGCCTCGTGGACCGCGTTGACCACCGCCTCGTACTGGTGGGGGCCGGACACGTTGAGGACGTTGGGATAGGCCGACCGGATGGCGGCCTCGTCGGTGCCCATGCAGCCGGTGACGATGACCTTGCCGTTTTCGGCCAGCGCCTCGCCGATGGCCTCCAGGCTTTCGGCCTTAGCGCTGTCGAGGAACCCGCAGGTGTTGACGATCACCGTGTCGGCGCCTTCATAGCTGGGGGTCAGCTCATACCCTTCGGCGCGCAGGCGGGTCAGGATGCGTTCGCTGTCCACCAGGGCCTTGGGGCAGCCCAGGCTGATGATACCCACTTTGGGGCTGGCTTTGGTCATCGGGGAGTCCTAGAGGGAGACGGTTGGCGCAGGAGGTAACGCCTTCCGTCCTTCGGCGCAAGGGCCGCTAGTCCACCAACGCCGCATCCAGCGTCACATGGGTCATTAGGCGGTCCACCGGGGCGTAGTCGTCGGTCAGGATGGGGGCAGCGTCGAGCGGGCCGAAGGCGGCCTCGGGCACGCGCCACCACAGGCGTTCGATGCCGAACGTGGAGTCCATCCGGTAGGTCGGCAGCGGCGTCGAGCCGGCGAGCACGACATAGGTCACACGCCCGGTGGACTTGGCGTCCTCGTGCTCCAGCCACACCTCGACGGTCTTGAAGCTGAGGTATAGCGTCTTGACCAGGGCGCGCAGGAATTCGGGGTTCTCCCGGCTTTCAACCACGTTCATCACATAGGTCCCGCCGGGGTTGAGACGGGCGGCAATGGCGTCGTGGAACTCCCGCGTTACCAGATGGGCCGGAATGGTGAAGTCGTGGAACGCATCGCCGAACACTACGTCGAACTGCGGGACGGCGGGCAGGGATTGCAGCAGCAGCCGGCCGTCGGCAGCCTCCACCTGGACCCGCTCGTCGGGGCTGAACCACAGCCGGTCCACCGCCGCCTGGGTGACGCCGGGGTCGATTTCCGCCACCAGGGCGTCGAGCTGCGGATAGGCCGCCTGCCACGCGCGCGGCAGGGTGAAGGCGCCGCCGCCGATGAAATAGGCGCTGAGGCGCGGCCCGCGATGGCGCCGCCGGGTGACTTCGTCCACGAATTGAAGGTATTGGCTGTACAGCAGTTCCGGCGCCGCGCGGTCGTTCACGCCGTGGGCCATGTGGTCGATCACCATGACGGCGCTCGACCGCCCGGTCATCGGCGCGAAGTCATCGACGCGGATGCAGTAATAGCTGGTCTCCACGTTGCACGGCGTCTCGAACGCCCGCGTCTGACTGCCCCAGGCGGCAATGCCGACCGCCAGCAGAACGCCCGCCGCCGCCACCGGCACGGCCTTGCGCACCGGGCGGACCAGCAGGAACCCGGCGCTCAGGGCCACGTACACCCCAGCCGTGGCAAAGATGGTGCCGCGCGACCCGACCCAGCCAATGAACAGGAACCCGGCCAGCAGCGTTCCGGCAATGGCCCCCGCCGCGCCCAGCGCATACATGCGGCCGAGGATGCGTCCGGCGTCGTGCGGGCGTTCGTCAATCGCCATCTTGGTCAGCAGCGGCGAGACGACCCCGGCCGCCAGCGAGGGCGCGACGAACGCCAGCGTGGTCACCGTGATGATCGCCAGCAGCGGGCTCAGGCCCATGGGCAGCACCACCACCGCCGCCCAATGCAGGACGGGCAGGGCGCCCAGCGTGGTCAGGGCGGCCCCCAGGAAGGCGATGCCGGTGCGGCGGCTCAGTCCGGCGCGGTCCACCCCCGGCGCGGCCAGCCGGCCACCGATCCAGTGGCCGACCGACAGGCCGCCCAGGACCACGGCGATGATCGCCGTCCAGGTGTACAAGGACATGCCGACATAGGGCGCGATCAGGCGCCCGGCGGCGATTTCGACTACCATGGAGGCGGCCGATCCACCCGTCAGGGCTGTGGCGTAGGCGGCCAGCCGCAGGGGTGCCTTGGGGGCGGCCGAAGCCTCGGAGTTGTGCGGTTTGTCGCTCATGCCACGAATGATGCGTGAGCGTGCCGGTCTCGGCTAGCAAAAAGATCCGCTCGCGCGTGCGGCGAGGCTTTCGTGCCGGAATTGATCTGGACAGAATGGCATTGATGCCGCATGGTAGAGGTCAGATATGAACCTCAGCCAGTGGAAGATGCATCATGGTGTCTGGACTATCTGCCATCGCCCAGATCATCAGGCGGCGCATGTGGGAACTGGATATCCGCACGGTTGCCGAGGTTGAGCGCCGCGCGGACACCATCGCCCGGCGCAATGGCGACTCGGTGAAAAAGGATACGGTACGGCACCTGTTGTCGGGCCGCACCCAGAACCCCCGCAGCAACAAGCTGCGCTACATCGCCGAAGCCTTGGAAATGTCCCTGCCGGCCCTGGTTGGGGCGGTCGAGGCCGACGAACCTGCCGCCGACGAGGGTGGCCGGGCCGATTCTGGCCGGGATGGCGGTTTCCGCGACCGGGCCAAGCAGGCCCCTGCCGCGCCGGACGTGTCGGGGGACGACTACGTCTTGGTGCCGCGTTACAACGTGCGCATGGCGGCCGGCGCCGGTGCCTTCCCGACCGAGGAAGCGGTGGCGGATTATCTGCCGTTTCCGCGCGACTGGCTGTCCCGCCAGCTTGCCGGACAACCGGCCAACCACCTGGCCGTGGTTCAGGCCATGGGCGAATCCATGGAACCGGCCATCCGGTCGGGCGACGACGTTCTGCTCAACATGAGCGAGACGGCGGTGGCCGATGGCGGCATCTATGCCTTGATCGTCAACGACACCCTGGTCATCAAGCGGTGCTTCATGGGGCCGGACGGCATCCAGATCCGCTCCGACAACCCGACCAGCCCGTCCTGGACCGTCAACCGCGCCGATATGGCGGATCTCAGGGTTGTCGGCCGCGCGGTGCTGCGCATCGGCCGTCTGGCCTGATAAAATGGCCCGGAGACTGGGTGGACAGGACTCGGGAGGAGGGCGGGATGTCTTTGGATCCGTTGCTTCAGGCATCTCCGGCCATTCAAGCCCACGCGGTCGCAGCCCTCGCGGCCTTCGCCTTAGGCATCATGCAACTGGCCGGGGTGAAGGGTGGGGCGCGGCACCGGGTGATCGGCTGGTCGTGGGTTGCAGCGATGGCGGTGACGGCGGCCAGCGGATTTTTCATCCAGGAAATCATTCCCGGCGCGTTCAGCCCCATTCATCTGCTGTCCCTGATGGTCCTGGTGCTGCTGCCGGTCGCCATCGTTGCGGTGCGGCGCGGCCGGGTGCGCACCCACCGGATGACCATGATCGGAATGTTCGCCGGCGGCCTGATTATCGCCGGGCTGTTTACCCTGCTGCCGGGCCGCATCATGCATGCGCTGGTATTTGGTCCGGTGGTGCCTTAGGGCTTCTCGCCGGGATGGAAAGAGCGGGCTCTGCCCGCGCCCGCAAGGAGGCCAGCCTCCTTGACCTCGTGACTTGACGGGGCAAAGCCGCGCGCAGCGCATTTAATGCTGGAACTTTCTGCCTGCGGCGCAGAAAAACGCAGAACTCCTCATGGGATCCAAGGGCCATTCGGCCCTTGGCGGGTCCGGGCAGAGCCCGGCCTTCTGTTGGCGCCCGAGGTTACCCCTCCGCACCGCCGGGGGCGGCGGCGTCGCGGACCTGTTCCAGGAACGGGCGGACGCAGCAGTCCGCGGGGTTGCAGCACAGGGACAGGGTGATGGCGTCGCGGGCGATCACGACCTTGGTCCACATCAGGGTGTCGGGCACCGGCATGGCTAGGTCGTCAACCGCCAGGGCGAGCGGGCAGTCCTCCAACTCGGTGCAGCGGCGCCGGGCTTCCTGCATCACGTCGGCCAGATGAAATGCCATGTTTCCCTCGGACCAGTGAATACAGGCGCAGTCTGACGCCCTGCGTGATGAGGTTGCAATGACCTTCGCGTAAATGGTGTCCCTGTGGTGATGTGTGGACCCCTTTCGCGTGTTCAAGCTTCTACTGCACTACCCAGGTCTTTCCTTTCCGCAGCAAACTGTTGAGGTCGCGGCGGCGCGGGGCGGCGGCTTGCTGGGCGGCCACCGTCGAGTCGTAGCTGGGCGTCGGGGCGCAATACAGCACGCCCAGCGGCACCGGCACGTCGGGTCCTTCCAGCATGGCGAGCATGTGGGCGAGGGTGTCGTTGGTCTCGTCGTGGACCATGAGGTCGGCCTCGGTCACGCCGTCCTGACCGAGGATTACGGGCTCCAGGCGGAAGGTGCGCGGATTGAGGCGCAGGCCCTTGTCGTTGTCCTTGCCGTAACGCATGGGCTTGCCGTGCTCCAGCCACACCTGACGGTCAGGCGCCACGTCCTTGTCGGTGAACGAGGCATAGACCCCGTCGTTGTAGACGATGCAGTTCTGGAAGATCTCGACGAAGGACGCGCCCTTGTGGTCGTGGGCGCGGTGCAGGACGTCGATCAACGTCGCCTGCTGGGTGTCCACGGCACGGGCAATGAACCGTGCGCCGGCCCCCAACGCAAACGCGGCCGGCCGGACTGGGGCGTCAATGGAGCCTTCGGGCGTTGACGGTGTGCGCGTGCCCGGCGCCGAGGTCGGCGAGGCCTGGCCCTTGGTCAGGCCATAGATGGCGTTGTTGAACAGCAGGATGTTCAAATCCACGTTGCGGCGCAGGGCGTGCAGCATGTGGTTGCCGCCGATGGACAGGCCGTCGCCGTCGCCGGTGATGACCCACACCGCAAGGTCGGGGTTGGACAGCTTGACGCCCGTTGCCACCGCCGGCGCGCGGCCGTGGATGGTGTGGAAGCCGTAGGTGGACATATAGTACGGAAAGCGCGACGAACAGCCGATGCCCGACACGAACACATGGCGTTCCTTGGGCAGTCCGGTCATCGGCAGCAGGCGCTGCACGGCCTTGAGCACGGCATAGTCGCCGCAGCCGGGGCACCAGCGCACTTCGACGCCGCTCTCAAAATCCTTGTTGGTCAGCGCCAGATTGGTTGGGGCGTTCATGCTCAGGACTCCAGGGCGGATTCGATGGCGGCGGAAATCTCGGCGATCTTGAACGGCTGGCCGGTCACCTTGTTCAGGCGCTCGACCTTGCGCAGGGTGTGGGCCTGCAACAACAGGGCAAGCTGCCCGGTGTTCATCTCGGGCACCAGAACGGTGTCGAAGCCGGCCAACAGGTCGGTCAGGTTGGGCGCGAACGGCGCGATGTGGCGTAGGTGGATGTGGGCCACGGCCCGGCCCATGCGGTTGGCCTCGACCACGGCGCGATGCACAGGGCCATAGGTCGAGCCCCAGGCGACCACGGCCAGCTTGCCGCTGGTCGGGCCTTCGCACACCTCCTGCGGCGGCAGGGCGCGGGCGATGGCGTCCATCTTGCCGCTGCGCAGGTCTGTCATGCGCTGGTGGTTGGCCGAGTCATAGGACACCGCGCCGGTCGAGAAGTCCTTCTCCAGCCCGCCGATGCGGTATTCAAGGCCGGGCGTGCCGGGCAGTGTCCATTGGCGGCCGAGGCTTTCGGGGTCGCGGTCGAACGCCCCGGTGCCGTCGTCGGGGCGGCGGAAGGCCACCGGCGCGCGCTCGTAGGTGTCCATGTCGGGCAGGTGCCAGGGTTCCGACGCGTTGCCGATGTAGCCGTCGATGAGCAGGAATACCGGCGTCATGTGACGCACGGCGATCTTCACCGCCTCGATGGCGGCATCAAAGGAATCCGACGGCGAGCGGGCGGCGATCACCGGGATCGGTGCGTCGCCGTTGCGGCCCATGACCGCCTGGAACAGGTCGGATTGCTCGGTCTTGGTGGGCAGGCCGGTGGACGGGCCGCCGCGCTGGGCGTTGACCACGACCAGCGGCAACTCGGCGCTGATGGCAAGGCCCAGGGCTTCGGTCTTCAGCGCGATGCCGGGGCCGGACGACGTCGTGACGCCCAGCTTCCCGGCATAGGACGCCCCGATGGCCGCGCATACGGCGGCGATCTCGTCCTCGGCCTGGAAGGTGGTCACGCCCCAGTCGCGCAGCCGCGCCAGGTGGTGCAGCATGGGCGAGGCCGGGGTGATCGGATAGGTCCCCAGGAACATGTCGAGGCCCGTCAACTCGGCCCCGGCGACCAGCCCCAGGGCGGTGGCCTCGGCCCCGGTGACGGTGCGGTAGAGGCCCGGCGCGGGCAGGCTGCGGGTCACCGGCAGGCGGCGCAGGGCCGGGATCTCGGCGGTTTCGCCATAGGCGTGGCCGGCGTTCAGCACCGCGACGTTGGCCTCGGCAATCTCGGGCGCCTTGCGGAATTTGGTGCGCAGGGCCTCGATGATCGGCGCGCGGTCGCGGTCGAACATCCACAGCACCAGGCCCAGGGTCCACACGTTCTTGCAGCGCTGCGCCTCGCGCTTGGACAGGCCGAGCGGCTGGGCCGCTTGTTGGGTCAGGCTGGTGATCGGCAGGTCAACCACGGTGAACGGGGCCAGCGAGTTGTCGGCGCGTGGGTCGGTCGTGTAGCCCGCCCGTTCGATGGCCCGCGTGCCAAAGGCGTCGCTGTCCAGGATAATGGTCGCCCCGGCCTTGAGGGCGGCCACGTTGACCATCAGGGCGGCGGGGTTCATCACCACCAGCAGATCCGGTGCATCGCCGGCGGTCAGCACGCCTTGTGCCCCGAAATTGATCTGGTAGGCCGACACGCCATAGGTCGTGCCGGTGGGCGCCCGGATTTCGGCCGGATAGTCGGGGAAGGTCGACAGGTCGTGGCTGGCCAGCGCCGTCGATTCGGTGAAGATGCTGCCGGTCAACTGCATCCCGTCGCCGGAATCCCCCGCGAAGCGGACGGTGACGCGGTCCAGGGCCTCGGTCGCTGTGGCGGCTGCTAGTGCGGAGCTTGGCATTGCTGGCGGTCTTCCTTTGATCGCGGGTGTGCTGCGGGCGGTCCCATGGTCCGGCCCGTCCCTTCATATATGAGTATTTTACTAAGTTAAAATGGTTCTCATTGACGTTCGTCAACCGGAACCTCAGAAATCTCCGAAATCGGCTTGAGTCAGGGCGCCCAAGGCGGCCACCACCTGGGTCATGGTGTCGGCGATTTTGGCAAAGGCCGGCAGGTGGGCAAAGGTCGCCTCGTCCATGTACAGGCGGCGGTTGATCTCGATTTGCAGGGCGTGGACGCGTTCGGCCGGGCGTCCGTAGTGGCGGGTGGTGTAGCCGCCGGCATAGGGGGCGTTGCGGGCGACCCGAAAGCCCCGGTCAGTCAGCACCGTGCGCGCCGTCTCGATCACCGCCGGGGCGCAGGATACCCCGTGGCAGTCGCCCAGCACGAAATCCGCCCCACCGCCGGGCGGTTCGATGACCCCGTGGCCACTGATGCCCGAGGGCATGGAGTGGCAGTCAACCAGGATGCAGAACCCGAACTGGTCACGGGTGGCGTCGATCAGGCTGCGCAGGGCGTGGTGGAACGGCCGGTAGCAGGTGGCGATGCGATATTCGGCCTCGGCCACCGGCAGCTTGCCGCGATAGATGTCGGCCCCGTTGGCGACCATGCGCGCGATGGTCCCCAGCCCGGCGACGACGCGCGGCGACCGCACGTTGGCGTGGTGCGGCAATGGCCCGTCGAACATCATCGGGTCCAGTTCATAGGCCTCGCGGTTGGGATCGAGGTAGGCGCGCGGGAACAGGGCGTGGAGCAATGGCGCCCCCAAGGTCGGCCCGCCAGCGAAAAGTTCATGGACGTGGGCGTCCTCCGACCGCCGCAGCGAGTGTGCATCAAGGCGGGAATTGGCCACGAAATCAGCCGGATAGATCGACCCGGAATGCGGCGACGACAGGACGAGCGGCAGGGTCTGCCGCGAAGGTGCAACGACCTCCAGCGGTGGCGCGGAAATCTGCTCCGTCGGCGCTTGCGGCACGGCGTCGGGCGAGGGGGATCGGGCCAGGGCATCCATGTGGCTCACGTTACACCATGGCAAGAGGTGGACCAAGGGGGACCAGACGGGGTCAAACGGACCATGAGGAGGGGGAAATAGGATGGGAGGAGAGAAATGCAAAAAAATGTCAACGAAGGAGCTTGCCAACCCGTTCCGACCCCACTATAACCGGCGACCCACGGGGGGCTCATCCAGCGCCTTGGGGAGGGCGGTCAGCCCTGGTTTCCTGGCCTTTCACTAAGTCGTTGACTGCCGATCTAGTGGAAGTTATACAGCGGTCATCACGATGGGCGCGTAGCTCAGTGGGAGAGCACCGTGTTGACATCGCGGGGGTCGCAAGTTCAATCCTTGCCGCGCCCACCATCGTAAGGAAAGGCCGCCTAGAGCAACAGCTCGGCGGCCTTTCTGCTATGCTGCCCCTAAAATCGCGGGCTGCGCGCCACGCCTCACTTCACTGGAAGGGCATTTCCCTATGACCACGACCATGAACTCCGACCCCTCGGCGGCTTCCGGCGACGGTCAAGAAGCCAAGCCGACGCTCTTTGTACGGCAGGCCAAGGTCAAGGACATCCGGGCCATCCAGGCGCTGGCCGTGCGCGTCTATGCTGACATGCCGACCTACACCCAGGCGCAGTTACGCGGGCAGATCCAGAACTTTCCCGAAGGCCAGTTCGTGGCGATCTACAACGACGAAGTGGTCGGCTACGCCGCGACGTTCATCATTGACCAAGCCGTGGCCCTGGCAAAGCACGACTGGAAGACCATCACCGGCAATGGCTTTGCCAGCCGGCACAATCCGCTGGGTGATGTGCTGTACGGTTTCGAGGTGATGGTCGATCCGGCCACGCGCGGCCTGCGCATCGGTCAACGCCTGTACAACGCGCGCAAGGAATTGTGCCAGGGCAAGAACCTGAAGGGCATCGTGTTCGCCGGCCGGATGCCTGGCCTCGACCGCAAGATGCGGCGCAAGGAGGTGGGCAGCGCGCAGGAATACCTGGATCTCATCAAAGAGAAGCGCATCCGCGACAAGGTGGTGTCGTTCCAGATGCGCAACGGGTTCGAGGTTCTCGGCGTGCTGGAAAACTACCTGCCAGCCGACCGCGACAGCCGGGGCAACGCCGCGCATCTGGTGTGGTGGAACGCCAAACTGGGCCTCGACCCGCTGACCGGCCAGCCGGCCCAGCGCGGCCGGATGCCGGGCACCGTGCGCATCGGCTGCGTGCAGTACCAGCAGCGCCGCGTGTCCTCGTTCGAGGAATTCGGCAAGAACGTCGAATATTTCGTGGACGTGGTGGCCGACTACAAGGCGGACTTCGTGGTGTTCCCCGAACTGTTCACGCTGCAACTGCTGTCCATCGAGAACAAGCCCATCCCGGCCGACCAAGCCATCGCCGAACTGACCAAGTACACCGAGCCGCTCAAGAAGCTGCTGTCCGATCTGGCGGTCCACTACAACATCAACATCATCGGCGGGTCACATCCCACGGTGGACGACGACGGCGACATCATCAATGTGTGCTTCGTGTGCCTGCGCGACGGGTCCATCCATCGCCAGGAGAAGATCCACCCGACGCCGAACGAACGCTATTGGTGGGGCATCGAGGGCGGCGACGCCGTGCAGACCATCATGACCGACTGCGGCCCCATCGGCGTGATGATCTGCTACGACAGCGAATTCCCTGAAATGGCCCGCCATCTGGTCGATCAGGGGGCGCAGATCCTGTTCGTTCCGTTCTGCACCGACGAACGCAAAAGCTACCTCAGGGTCCGCTATTGCTGTCAGGCGCGCGCGGTTGAGAACCAGGTCTATGTCGCTATGGCCGGCAACGTCGGCAACCTGCCCGGCGTGGTCAACATGGACATCCAGTATGCCCAGAGCTGCATCCTGACGCCGTGCGACTTCCCCTTTGATCGCGACGGCATCGCCGCCGACACCACGCCCAACGTGGAAATGGTCGCCTTCGCCGACCTCAGCCTGGATGACCTGAGGGCGTCGCGCGCCAGTGGCACGGTGCAGAACCTGCGCGACCGCCGGTTCGACCTGTACTCGGTGCATTGGCTCAAAGAAGAGTAGGAAAGGGATTTCACCACAGAGGACACAGAGATCACAGAGAAAGTGAAGATTTTTTCTTCTCTGTGTCCTCTGTGTCCTCTGTGGTTCACAACTTAACTTCCTTCACTATACCGAGCAATCCGGCAAATCCGCCAGCCGCCACACGCCCAGCACCTTGGTCCACGGGCCGATCTTCTCGTCGATGACGTGGAGTGGCGGGGGCAGGTTGAACGGAGGGGCGGTCAGGGCGATGGGGTGCCAGCCGCCGACCAGGATCCACGGATTGAGGGTGCATCCCAGGTGGGTGGTGGCGATCAGGTACGTTGACCCGCTGTCCTTGAAGCGTTGCAGGGCTTTGAGGCCGTGCGCCTGGGGCAGGTGCGACAGGACGTCGCGGCACAGGATGGCGTCGCAGGCCGGCAGGGTGTCCATGACGATGTCGGCGCGGCGGAAGAAGTGGTTGGGGCGGTCGGTGAATCGGGCGCTCAGGTATTCGATGGCCTCGGGCACGATGTCGAAGCCGAAGGTGAAGCGCAGGTCCCTGGACACCTCGGCCATCCAGTGCATGTCGCCGCATCCGGCATCGGCCAATGTCTCGATGCCGAGGTCCTTGAGCAGGCCCGGCAGGGCCGCCCGCAGGGCGGTGGTGATGGCGTGGGTGGCGTAGCGGCCGCTACGGGTTTCGTCCACCTTCCAGGCGTTCTGCCGCCAGATTTCGGTGAACATGGCGGCTCGCGCGGCGACCTGTTCCGGGGCATCGGGATCCTCCGACCCCGTGGTGGCCGCCTTCCCGTTGACCAGCCGCGGGATGAACTCGACCCCGGCGAACGCCTCGTACTGGGCCAGGGTCCGCACGCTGCCCAGGCCCAGGCGGTCGAGGTCGCGGGTGATGCCGGGATCAGCTGAAATCTGCATCCCGAACAGGTGACGGACCCGCGCAACGGAGGCGTCGTTCAGGCTGCCCCAATCGGTGTCATCCTCCCAGTGGCGGGGCCGCGTCGGGTGCTTGCCGTAGTCGTGCCAGGCGATGGCGTCGTTGGGGGCATAGACGTCCCAGCCATGGGTGAACAGCCGGACGGCCAGGGTGATCTCCTCGCCCTGGAAATACAGGGCGGGGTCATAGGGCACGGCGGCAATCAGCGCGGTGGCCGGGCCGAATAGCATCCCGGCGGCGATGAACGGGTTGCGCTGCACCTCGCGCGGGGCGGTGCCGAGGGCCTTGGCCTCCGACCCAAACGTCAGAATGCCATGCTTGTCGAACGCCTTGGCGTGGATGCGCACCACGGCCGGCGGCGCGAAACCGTTGGGCGGCCTAAAGCCCAGGGGGTAGGTGGACAGCACCGCCTGTTCTGACGGGCAGGCCGCAAGCATGGTCAGCAGGCGCTCGTCCCAGCCCTCGACGAAGCGCATGTGGCTGTCGATCTGGAACACGAAGTCCTCGCCCCGCCACAGGCTTTGTACCTGATGACGCGCCCAGCAGGCGCCCCGGCTGTCCTTGGCGTGGAAGTTCAGAACCCGCACCTGATCGGGGCGTGGGGCGGGCAACACAAAACAGTCGCTGTCCTCGTCCGGCACGAACTGCCAGCAGATGCCAACGAACACGCGGTCAGGATGGGCGGCCTTGGCGAACAGGTCGCGCACGGTGTTCTGGCAATCGGGGTCGCGATAGCTCGCGATGCTGACGAAGATGGTTGGCCGATCCTGTTTCGGGGCCGGCGGCGTGGTCGGGAGAGGCGTCAGGAGGTCGAGGGGGGCCATGGCCACCGGGCGGTTGAGGGGATCAAGGAGGGTGTGGCGGTATTCGGCCCCAGGGGTGCGGTCTTCATCGTAGGACCGATCCCGCGAACTTGTCGAGAGCGTCGGTGTCAGTGGTCTGCACTGTTGCCATCACCCACGCAGCACAAAGGGTCCGGAGCGCTTGGGCAGCACCCCGGACCCCTGCTTATGCAGCGCAGGTGTGCCTACAAGGTCACGCCATGGCGATCGAGATCGCCTCGCGGCCCTTGTGGCCCTCGACGACGCGCATCTGGATGGGCGCGCCTTCGTTCAGTGTGCTCAGGCCGGCGTTTTCCACCACGGAAATGTGAAGGAAGACGTCCTTGCCCCCGTCGGCGACCTGGGCAAAGCCAAAGCCCTTCTCCGGGTTGAACCACTTCACGGTGCCTTCGAGCTCGATCGCCGAAGCGGGATCGGGACGACCCGGTCGCGGACCCGCAGCGCCGGCGCGTGCGGCCGGACGCGGAGCAACCGCGCCGCTTGCATCGACTTCCAGAACGGCCGTGATCTGCTGGCCCTTCTGGCCTTGGCCGACCTGCACGCGCAGCTTGGTCCCCGGATTCGGTGCATCGTGGCCGGCGGCTTGGAGGACGCCGATATGCAGGAAGGCATCACCCGACCCATCGGCCAGTTCAACGAACCCGAAACCCTTTTCGGAGTTGAACATCTTCACGACAGCGTCAAGGGACGGCCCGGTCTGTGCGGCCGGTGCTTCCCACGAAGGTGCTGCGAAGGGTTTGCTCTCCCGCGACTCGCGAGCGTCCTGCGGAGAGAAATGATCATCGTCGAAGCCGCGACGCCGTCTTCCACGATCACGATATTGACCTTTGCCCATTAGCTTTGCTTACCCGACTCATTGCTGGTGAGATCGTCGCGCTCAGCGGCCCGCTGGGCGCTCCGGTCCTGTTGTTGCTTTAGCTTTTCAGCCTTCTTCGCGGTTTTAAGGCGGTCGCGTTCCGCACGTTCATGGTTGTAGTTTGGCTTGAACGCCATGAGGTCTCCTTTGGTAGGAGGCGGCATCATATCACATTCCAAAGAAAACCGACACGGTCGAGCAGCGCCCACGCACATCGTGTCGGATCAGCCATTGCGGGCGCTTTGGCGGGGGCTCCGGCGGTGGCGGTCAACCCGCCCGACAAGCAGGCGCAAAGCGGCTGAAACCTTGGGCTGCGGTCTCTTTGCCGGTGCCCTGGGCGGGCCCGATGATCGGTGTGTCCGCAGGCCGGTTCCCCCGCGCCGGTTGACGGTGCGGACCTGGCCCCGCCACCTCGTCCGCAGCATTTTCCGCGGCTGGGGCACCGAGTCGCGCCGCGCGTTGCTTTGATTTCTGCGAAACGTCAGGGGCTGTTGCCACCCACCAGGGCCGATCCACCCCAGAAAATCGCCACCACCACGGCGGCAGCGAGGCTGGCGAGCATCTTGTGGCGCTGCCAAAGATGAAGGGCGCGCGACCCGAACCAGCGCACCAGCACTGCGAGGCCGTAGTATCGGATGCCGCGCGCCACGGCCGCCGCCACAAAGAACAGGGGCAGTGAATACTGCGTCGCCCCGGCCGTCAGGATGGCCACCTGGAACGGCACCGGCGTCACGCCCACGGCGATGATCGCCCAGAACCCGTGCCGCGCGAACGTGCCCTGGAAGCCGTCCCACGCCTCGGTCCAGCCCATGGCGTCGAGCAGCATGACCCCTGGCCCCATCATGAACAGCCAGCCGAACGCGTACCCCATGCCCGCCGCCGCAAGGCATCCGGCCAGCGCCACGGTGGCAATCGGCCACACCCGGTCGCGGGTCGATAGCATGTAGGGGACCAGCACCAATTCGATGGGGATGGGAACGATCAGCGTCTCCAGAAACGAGGCGACGAATAGGAGCCTGTCCTTGTGGCGCGACGCCTTGAGGCGATGCAGCCAGCGATGGACGCGGTTGGTGCGCTGTTCGGGTGTCTTGGTTTCGTTCATGGCTCCAAATTGCTGGCTTTGTGCTATACCCCCGCTGACGCCGGAAGGGTGAAGCGGAAGCGCGCCCCACCGGGCGGGGGTAAGCTCTCAACGGCCAGCGCGCCGCCATGGTCGCGAATGATCCCGTAGCTGATCCACAGGCCGAGGCCGGTGCCCTGGCCCACGGTCTTGGTGGTGAAGAATGGGTCGAACACTTTGAGAATGTGATCTTCGGGAATGCCCGGCCCGGTGTCCTCCACCGCCACCCAGGCGCCGCCGTCGGCATCCCGCCCGGCGGCCACGCGCACCGATGGATTATCCCGGTCAGCAACCGCGTCCAGGGCGTTTTCGACCAGATTTACCACCACCTGATGGAGCTGACCGGCGTGCCCCATGATCCACAGGTCTGGCGGCAGGTCGCAGGTCACCGGGGCGCCCCGGACGCGGCCCTTGGCGGCCCAGTGGGCGGCGGTGGAGACGACGCCGGACAGGTCCAGGCGTTCCGGCTCCCCCTGGCTGGAAAACGACAGGCGGCGCAGGTTCTTGACGATGTCGGACACCCGCACCGCGCCTTCCAGCGTGCCGTCGATGAGCGGCCCAAGGTCGCCCAGCAGGCGGTCGATGCGCAGTTCCTTGCGCAGCCGTTCGCGCTCCTCGATGTCCACGTTGTCGTGGACGGCGGCGAGGTAGGTGACGATGCGATCCCGGTAGCGGGCCATGGAATGGACGTTGCCATAGACAAAGCTGATAGGGTTATTCAACTCGTGCGCGACCCCGGCCACCAGTCGGCCAAGCGAGGCCATCTTCTCCGACTGGACAAGCTGTTGCTGGGCCTGCTTGAGGTCGGCGTGGGCTGCATTGAGGGCCTGATAGGCACGCCGCAACTCACCGACCGGACGCCCGATGAGGACCAGCCCGGCCGGGCGGCCGCGCGCGTCGATGCGGGTCGAGCAGTTAATGGCGACCGGGTCGGATATGCCGCTGGCGGTGCGCAGGCGGACTTCCACGTCGCTCACACCTTCGGCTTCGCCCATGCGGTCGCAGAAGCGGCGCGGCAGGCCGGTGTCTTCGGCGAACAGGGCGGCGACCGGGCGGTCGATCAGGGCGCTTTCGGGCAGCCCGGTGAGGTCCACCAGGGCCTTGTTGACCTGCTGCACGTGGCCCTTGTTGTCGCACACGATCAGGACGTCGGACACCGACGACACCACGCTGGTGATGAACTGCTGGGCGTCCTCCAGGGCGGCGTTCTTGCGTTCCAGGTCCACCTCGTGGCGGATGAGGTCGGAATAGACCTCCTCCATCTTGCGGATGACCTCGATCCAAGCGGCGTCCTGAAGGCTGTCGCTGCCCTCGGGCGGGGGCGGGAACGCCGGCGGTTGCGGGGTTGTCATGCCCGCTCCAGGCCATAGCGTTGCAGCTTACCGCGCAAGCCAACGCGCGACAGGCCCAGATCGTCGGCCACCCGGCTGATGTTCCAGCCGTGGCGGTCCAGGGCCTCGGCCAGCAGGCGGGCCTCCAGGGCCTCCACATGATCCTTGAGGGTGCCGACAAAGCCCTGGCGGTGCGGCGCGTTCCCCCGCATCCGGGGCGACAGTAGTCCCTCGTCGATGTGGTCGGCCTCGGCCAGGGCGACAACGCGGCTGACCTCGTTCTGAAGCTCGCGCACGTTGCCGGGCCAGGGGTGGGCGCACAGGCGGGCCAGCGCGGCGGGGGTGAAGGCGTTGACCGCCTTGCCGAACGCCTTGGCGGCCTCGGCCAGCAGCAGGTCGGCCAGCAGCGGCACGTCCATGGGCCGGTCGCGCAGCGGCGGCATGTGGATGGGGAAGGCGGCGAGGCGATAGAACAGGTCGCGGCGGAACCGCCCGGCCTCGACCTCGTCCTCCAGGGTGCGGTTGGTGGCCGAGATCACGCGCACGTCGATCTTGCGGGTGAGGCGGGCGCCCAGCGGCCGGATTTCGCCTTCCTGAAGGACGCGCAGCAGCTTGACCTGGAAGGCGGCCGAGGTCTCGCCGATCTCGTCCAGGAACACGGTGCCGCCGTTGGCCCGCTCGAACAGGCCGACGCGGTCCTCGTAGGCGCCGGTGAAGGCGCCCTTTTTACAGCCGAACAGTTCGGATTCCAGAAGCTGGTCGGGCAGGGCGCCGCAGTTCTCGACCACGAACGGCTTGTCGGCGCGCGGCGAGTTGTAGTGGATGGCCCGCGCCAAAAGCTCCTTGCCGGTGCCCGATTCGCCGGTCAGCAGGACCGAGATGTCATAGCCCGCGATGCGCTGGGCAAGGCCGACCACTTCGGCCACTGGCGAGGACGGTGCGTGGACGATACGGGCGAAATGGTGGGCCTGACGGAGCACCTTTTTCTTGTCGGCGACGGCACGTTCCAGGCGGCGGGTGCTGACCTTGATCTCCAGCCCGGCCGTTTCGTTGTCGCGTTGCAGGCGGTAGAGGGCCACCGCGTCGCGGACGTCGGCGAGCAGCGCCTCGGGCTCCCATGGCTTGGTGATGTAGCGGGTGATGCCGGCGTCGTTGACCCCGGCAATGATATCCTCGGACGCGGTGTAGCCCGAGATGATCATGCGCACCGGGTCGGGCCAGCGGTCGCGCACCTGGCTCAGGAACTCGACGCCCTGGCGGCCGGGCATCCGCTGGTCGCACAGGATGACGTGGACCATTTCGGCGTCCAGGTGGGCTTCGGCCTCCTCGGCGTTGGAGGCGCACAGCACCTCGAACTCGTCGGACAGCACCCGCTCCAGGGCTTCTTGGGAGCGGACCTCGTCGTCGATCACCAGGACGATGGGCAGGTCTGTCATGGGCTGGCCAGTGGTGGAAGGTTTGCTTCCAGCAGTGTAGCAGCCCGATGCCTAACCATGCACGGCCAGATGCAGCGGCGTGCGGGATTTGGGGACCTTGCGCACGAAGTTGTAACGGGCGACGTGGTAGCTGGGGTCAAAGCCAAAGAAGTTGAGGCGCATCCGCTCCAGCTCCTCGGCCCGGTAGGCGGCCAGGGGTTTGGCTGTTTCATCGGCGGCGCGGCGGGCGGCCTTTTCGCGCAAGGCGCGGGCGGCATCGGGAACAAGGGCCTGGGCACCGGCCAGGATGGCTGCGTCGTCGGCCACCGGCGCGTCGACCAGACCCAGGCGCAGGGCCTCGGCGGTGCCCATGGGCAGGCGGGCTTCGGCCACGGCGCGGGC
>LAEA01000081.1 GCA_000961745.1 Rhodospirillaceae bacterium BRH_c57 | reverse complement strand
GGGAGATGAATCATGGGGACAGTGTGGATAACTCCTGTGGAAAAAATCTTGTGAAGGGGATTCACCGGTCGGTCGGAAAACTACCCACAGGAGGACGCTTCCCTGGACCTAATACGGCACATCGTGCACGACGGATCAGCATGCGGACCGAAAGGGCGCTTTGTCCCCGGTCTCTCGATTTTGTCCCCAGGGAGGGGTGGACAGGATTAAGGGCGGGCTCTGTTCGTGTCCGCAAGGGGTCGCAGACCCCTTGACCCCATGAGTTAAAAAAGCCCTTTTCTAGCGCCGCAGACATTTCCCTTACACGTGTGTGACGTCTGCCTGCGGCGCAATAAAATGGGGTCAAGGGGCCGCTCGGCCCCTTGCGGGTTTGGGCAGAGCCCAATCTTTCCCAATCTCCTGATTTTCTATAAAACGGATCATCGTCCTTCAAAGAGTGGGCCCCATGAAAAGCATCCACCTCCACCTAGTGTCGGATTCCAGTGGCGAGACGGTGAGCGCCATCGCGCGGGCCTGTCTGGTGCAGTTCGAGGACGTCACGGTGAATCAGCACCTGTGGTGGCTGGTCCGCACGCCGGGGCAGGCCAAGCGGGTGCTGGACGGCATCGTCGCCGACCGGGGGCTGGTGGTGTACACGGTGGTCGATGCGGCCATCCGCGAGCAGCTTGAGGATGGATTCCGGCAGCTTGATATTGCGCATATTCCGGTGCTGGACCCAGTGATGAACGCGCTGTCGGGGTTGTTGCAGGCGGCGGTGGGCGGTCAGCCTGGTCGTCAGCATGTGATGGATGCCGATTACTTCCGCCGCATCGACGCCATGCAGTTCACCATTGAGCATGATGATGGGCAGTCCATGGCGCGGGTGGCCGAGGCCGACGTCATCCTGTTCGGAGTGTCGCGGACGTCCAAGACGCCGCTGTCGATCTATCTGGCCAACCGTGGCCTGAAGACGGTCAACGTGCCGGTGGTGCCGGGCATCCCCCTGCCGGCCGAGGCCCTGACCACGCCCAGGCCGCTCAAGGTCGGGCTGACGCGCGAGCCCCGGTCGCTGACCGACATCCGGCGCAACCGGCTGCGTATGATGCGGCAGGCGCCCGACAGCAGCGACTACGCCGACGAGGAGGTGGTGCGGGCCGAGGTTCTGGACGCCCGGCGGCTGTATGCGCGCCACGGTTTTCCGGTCATCGACATGACCCGCAAGTCGATTGAGGAGGCGGCCGCCGCCATCCTGCAACTGCACATCGAACACGAACGCAAGGCCGTGGACACATGAACGATACTGAAATTCCGCGCCTTGTTCTGGCCTCGGGCAGCGCGGCGCGCCAAGCCATGCTGGCCGCCGCCGGCATCGCCTGCACCATCGATCCGCCGGCGGTTGACGAGGCCGGGGTCAAGGCCGCCCTGGGGGCCGAGGGCGCCTCGGCCGGGGACGTTGCCGAGGCCCTGGCCGAACTGAAGGCGACGCGGATTTCCCGGCGCACTCCGGGTGCTCTGGTGCTGGGCTGCGACCAGATGCTCGACTGCGAGGGGACGTGGTTCGACAAGGCGGAAACGCTGGAAGAGGCCCGCGCCACCTTGCAATCATTGCGCGGCCGGACGCATCGCCTGGTCAGCGCGGCGGTGATCGTGCGCGACGGTCAGCGGGTGTGGCACGAGGTGGCCGAGGCGCGCCTGACCATGCGGAACTTCTCCGACGCCTTCCTGGACGGCTACCTTGTCGCCGCCGGGCCGGGTATCTTGGGCAGCGTCGGCTGCTATCACATCGAGGGACTGGGCGTGCAACTGTTCGACCGCATTCAGGGCGACACCTTCACCATCCGTGGCCTGCCGCTGCTGCCGCTGCTGGGCTTCCTGCGCGGCTGGGGCGTGGTGACGCCATGATGCTCACTGGCAAGGCCCGGTTGGCGGGGGTCCTGGGGTGGCCGGTGGCGCATTCGCTGTCGCCGCGCCTGCATGGCTTCTGGCTGCACCGCCACGGCATCGACGGCGCCTATCTGCCCCTGCCGGTGCGGTCGGAGGACTTCCTGGAGGTCGTCCGCGCCCTGCCCAAGGCCGGCTTTCGCGGCGCCAACGTTACCGTGCCGCATAAGGAGGCGGCGTTTGCCCTGTGCCGCGATCATGGTCGCCTCAGTGACCGGGCGCGGCGGGTCGGGTCGGTCAACACCCTGGTCTTTGCCGAGGATGGCGTGATCGAGGGCGACACCACCGACGGCTTCGGCTTCGTCGCCAACCTGCGCCAGGAGGCCCCCGACGACCGCTGGACCCGAGGCCGGGCGGTGGTGCTGGGGGCTGGCGGCGCGGCGCGTTCGGTGGTGGCTGGACTGCTGGAACTGCCGGGGATCACCGAACTGGTCCTGGCCAACCGTACTCTGAGGCGGGCCGAGGAGGTGGCGGCTGATCTGGCCGATGCACGCATCCGGGTGTGTGCCCTGGATGGGACGGCGGCGTTCGCGGACCACTGCGCCCTGGTGGTCAACACCACCTCGGTCGGCCTGAAGGGCGAGCAGTCCCTGCCCATGCCGCTCGACGCTTTGGACCCCGCCGCGCTGGTCACCGACATCGTTTATCACCCGCTGGTCACCCCGTTTCTGGCGGCGGCCCAGGCGCGCGGTAACCCCATCGTAGACGGCCTGGGGATGCTGCTGCACCAGGCGCGGCCGGGGTTTCAGGCGTGGTTCGGGGTCGATCCCGAGGTTGACGCCGACCTCCGGGCGCATGTTCTCGCGGGGGCGGTGTGATCGTCCTGGGGGTCACCGGGTCCATCGCCATGGGCAAGTCCACCGCCTGCGCCATGCTGCGGGCCCAGGGCGTGCCGGTCCACGACGCCGATGCCACGGTGCACCGCCTGTTTTCCATGGGCGGCGCAGCGGTGCCGCTGCTGGCCGAGGCATTCCCCGGCGTGGTGGTCGCCGGCGTGGTGGACCGCGCCCTGCTCGGCCCGCGCGTGCTGAACGACCCGGTTGCGCTGACCCGCCTTGAGGGCATCGTCCATCCCCTGGTGCGGGCCGAGGAGAAAACCTTCCTCGACACCCACCGCCGGGCCGGACGGCGGGTTGTTGCGCTGGACATCCCGTTGCTCTTTGAAACCGGCGGCGAGCGTCGGTGTGATGCTGTGGTGGTGGTCACCGCCCCTGCCCTCATCCAACGCCAGCGCGCCCTGCGCCGGCCAGGGATGACGCCCGAAAAGCTCAAGGCCATCCTCGTCCGCCAGATGCCTGACGCCGAGAAACGCCGCCGGGCGGATTTCGTCGTGCCGACCGGGCTGGGCAAGGCCGTGACATGGCGGGCCTTAGCTCGTATTCTGGGGGACGTCTAAGATGCGGGCTCTGCCCGCACCCGCCAGGAGGCTGGCCTCCTGGACCTCGGGAGTTGGCGGCGGTGTCAAGCCGCGCGCAGCGCATTATTCGTCGCGGTTTGATGCCTGCGGCGCAAGAGAATGAATATTCATGGGGTCAAGGGGCCAATGGCCCCTTGCGGGCACGGGCAGAGCCCGTACTTTTTTTAACGCGGGGCCAGTAAATGCGTGAGATCGTTCTCGACACGGAAACCACGGGGTTTGAGCCCAGTGAGGGCGACCGCATGGTCGAGGTTGGCTGTGTGGAGTTGCTCAACCATGTCCCGACGGGGGTGACGTTTCACCGCTATATGAACCCTGAGCGTGACATGCCCGAGGCGGCCGAGCGGGTGCATGGATTGTCCATTGCGTTTCTGTCCGACAAGCCGCTGTTCAAGGACATTGCCCAGGACTTTCTGGATTTCGTGGGCGACGCGCCGCTGATTATCCACAACGCGGCCTTTGACATGAAGTTCATCAACGCCGAGTTGGCCCTGTGCGGTCGCCCACCTTTGCCGTTCGAGCAGGCGGTGGACACGGTCGGCATGGCGCGGCGGCGGTTTCCGGGGGCGCCGGTCAGCCTGGACGCCCTGTGCCGGCGGTTTGGCATCGACAACTCGCACCGTGACAAGCACGGCGCGTTGCTGGACTCCGAGCTTCTGGCCGAGGTGTATCTGGAACTGCGCGGCGGTCGGGAGCCGGGCCTGGAACTGGGCGCCAAGGGCAGCAGTCAGACCGTGGAGCGGGTCCAGATCGCCCGCCCCTTCCGCGCCCCCCGCCTCCACGCCGCGACGCCCGAGGAGGTGGCCGCCCATCGTGCCTTCCTCGAAAAAAAGGTCAAGGGCGCCCTGTGGCTGGCTGACGAAGCGGCTGAGGCCGAACGAGTCCCGGCTTAAGGAAACCACTGCAAGGGATTAACCACAGAGGACACAGAGGACGCAGAGGGTTCGGCGCATGCGGTCCGCGCGGAGCGCATCAAAGTCCTTCGGGACAAGACGGCTGGCGGCACGACTCCGAACTCTCTGTGCCTTCTCTTCTAACTCTGTGTCCTCTGTGGTCCCCCGCTTCACTTCCTTCACATCCCGCGCACAGAAAAAGGGCGGCCCCCATCACACCGGGCCGCCCTTTGTGTCTCCGCCCTGTTTCACGTGAAACAGCGGCCGGGAATAACTTTAGTTGGTCGGCGTGTCGCTCTGCTGCTGCTGCTCGGCGGCCTGGGCCATGCGGCTGCGGTAGAGCTGAACGAAGTCGATGGGTTGCAGCATCAGCGGCGGGAAGCCGCCGTCGCGGGTGATGTCGGCGATCAGGTTGCGGGCGAACGGGAACATCATGCGCGGCGCTTCGATCAGCAGCAGCGGCTGGAGGTGTTCCGGCTGTTCCGGGGTAACCTGCACCACGGCGCCATAGGCCAGTTCCAGGATGAACGCCGGGGTCTCATCGACGGTAGCCTGCACGTTGAAGTGCAGCACGATCTCGAAGTAGTTGTCGTTGAGGCGGCGGGCCTGAACGTCAACCTGGATCGGAATGTCGGGCGCCTTGGTCATCTGGCTGAAGATCGCCGGCGCGTTGGGGGCCTCGAACGACAGATCCTTGATGTACTGGCCGCTGATGACCAGCGGGGCCGGCTGCTGGTCGGCGCCTTCGGTTGGCTGCGGCTGGGGGGTGGTGTCGCTCATCTGGTGGATCTCCCTGGAGTCGCGGAAAAATGGGGTCGTGGAAAAATGATTGTATCGGGGCTATCACGGATCGCCCCGTCCGGCAACGGGCAGTGGCTCTGGCTTGTCCCGGACCTAGTCGCGCTTGATGCGCGGCCGATCGTCGGGTGCTGTCGGGCCAGCGCTGTCGTCGGGCGGGGTGACGTCGCGATAGTCGCCCTCAATGTCAACAGGCCCGCTATAGGGGGGGCTGCCTGGTCCCGGTCCATGGCCGGGCGGAGGCGGGCCGAACCCGCCGCCGCGCACGTGCACCTTGCCCGCCCGAACGGCGCCGCCCAGCCAGCCGAGCAGGCCGGTGCGCACCGGCGGCAGGAACAGGAGAAGGCCCATCGCATCGGTCACGAAGCCGGGCGTCAGCAACAGCACGCCGGCGACCAACAGGCAGGCGCCGTCGAACACCTCGCGCAACGGCACCTCGCCCCGCTCCACGCTGGTTTGGGCGCGGCGCAGGGTGGCAAGGCCCTGGGCGCGCAGCAGGGCGGTCCCGGCGACTGCGGTCAGCAGCACCAGGGCGATGGTGGGCCACAGGCCGAGAACACCCCCGACCTGGATGAACACCGCGATTTCGATTAACGGAACCGCGATAAACAAACTCAGAATGACCAGTGGCATGCTTGCCCTTTTCCGTCCGAGGGCTTATCTAGTCCTCAGGACCATCGCCGAAAAGGGCAGGCGGGGCAAGGTGGCATGGTGGGTGTTTCTGCATGTCGTCGTCGCCGCCTCGAACGGTTAGCCTCCCAAACGCCCAACAGCCCCGGGGACAGTATGAGCCAGGGTATCCAGTTCATTGACATCATTTTCCTCGGCCTCGTCGCCGGTTTCCTGGTGCTGCGCCTACGCAGCGTACTGGGGCGGCGCACTGGTAACGAGCGGCCCCCCAAGGATCCCTACGCCGCCAAGGATCCTTACGCCGAACGTCCCCAGGACGATGCGCGGGAAGAGACCAGGGACGACAACGTCATCGAGCTGCCCGGTCGCCGGGTGGAGCGGGCCGACGCTGCCGGGCCGCAGACGCCGCTTGAGGCTGGCCTGACGCAGATCCGCCTGGCCGATGGCGCGTTTGATCCCGAGACGTTCCTGTCGGGCGCCCGCATGGCCTTCGAGATGATCGTCGGATCCTTTGCCAAGGGCGATACCAAGACCCTGCGCCCGCTGTTGGCCGACGACGTCTATCGTAACTTTGAGGCCGCCATCAAGGACCGCGAAAGCCGCGGCGAAACGATGGAGACCGAGGTCGGTTCGTTCAAGAGCATCAGCATCGACACCGCCGAAATGCGCAAGCGCATGGCTTATGTCACGGTGCGGTTCGTGACCGAGCAGATGACCATGGTGCGCAACGCCGAAGGCGTCGTCCTCGAAGGGGACCCGACGCGGTTCGAGCCGGTGACCGACCTGTGGACCTTTGCCCGCGATACCAGCGGCCGGGATCCCAACTGGCAGCTCGTCGCCACGGAAACGCCCGAGGACGAGGCCGAGGACACCGTGAGCGACGAAGCGTAAGGCTGAAGGACTGTTGGGGGGTGGTCGTATCGTGACGAGGATTCCACGGATCAGGGGCGCCGTTTGCGCCTCCCTGGTGCTGGCAACATTGGCCGCCTGTTCGCCGGCCGACCGCCCCGCCGCTCCTGCCCTGCCGGACGGTATGAGTCTGACCCCGGTGGCCTTTGACGCCCTGCCCGGCTGGTCGGAAGATCGCGTTTCCGAAGCGCTGCCCGCCTTGCGCCGGTCGTGCGACCGGCTCGACGTGATGGCCGCCACCAAGGGCGCCGACGTGTGGCTCGGCCCCGGCGCCTATGGCGGTACGCTCAGCGACTGGGTGGAACTGTGCGGGGACCTTGACCGTGCCGTCCCGCCGACCGTGGGCGCCGACGAGATCACCCTCCGTGCCTTCCTGCAAAGCCGCTTCCAGCCCTATGCCGTGAGCTTCACCGATGAGGCGGGCGCGCAGCGCTCCGATGGCATGTTCACCGGGTACTACGAGGCCGAACTGCGCGGCGCGCGGGAACCCTCGCTGGAGTATCCGGTGCCGGTGCACGCGGTGCCGGCCGATCTGGTCAGCGTCGATCTGGCGGCCAGCAACCCGGACCTCGGCGCTCCGGTGCCGCTGGTCGGGCGGCGCGACGGCACTATGGTACGGCCCTACTGGACGCGGGCCGAGATTGACGACGGCGCGCTCAATGGCAGCGCGCCGGTGCTGTTTTGGGCGGCCGATGCCGTGGACGTCCATGTTCTGCACATCCAGGGATCGGGCCGCGTGGTGATGCCCGATGGTGCGGTCGAGCGCATCGGCTATGCCGGAAACAATGGTCATGCCTTCGTGGGCCTGGGGCGCATCATGCTCGACCGGGGCGTGGTCGAGCCGGGCAAGGGCTCCATGCCGCATATCCGCGCCTGGCTGAAGGCCAATCCCGAGGCGGCGCATGACATCATGCGCCAGAACCCGCGTTACATTTTCTTCCGTCGCATCCCCGGCACTGCCGATGGCCCCATCGGCGCGCTCGGCGTGCCGCTGACCCCCAAGCGGTCGGTGGCGGTGGACACCCGTTATGTGCCGCTGACCGTGCCGTTGTGGCTGGACACCCATGATCCGGACAACCGGCCGCTGCGCAGGCTGGTGGTGGCCCAGGACGTCGGCAGCGCCATCAAGGGCGCGGTGCGCGGAGACTTCTTTTGGGGCTTTGGCGAACCGGCTCTGGCCGACGCCGGCCGCATGAAAAGCCGTGGCACCTGGTACCTGCTGCTGCCGCGCGACCGGGCGCCGGAGTCCTGAGGCTGGTTGCATTCAGTGCTTTCCGCTGTCGCGGAACGGGCTCCCGCCCGAACCCGGCTGGAGCAAGCTCCAGACCACCTTGTTTTTTTTAAAGAAGACTGGGGTGCGGGGTCTCCCCGCGCGGGTGTGGGCGGCAGCCCACCAAGGCCAGCGGGTCCCTGTCCGGGCCGGAGATTCGGTGCTATGGTACTGCAATAGATGACCAACCGGCTCGGTTGTCTGCCGCCTATGCGAGGTCTTTGCCCCCGATGACCCAGAAAACCGACGCTTCTCCCCACGCCAAGGGTTCCCCCCATGTGGGCCTGTTCGTCACCTGCTTGGTCGACGTCTACCGTCCGTCGGTGGGGTTCGCCGCCCTGGCCCTGCTGGAGCGCGCCGGGTGCCGCGTGTCGGTGCCCGACGAGCAGACCTGCTGCGGCCAACCAGCCTGGAATACCGGGGATCGCGCCACGACGCGGCGCATGGCCGAACGCCTGATCGCCCAGTACGAGGGGTTCGACTACATCGTCCTGCCCTCGGCATCGTGCGCCGGCATGGTCAAGGACTACCCCGAGGTGTTCAAGGGCGATGCCGCGTGGCTGGCCCGCGCGCAAGCGGTGTCGGAAAAAACCTGGGAGCTGACCTCGTTCCTGACCGACGTCATGGCGTTCGAGGGCATCGAGGCGGCCTATGACGGCGTGGCCGCCTACCACGACAGTTGCACCGGCCTGCGCAAGTTCAAAATCCGCGAACAGCCGCGCGCCCTGTTGTCCAAGGTCGCCGGGCTGGAGGTCCGCAACCTGTCCGAACCCGAGGAATGCTGCGGCTTCGGCGGCACCTTCTGCGTCAAGTTCGGGGACATTTCCTCGCGCATGGTCAGCGACAAGGCGGACGACATCATGGGCACCGGGGCCGACACCCTGCTGGCCGGCGAGGTTGGGTGCCTGCTCAACATGGCCGGGCGGCTCAAGCGGGTCGGCTCGCCCATCAAGGTCCGCCATGTGGCCGAGGTGCTGGCCGGCATGACCGCCGACGCGCCGCCCATCGGCGACGGGGAGGGTTAGACATGGAGCAGTCCACCAGCCACACCTTCAAGGAAAACGCCCACAAGGCGATTGACGACGCCAACCTGCGCGTCTCGCTCCAGACCATGAAGACCGGGTTTCGCGCCAAGCGCTCGGCCGCCGTCGCCAAGCTGCCCGAGTTCGAGGCCCTGCGCGACGAGGGCAAGCGCCTGAAGGACCACGTCCTGGCCAATCTCGACTTCTACCTGGAGGCGTTTGAGGCCAAGGTTCTGGAGCAGGGCGGCCATGTCCATTGGTGCGCCACCGCCGAGGACGCCCGTCAGGCGGTGCTGACCATCTGCCGCGACCACAACGCCCGCACCGTGACCAAGGGCAAGTCGATGATCGCCGAGGAACTCGGCCTCAACGCCTTCCTCGAACGCGAGGGCGTGACGCCCATTGAGACCGATCTCGGTGAATACATCATCCAGCTCCGCCACGAGCCGCCCAGCCACATCGTCGCCCCCGCCCTGCACGTCCGCAAGGAGGCTGTGGCCGACGCCTTCCGGGCCACCCACACGCACCTCGCGCCCGACCGCGACCTGAGCGAGCCGCGCCAGTTGCTGGACGAGGCGCGGTCCGAACTGCGCGACAAGTTCCTGGCCGCCGACATCGGCATCACCGGCGCCAACGCCCTGATTGCCGAGACCGGATCGACCATCATCGTCACCAACGAAGGCAACGGTGACCTCACCCAGTTGCTGCCCAAGGTGCATGTGGTGATCGCCAGCCTGGAAAAGGTGGTGCCGACCCTGGAGGATGCCACCACCATCCTGCGCCTGCTGGCCCGCTCGGCCACCGGGCAGGAGTTTTCCAGCTACACCACCTTCTCGACCGGCCCGCGCCGTCCCGAGGACACCGACGGGCCGGAGGAATTCCACGTCATCCTGCTCGACAACGGCCGCACCAAGATGCTCGGCTCGGAGTTCGAGGAGATGTTGCGCTGCATCCGCTGCGGCGCCTGCATGAACCACTGCCCGGTGTACGGCGCGGTCGGCGGCCATGCCTATGGCTGGGTCTATCCCGGCCCGATGGGTTCGGTCCTGACCCCGGCGCTCATCGGCATCGAGAACGCGGCCCCGTTGCCCAACGCCTCGACCCTGTGCGGGCGGTGCGAAGCCGTGTGCCCGATGAAGATCCCCCTGCCCCGCATGTTGCGCGACTGGCGGGAGCGTGAGTTCGCCGCCAAGCTGACGCCGGACCGCCAGCGCTGGGGCCTGCAACTGTGGGCCTTTGCGGCGACCCGCCCGGCGTTGTACCGTCTGGGCACGCGCCTTGTGGCCCGCATGATGGCCCTGGCCGGGGGTCGGCGCGGCCGGCTGAGCACGCTGCCCCTGGCGGCCGCCTGGACCCAGTCGCGTGACATGCCGACGCCGCGCGGGGAGACCTTCATGGACCTCTACCGGCGTCGCTCCTCTTCAACCAGCCAAGCTGCAACCGGCAAAAAGGGCTGACCCGTCCAATGGCTCGCATCAGCGCGCATGACAAGGTGCTGCACGACCGTCTGCGGGCGGCCTATGAACGCAACGTGGTCAGCATCTACACTGAGTTCCAGCGCCTCAACACGCCCGGATCACCGGTGTTCAACCCGTGGGAAAGCGTGCTGCCGCTGCTCGTCCTGCTGCTGCTGGCGGTCATCGTCTTGCTGGTTGGGGGGATTCTGGTCGGCATGGGCGCCCTGGTCATGGGCTTGGCGATTTATGCCCTGGTGATACGCAAGTGGCTGGCCCGGCAGGTCTACAACCGTGCCCTGATCACCTTGATGGTGGATGCCAAGACGTTTCAGGCGGTGTGGGACCATGGCGGGGTGGTGTTGGCCATGACCGACCGGCCACAGCATCAGGCCCGTGCCCCGCGCGGCAGTTGGCGGGCCTTCGTGGACCGTTACCTGCCGCAGGCCGACGGGGCGGATCCCCTGACCGCGCCCCCGGCGGGCGCGTCCTTCGGGCCGGGAGCCGACCGGCGCTCCGGGTTTAGCAGAGAAGTGGAGTGACGCCATGACCAGCAGCGGTTCTACCAGTTCTCGGGCAACCGTCCTCGACGGCATCCGCCGGGCTCACAACCGGGGTCCGCTGGACGCCCAGGCTCAGGAGGTCTTGCGCCAGGGCATCAAGACGCCGGGCTCCAGGGTTGTGCCGGCCCGTGCCCAGGGTGACCACGCCCACCATCTCGCCTTATTCGCCGAAATGGCCCAGGCGGTGGCGGCAACGCTGGTTCGCGTGGACGGCTGGGCGGGCGTGCCCGAGGCCGTAGCTGACTACCTCAAGGGCCACAACCTGCCGACCGATCTGGCTGTGGCCCCCGACCCCCGGCTCGACGGGCTGGCCGGGCATGGCCTGTTCACCGTGCGGCGCGGCCCCGCCCTGCCCCAGGATGTGGTCGGCGTGGCGGCGGCCTTCGGCGGGATTGCCGAAACCGGGACGCTGATGCTGGTTTCCGGGCCGGACACCCCGACCTCGCTCAACTTCCTGCCCGACGTGCATGTGGTTGTGGTGGCGGCGTCCGATATCGGCGGCACTTACGAGGAAGCCTGGGCGCGCCTGCGGCTGCGCTACCCGGCGACCCTGCCGCGCACCGTCAACCTCATCACCGGGCCGTCGCGTACCGGCGATATCGAACAGACCATCCAGCTCGGTGCCCACGGCCCGCGCCGGCTTCACATCGTCCTGGTCGATGACCGCGCGCAGGCGTAGCCGCCGGGCTCTGTCCGCCGACGAGGATCGGTTGTGGCGTCTGGTCACCAAGAACGCCGTGCCCCTCGATGCCGAGGCGCGCGGCCTGTTCGTCGAGGCGCTGAGTGAAGACGATATCCCACTGCCCGAAATATCGCCCCCGCCGGTGCCTAAACCCGCGCCCCCGGTCGTAGCCCCCGCCAAAAACCCCGCTCCCAAGCCGGATGACGCCTTCTGGCCGCCGCTGCCCGACTTCCGCATTGGTGAAAAGGTCACGGCGGCCGCCGTCCAGGTGCGCCGCGCCCTGCCCGGCCTTGAACACGGCAAAAGTCCCGGCGTGGACAAGCGCACGGCGCAGCGGTTCAAGCGCGGTCGCATGGACATCGACGGCACCATCGACCTGCACGGCATGACCCAGGAAGCCGCCCACATCGCGCTCAATCGGTTCGTTGAAACGGGCGCGGCGACCGGCAAGCGGTGCCTGCTGGTGGTCACTGGCAAGGGCACGCGCGGCGAAGGCGTGCTGCGCCGTGCCGTGCCGCGCTGGCTGAACGATGAACGGCTGCGCGGCCTCATCCTGTCCTACAGCCATGCCCAGCCCCAGCACGGCGGTTCCGGTGCGCTGTACGTCCTGCTCAAGCGGCGCCGCGAGACGTGACACCGTTTGGCGCCCGCATCCGCGACCTGCGCCGGGTGCGCGGGGTGACGCTCACCCAGATGGCCGCCGACCTGGACGTTTCGGCCGCGTATCTTTCGGCCCTGGAACACGGCAAGCGCGGCAAGCCCGGCCCCGGACTGGTCATGGAAATCTGCGGCTACTTCGGCCTGATCTGGGACGAGGCCGAGGCCCTCAAACGCCTCGCCGACCTGTCCCACCCCAAGGTAACCCTCGACACCGGTGGCATGACCCCCCAGGCCACCGCCTTCGCCAACCGCCTGGCCGAAACCCTCCGCGACCTCGACGCTGACGCCATCGCCGCCCTGGACGACCTGCTGGTTCGGGTGAGACCGCCAAAGCCGCACCATCGGCGGGGGCGGTAGAGGCGGGCTCTGCCCGCACCCGCCAGGAGGCTTGCCTCCTGGACCTCATGAATGGTTGGCATGGAAAGTCGCGCGTAGCGCACGGGAGGCTTAGCGGGCTTGCTGGCGGCGCAGGAGCAAAAGCTTTTTCCAACTCACGGGGTCCGGGGCCAATGGCCCCGGCGGAGTTTGGGGCTGGCCCCATCCCTCTCCGATTATCTACAGAATAAACCGGCTCAAGTCGCCCTTTTGGGCCAATGCCCCCACGCGTTCCTGGACCAGGGCGGCGGTGATCGGGACGGTTTCGCCGCCGCGGTCGGTGGCGGTGAAGCTGATTTCCTCCAGCAGGCGTTCGAGCACGGTGTGCAGGCGCCGCGCCCCGATGTTTTCGACCGAGCTGTTGATTTCGGCGGCCAGGGCGGCGACGGCCTCGATGGCCTCGTCGGCGAACTCAAGGGTCACGTCCTCGGTCGCCATCAGGGCTTTGTACTGCTTGATGAGGCTGGCTTCGGGCTCGGTCAGGATGCGGCGGAAGTCGTCCTTGGTCAGGGCCTTCAGCTCGACCCGGATGGGCAGGCGGCCTTGCAGTTCGGGCAGCATGTCGCTGGGCTTGGCGAGGTGGAAGGCGCCCGAGGCGATGAACAGGATGTGGTCGGTCTTGACCGCGCCGTGCTTGGTCATGACGGTGGTACCCTCGATCAGCGGCAGCAGGTCGCGCTGCACGCCTTCGCGCGACACTTCGCCGCCGCCGCTGCGGCCGTCATGGCGCCCGGTGATCTTGTCGATCTCGTCGAGGAACACGATGCCGTGGTTCTGCACGGCGTCGAGGGCGTCCTTGGCCACCTGCTCCTCGTCGAGCAACTTGTCGGCCTCCTCGCGGACCAGCACCTCATAGCTGGCGGTCACGGTCATCTTGCGCGGCTTGGTGCGGCCGCCAAAGGCCTTGCCGAAGATGTCGTTGAGGTTGACCATGCCCATCTGGCCGCCGGGCATTCCAGGGATGTCCATGGTCGGCAGGGACATGCCGGCGCTGTCCTGGACGTGGACCTCGATCTCCTTGTCGGCCAGCTTGCCCTCGCGCAGCATCTTGCGGAACTGCTGGCGGGTTTCCGGGCGCGCGGTGTCGCCGACCAGGGCGTCGAGGACGCGTTCCTCGGCGTTCATTTCGGCTTTGGCATGAACCGCCTTGCGCAGGCGTTCGCGGGTTTCCTGAAGGGCGATCTCGACCAGGTCGCGGATGATGCTTTCGACATCGCGGCCGACGTAGCCGACCTCGGTGAACTTGGTCGCCTCAACCTTGATGAATGGCGCCTGGGCCAGCTTGGCGAGGCGGCGGGCGATCTCGGTCTTGCCGACGCCGGTCGGGCCGATCATCAGGATGTTCTTGGGCAGCACCTCTTCGCGCAGGGCCTCGGGCAGTTGCTGGCGGCGCCAGCGGTTGCGCAGGGCGATGGCGACGGCGCGCTTGGCGTCATCCTGGCCGACGATGTAGCGGTCCAGCTCGGAAACGATTTCGCGGGGGCTGAAGGCGGTCATCTACAGGCTCTCCAGCACGACGTTGTGGTTGGTGTAGACACAGATGTCGGCCGCAATGGCCATGGACCGGCGGGCGATGGCCTCGGCGTCCATGTCGTCGCGGTCGGCCAGGGCGCGGGCGGCGGCCAGGGCGTAGGTCCCGCCGGACCCGATGCCGATGATGCCGTCGGCCGGTTCAAGAACGTCTCCGGTGCCGGTCAGGATCAGCGACACGTCCTTGTCGACCACGGCCATCATGGCCTCCAGCCGGCGCAGGTAGCGGTCGGTGCGCCAGTCCTTGGCCAGTTCGACGCAGGCGCGGGTAAGTTGGCCGGGGTGCTGCTCCAGCTTGGCTTCCAGGCGCTCGAACAGGGTGAAGGCGTCGGCGGTGGCGCCGGCGAATCCGGCCAGGACGCCGGTGGCCAACGGCCGGACCTTGCGTGCGTTGGCCTTGACCACGGTGGCGCCCAGGGTGACCTGCCCGTCACCGGCGATGACGACGCGGCCGTTCTTGCGCACGGACAGGATGGTCGTGCCGTGCCACAGGGGGCTGTCGGAGGATGTCATGGACTCACCGGGCTGTTGAGGAATCGGGGGGCGGAGGAACCCCCGAAACATGGGTCAGGCGCGGAGAGGGGTCAAGACCGCACAGGCCCGGCAGGCGCCCCGCCAGGACGGGCAAGCAGAAAGAGCGGAAACATGTAGGAAACTACTTGGCGTCGTGGTATCTCATTTGCTATCTTATCGTGCGACTGATCGCAATGCACCAATAAGTTGTCACCCATCCTTTGTGGGATGATCTTTTTGCCATTTTGGCTTGCCCTTTTGGGATGACCCCTTTGCTCAAGTCGACGCCGCACACCTCCGCTCCGCCGCACGATGCCGCAAAGGCCGTGAAGACCCTGACCAAGGCCATTCAGACGGCCACCGATCTACGAGCTGAACTCAAGGCATCGGCCCTGCACGAAGAAACCCACTTGCTGGACGCGTTTCTATGCTCGGTCGAGGAACGGCTCAACGCCCTGGCCGCCATCGGGGACCAGGGTTCCGTATCATCGGTCGCGGACAGCAAGCCTTAGTCGCGACGGCCCATGCTGCGCAGCAGTTCGAGCACGTTCTTGCGCATGTCGCTGTTGGCCAGGCGCCAGTAGGCCCGCACCAGTTCCAGCGTTTCGTTGCGCGACAGTTCGTTCTGCTCGTAGGCCGGCATCGGCGATTCGCCCAGGCCGGCCTGTTCGGGCAGGTTCTGGGTCGGGCGGCCGTCGGTGATGTCGG
>LAEA01000032.1 GCA_000961745.1 Rhodospirillaceae bacterium BRH_c57 | reverse complement strand
GCTGCTGGCCGACGGCGCCGCCGGGGTGATCGGCGCCGCGCACGCCGGCTGGAAGGGCGCTCTGGCCGGGGTGCTTGAGAACACGGTTGCCAAGATGGTCGAACTGGGGGCCGACAAGGCGCGCATCGTGGCCGGCATCGGCCCGTGCATCGCCCAGCGCTCCTACGAGGTCGGCCCGGACTTCCCGGCCCTCTTCCTGGCCGAAGACATCGACAACGAGCGGTTCTTCTCGCCGTCCCGCCGCGACGGCCACCACATGTTCGACCTGCCCGGCTACGTTGCCCGCAAGCTGGCCCGCCTCGGCGTCGGCGAAGTGATGCCCACCCCCTGCGACACGGCGCGCGAGGACAACCGGTTCTTCTCTTATCGCCGCGCCACGCTGGCCGGCGAAACCGCCTATGGCCGCATGGTGTCCGCCATCGCCCTGGAACGCTGAGGCAGCCGCCCGGTCATGCGCCCCGCCCTACCTGTTCTTACGGTTACCCTGGTCCTGGCCTTGGGCGCTTGTGGGGACCTGCCGCGCCCGTTCGCCCATAACCCGGACGCCCCCGTAAAAGGCTTGGCCCGACTGAGCAGCGGCACCGGCGTCGCAGTCCTGGCCGTGCCCGGCACACCCACCGCCCAGGCCGCAAACGATCTTGCCGCCGCCCTGCGCGCCCTGGACATTCCGGCCGACGTCACGGAAGCGCCGCGTGACGGCGGCTATGTCCTGCGGCCGGGGGCCGACGGGACGTGGTATCTCATCAGTCCGGGAAACGCCCTGCTACTGACACTGCCGGCCGGAACCGCCCTCGCCGATGCCGGAGTGAAAATTGCCGATACGGTGGAGCGGGACGCCGTGCTGCCCCTGGCCCAACGCACAGCGACCCGCCCCGACTCGGCCATGTCCCCCGCACTCGCCCTGCCGGCGCTCAGCGTCGCCGCCGAGGTCGAGGGCCTGGACCCGGCCCGTGGCCGCATCCTGGCTGGCGCCGTCGAGGAAGCCCTGCGCCGGGGCGGCCTGGAAATCGCCGACGCGTCCCCCTGGCGCGTCACCGGGCGCTTTGAAACCGCCCCGGCGCCCGATGGCCAGCCCATCCCGGTGCGCCTGACCTGGACCCTGGTGGACCCGGACGGCGTAGCGCGCGGATCGGCCGAACAGATCAACGCGGTCCCGCCCGACACCCTGACGCGCGGCTTCGCCGCCTTGGCCGCCGCCATCGCCCCAGGCGCCGCCGAAGGCGTCGCTGCCTTGACACAACAGATGGGGCGTTCGCCCCAGGCGCCGCCGAAGGCGTCGCTGCCTTAACACAACAGGTCGGCCATTCGAGGTGAGGGTGAACCGCCGACGGCTTTACAACCCCCACCGCTGCCTGGGAGCCCTGTAGGCTGTTTACACTTGTGTGACCGGTTGATATTTTCCGCCCGCGCCTGACGCCCGTCCCGCCCACAGGGACTGGCCTGAGGGGCATCTGAAAAGCGTTGCCATTTTGCGCGTGCCCGCGCCCCTTGCCGCCCACGGGAGTCTGGCCCCATGAAAGTTCTCGGCTGCAACAGCAACCGACCGTTGGCCGAGGCCATCGCCGCCTATCTGCACCTCGACCTGACCAACGCCAGCATCCGGCGCTTCTCCGACATGGAGGTCTTTGTCGAGATCCACGAGAACGTGCGGGGCGAGGACGTGTTCATCGTCCAGCCGACCTCTTACCCAGCCAACGACAACCTGATGGAACTGCTGGTCACCCTGGACGCCTTGCGGCGTGGGTCGGCACGACGCATCACCGCCGTGGTGCCGTACTTCGGCTACGCCCGCCAGGATCGCAAGACCGGCCCGCGCACGCCGATCACCTCCAAGCTGGTCGCCAACCTGATTACCCAGGCCGGCGCCAACCGCGTGGTGACGCTGGATCTGCACTCCGGCCAGATCCAGGGCTTCTTCGACATTCCGCTCGACAACCTGTATGCCGCACCGGTGTTCGCCAATGATATCCGCACACGCTATGGCGACGAAAAGCTGATGATCGTGTCGCCCGACGTCGGCGGCGTGGTGCGCGCCCGCAGCCTGGCCAAGCGCCTGGACGCCGACCTTGCGATCATCGACAAGCGCCGCGAAAAGGCCGGCGTGTCCGAGGTCATGAACATCATCGGCGACGTCAAGGGCCGCACCTGCATCATGATCGACGACATCGTCGATTCGGCCGGCACCCTGTGCAATGCCGCCACCGCCCTGATGAACGACGGTGCCGAGTCGGTGTCGGCCTATGTGACCCACGGCGTGCTGTCCGGCGGCGCGGTGGCCCGCGTGACCGCCAGCCCGCTCAAGGAAATCGTCATCACCGACTCCATCCAGGCGACCGAGGCGGTCCGTCTGGCCGACAACATCCGCCAGATCTCCATCGCCTCCTTGCTGGCCGAAGCCATCGCCCGCATTTCGGACGAACGCTCGGTGTCCAGCCTGTTCGACTGATGTGAAGGAAAACGCATCGGGGCCGCGGACGTCTTTCCGCGGCCCTGTGCGACCTCATTCAGCCCCTTTCGCACCCTGCCTTAAATCCGCCACGCAACACTCCCGGCCGCTCTGCGTTCACCAAACTGAACGAGCCAACACGAGGGAGTGATTTTAATGCGGATTTCATTGATGACGACGCTGATGGCCTCGGCCCTGGCTCTGGGCACGGCCGCCAATGCGCAGCAGACGCCGCCGAGCGAAACGCAGGCGCAGCAGCCTTCGCAGCAGATGCAGGAACAGCAGAGCCAGGCTCCGAGCGGCCAAGCCGAAGGCGCCGACATTCAGGTGCAGCAGCAGCCGCCCGAAGTGATCGTGCGGCAGCCCGACCCTCAGGTGACGGTCGAGCAGGGCGAACCCAACGTCGAGGTTACCCGCGAGGGCGAGCCCGATGTGCGCATCGAGGAACAAGCCCAGCAGCAGGAGCAGACTGAACAACTGACCGAGGAAGAGCGTCAGCAGCGGGCCCAGGAGGCGCAAACCGGCGCCGCCACGCCCCAGACCGAAACCGAGACCGAAGCCATGACCACGGACGGCGCCCAGACGGCCGGCCTTGAACAGCTCATGGACAAGGAAGTCTATGGGTCGAGCGGCGAGCAGGTCGGCGAAGTCACCGACGTGCTGATCGACGACCAGGGCCAGCCGCAGATGGTGATCGTCGAGCACGGCGGTTTCCTTGGCATCGGTTCGCGCGAAGTCGCCTTCGAGATGAATCAGGTCCAGGTGCAGGGCGATCAGATCCAGGTCCCCGCCACCCAGGACCAGATCTCGGAAATGCCGGAATGGGATGAGAGCCAAATTGAAAGCCGCGGCTACACGTCCCAGCGCGTGACCACCGAACCGGCCGGCCAGACCGGGACGGCTCCGACCACCACCACGACCACCACCCGCCCGGCGGACTAATTTCCTGGCGAGGACGAAGGCGGCCCCTGCCCCGCATGGCAGGGGCCGTTTTTACGTCCAGGCGGGTGCGGCCGGTTGCAACTTGGCGCCGTTCGGTGTATGTGACCGCTTCCCGCCATTGGGGCGGGGCATCCGGCGTCGGCACCCCTGGAGGCCAACGCCGGACTGTTCTATTGGAGACTTTCCATGTCTGACCTGATTTCTATGCCTGCGCAGAAGCGCGAGCGGGCCGGTAAGGGGGCAGCCCGCGCGGTGCGCCGCCAGGGCCTCGTGCCCGGCGTGATCTATGGCGACAAGCAGGCCCCGGTGCTGGTTCAGATGGACCCGCGTCCGCTGATGGCCCAGCTCAACAAGGCCGGTTTCTACGCCCACCAGTACGAACTGGACGTTGACGGCGAGAAGCACCGCGTGATGGCGCAGGACGTGCAGTTCCACGTCGTGACCGACCAGCCGCAGCATGTCGATTTCCTGCGCGTCGGCGCGAACACCATCGTGACCACCGAAATCGCGGTTGAGTTCATCAACCACGAAAAGGCTCCCGGCCTCAAGAAGGGCGGCGTGCTGACCGTGGTCCGTCACAGCATCGAAGTGCACGGCAAGCCCGACGCCCTGCCCGACGTGCTGGTGTGCGACCTGACCGGGTTCGACCTCAACGACTCCGTCCATGCCAGCGCCGTGAAGTTCCCGGCTGGCGTGAAGGCGACCATTACCGATCGTGACTTCACCGTCGCGACCATCGCCGCGCCGTCGGGCCTGAAGTCCGAGATGGGCGAAGACGGCGAAGGCGAAGCCGAGGAAGCCTAAGACGATGTTTCTTGTGGTGGGTCTCGGCAATCCGGGTGACCAGTACGCCGGGAACCGCCACAACATCGGGTTCATGGCGGTGGACGAGATCGTCCGCCGCCATTCCTTTGCCGCCTGGCGGGCCAAGTATCAGGGTCTGCTGACCGAAGGCGACATCGGCGGCGAGCGCGTTCTGATGCTCAAGCCCATGACCTTCATGAACAATTCCGGGCGCTCGGTCGGCGAGTGCGCCCGCTTCTACAAGATTCCGCCGGAAAACGTGATCATCCTCCACGATGAGCTGGAACTGCCACCCGGCAAGCTGCGCCTCAAGCAGGGCGGCGGCCATGCCGGCCACAACGGCCTGCGCGACATCGACGCCCACTTCGACAACAACACCTTGCGCGTCCGCCTGGGCATTGGCCGGCCACACGACAAGGCATTGGTCCACAACTGGGTGCTGTCGAACTTCGCCAAGGCCGACCAGGACTGGCTCGATACCTTCCTGGACGCCGTGGCGCGCAACTTCCGGCTCATCGTGAAGGGTGACCACGCGGGGTTCATGAACCGCGTGTCCCTGGCCACCCAGCCGCCCCGGCCGAAAAAGGAAAAGCCTCCGGCCGGGCGAGACCCAGCCGGACCCAACACGGAAAAGGACGCTTAACATGGGTTTCAATTGCGGCATTGTCGGCCTGCCCAACGTCGGCAAGTCCACCCTGTTCAACGCCCTGACCTCGACGGCGGCGGCGCAGGCGGCCAACTTCCCGTTCTGCACCATCGAGCCGAACGTCGGCCGCGTTGCCGTGCCCGACGACCGCCTGGACAAGCTGGCCGCCATCGCCGGGTCGAAGACCATCATCCCGACCCAGCTTGAGTTCGTGGACATCGCCGGTCTGGTGCGCGGCGCGTCCAAGGGCGAAGGCCTGGGCAACCAGTTCCTGGCCAACATCCGCGAGACCGACGCCATCGTCCACGTCCTGCGCTGCTTCGTGGATGAAAACGTCACCCACGTCGAAGACAGCGTCGATCCCATCCGCGACGCCGAAACCATCGAGACCGAGCTGATGCTCGCCGACATGGAAAGCCTGGAAAAGCGCATCCTGCCGATCTCCAAGAAAGCCAAGTCCGGCGACAAGGAAGCCAAGGAGCAGATGGGGGTCATGGAGCCCATCCTCGAAGGGCTCCGCACCGGCAAGCCGGCCCGCACCTTCAAGCCGGCCAATCCCGACGAAACCAAGATCTTCCGCATGTTGCAACTGCTGACCGGCAAGCCGGTGCTGTACGCCTGCAACGTGGACGAGGCCTCGGCCGCGACCGGCAACGCGCTGTCGGACAAGGTGGCCGAAATGGCCGCCGCCCAGGGCGCGGCCAGCGTGGTGATCTCGGCCGCCATCGAGTCCGAGGTCGCCCAGCTTGAGGACCCGGCCGAAAAGGCCGAGTTCCTGGAGAGCCTGGGCCTGGAGGAAACCGGTCTGTCGCGCGTCATCCGGGCCGGCTACGAACTCCTCGGCCTGCTGACCTTCTTCACCGTCGGCCCCAAGGAAGCCCGCGCCTGGACCGTGCGCAAGGGCGCCAAGGCCCCCGAGGCGGCCGGCGCCATCCACACCGATTTCGAGCGCGGGTTCATCCGATCCGAAACCATCGCCTTTGACGACTTTATCGCCTGCAAGGGCGAAGTCGGCGCCAAGGAAGCCGGCAAGATGCGCTCCGAAGGCAAGGAATACGTGGTGCACGACGGCGATGTGGTGCACTTCCTGTTCAACGTCTAAGCGCCCATCGCCCTTTCAGCGCCGCATTCCGGTGAGCATTTGGTAACCGCTGGGCGTTATGGTTGACGCCCAGCGCTGCCGTGTTTTCTGGAGAAGGATGGCTGCCCAGCAGTCCGATGCCCATGATCCGACCCCTGAGCCTGTTGATCGTCCCCGTTCTCGCGCTGGTCTTTGCCGTGGCGCCCCGTCCGGGCCTTGCGGCACCCGCCCCTGACGCCCTGCATGGCACCTATGTGGTGCAGGAGGGCGAGACGCTGCACGACATCGCCATCCACCAGAAGCTGGGCTTTCTGGAACTGAAAACGGCCAACCCGGACGTCGACCACTGGCTGCCCGAGCCGGGATCGACCGTCGTGCTGCCCAACATCCACATGCTGCCCAAACAGGTGGACAACGGCATCATCGTCAATCTGGCCGCCATGCGCCTGTTCCGCTTCACCGACGGCAAGGTGACCGAGACCTTCCCCATCGGAGTCGGGCGCGACGGCCGCGAGACGCCGCGCGGCGCCACCGCCGTGGTGCGCAAGAAAGAGCGCCCCACCTGGTACCCGACCGACACCATCCGCAAGGACAAGCCGGACCTGCCGAGAGTCGTGCCGCCGGGACCCGATAATCCGCTCGGCACCCACGCCCTGTACCTGGGCTGGCCGACCTACCTGCTGCACGGCACCGAGAACGACTACGGCATCGGGCGGCGGGTCAGCGCCGGCTGCCTGCGCATGTACAACAGCGACATCGAATCGCTGTTCAACTCGGTGCCGGTGGGCACGCCGGTCGAGGTCCTCGACCAGCGTGTCCTGGCCGAGGTGTTCGGCGGCCGCCTGTACATCGAGGCCCACCCCACCCCGGCCGGCTGGGACGCCCTCGAACTGGGCGAACCGCGCCCGGACAGCGTCCTGGACACCGACCACGTGCGCATCATCTCGGACGCCGTGCCGCCCGGCACGTTCATCGACTGGGACGCTGTCACCCAAGTGATCGCCGAACAGCGCGGCTACCCGGTCGCCGTCTCCCCCGCCCCCCGTGCGCGCAACACCGGCCCGCGCACCCTGGCCCCCCTGGAGCCGGACCCCCTGGAACCGCCCCCCCTGGAACCGGCGGCCTTGGTGGAGTAGAAACCAGGGCACCAAGGCGATTCTCCGCCCGGAGTACCCACCAAGACTCCCGTCCTGTACCACCTTCGTTTTCAAAGGTGAAATATCAAAGGGTTAGGGATACTCTCCACATGATGTGGGGCCCAATCCTGTTTCTAGTCCCAAAATATTGTCTTGCGCCAAAGGATCGTCTTTGGCACCGTTGCTTTGGTGGTGCCCACCACTACCGGCTACGAAATGTGGCTTTAGGGCACGCGGCAGTTGCCAGGAACGCCAGGAGCGTCCACCTTAGCGGGAGGATAGTCAGCGACATGCAGACCGCCGCTTTATCAGAAATGATCGGCAACCCGATCGACAAGGTCGAACAGCTTGCGTCGGGCCGGGAATGGATCTTCGACCGTCGCAGCGACGAGGAAATGGCCGTCGAGGTCCCCGGCCAGTGGTGCGACTACGGCCTTTACTTCGCGTGGTCCGAAGACCTCAACGCCCTGCACTTTTCCTGCGCGTTCGACATGCGGGTGCCGCCCAAGTGCCGGCCGGCGATCTACGAGCTTCTCGCCCTGCTCAATGAACGCCTGTGGATCGGCCACTTCTCGTTGTGGCAAGACGAGGGGCTGCCGATGTTCCGCCAGAC
>LAEA01000182.1 GCA_000961745.1 Rhodospirillaceae bacterium BRH_c57 | reverse complement strand
CGTCATCTGGGTCGTCTATCTGGCCACCTTCGTGGGCACGCTGGTCAAGCGCCGCGAGCCGCACATCTATGTGGCCAACTGGTTCCTGCTGGCGTTCATCGTCACCATTGCGATGCTGCACCTGGGCAACAACCTGTCCATCCCGGTGTCGTTCTTCGGTGCCAAGTCCTACACCATGTGGTCGGGCGTCCAGAGCGCCATGATCCAGTGGTGGTATGGTCACAACGCGGTGGGCTTCTTCCTGACCGCCGGCTTCCTGGGCATGATGTACTACTTCATCCCCAAGCGCGCCGAGCGTCCGGTGTACTCCTACCGTCTGTCGATCGTGCATTTCTGGGCCCTGATCTTCCTGTACATCTGGGCCGGTCCGCACCATCTGCACTACACCGCGCTGCCCGATTGGTCGCAGACCCTTGGCATGACCTTCTCGATCATGCTGTGGATGCCGTCCTGGGGTGGCATGATCAACGGCATCATGACCCTGTCCGGCGCCTGGGAAAAGCTGCGCACCGACCCGGTGATTCGCTTCCTGGTGGCCTCGGTCGCGTTCTATGGCATGTCGACCTTCGAAGGTCCGATGATGTCCATCAAGGCCGTGAACTCGCTGTCGCATTACACCGACTGGACGGTCGGCCACGTGCACTCCGGTGCGCTCGGCTGGGTGGCCTTCGTGTCGTTCGGCGCGATGTACTACCTGATCCCCGTGCTGTGGGGCCGCAAGTCGCTGTATTCCATGCGTCTGGTGTCCTATCACTTCTGGATCGCCACCATCGGCATCGTGCTCTACATCACCGCGATGTGGATCTCGGGCATCATGCAGGGCCTGATGTGGCGTGCGTATGACGACATGGGCTTCCTTCAGTACTCGTTCATCGAGACTGTCGAAGCGATGCATCCGTACTACGTGATCCGTGCCTTCGGCGGCGTGCTGTTCCTCACCGGCGGCCTGATCATGGCGTACAACATGTACCGCACGATCCGGGGCGATATCCGCGAAGAGCAGCCCTACGAATCGCCCGAAGCCGTCGCTGTCGGCGCGCGGCGCTAATCCGGGGGAGTCAGGACAATGAGTCTGGTCAAAAAGCACGAGAAGATGGAGACGAACGTCCTCTTTCTGACGCTCGGCATCTTCATCACCATCATCATCGGCGGTCTCGTCGAAATCGTTCCTCTGTTCGCGCTGGAAAGCACCATCGAGAAGGTGAAGGGCGTCCGCCCGTATTCGCCCCTCGAACTGGCCGGCCGCAACATCTACATCCGTGAAGGCTGCTACAACTGCCACAGCCAGATGGTCCGCCCGTTCCGCGACGAAGTGGAACGCTACGGCCATTACTCCCTGGCTGCGGAGTCGCAGTACGATCATCCGTTCCAGTGGGGCTCCAAGCGTACCGGCCCCGACCTGGCGCGCGTCGGGGGCAAGTACTCCGACGAGTGGCACCAGCGCCACTTGATCAATCCGCGCGCCGTTGTGCCGGAATCGATCATGCCGGGTTATCCGCATCTGATGCGGGAACTGGCGTTCGACGACGCGGCTGACCACCTGCGCACCCTGCGCATCGTGAACACGCCGTACACCGACGAACAGATTGAACTCGCTCTTGAAGATCTTCGGGCTCAGGCCGATCCGAACGCCGATCATTCGGGGGTCCTGGCACGCTACCCGAAGGCCCGCGTCGGCGCCTTCGACGGCAACGCCGAAGTGCTCACCGAAATGGACGCCCTGGTCTCCTATCTGCAGATCCTGGGTGCCATGGTGGACTTCACCGAGTTCGACTCGCCCCAGGCGTACGAGGCTGGCGGTCTTAACCGCTAAATTCGCACTGACGGAGGATTGGCCAGGGTTTCGGGCTGATTGACACGGATTTATAGAGAGCATCCATGGAAACCATGACCGAAATTGCTGCCTTCCTCCGCCAGTTCTGGGGCCTGTGGCTGATGATCTTCTTCCTCGGGATTATTGTGTGGGCCTACCGGCCAAAGAATAAGGACCGGTTCCAGGAAGACGCGATGATCCCTTTGAGGGATGACGAGAACGAGGAGCGAAAAGATGGCGGGAACTCCTGAAAAGGACGCCATTTCGGGCCAGTCTACGACCGGCCATGAGTGGGACGGCATCAAGGAATTGAATACCCCGCTGCCCAAGTGGTGGGTTTATGTCTTCTACGTCTGCATTTTGTGGTCGGTTGGCTACTGGGTGGTTTACCCGGCGTGGCCGACGGCCACCGGTTACACCACCGGCGTCATCGGTTATAGCTCGCGCGCCGAGCTTCAGACCGAGCTGGCATCCGCCCGCGAAACCCATTCCGACAAGATTGCCGGTCTGGCGGAGCTTGGCGTCCAGGACATCGCGTCCAAGCCCGACCTGGCGAACTACGCCCGTGCTGGCGGCGCCGTGCTGTTCAAGGAAAACTGCGTGCCGTGTCACCAGTCCGGCGGCGCGGGGGCTTTTGGCTACCCGACCCTGGCTGACGACAGTTGGATTTGGGGCGGAGATCTCGAGACCATCGAGCAAACCCTGACCCACGGCATCCGGTCCAACCTTTCGGCCGACACCCGCCTGTCGGAAATGCCGCGTTTCGGCGACTTCATGGAAAACGCCGAAATCCTCGCCGTGGCCCAGTACGTCAAGGGCATGTCCGAAGGTACCGTGCAGGAAGGCCGCGGCCAGGAAATCTTCCTGGAGCAGTGCGCGGCTTGCCACACCTCCGACGGTGCCAACCCGGTTTCCGATGGCAACCCGATGCTCGGCGCTCCGGCCCTGGGTGACCAGGTGTGGCTGTATGCCGCGCCCGGCCAGACCATGTCGGTCGAGGACATCGCTGCCCAGGTGCGCAACCCCAAGCACAGCACCATGCCTGCGTGGGGCGGTCGCCTGAAGGACTCCGAGATCAAGATGCTGACCCTGTACGTCCACTCGCTGGGTGGCGGCCAGTAAGGCTGACCTGATCGTCCGGCTTTTGCCGGAACACCGCGCCGTCGGTGACGGCCGGAATGCTCCCGGACCGCTCGTGCTTCCCTGCACGGGCGGTTCTGGCTTTTCTGGATGCCTGTTTTTGGTTGGCTAACGCCCTGAAGGAACCGCCATGCGCTCCGTGCATGGGTCCTGCGCGGGGCACGGCATGGCGCAAGGCGCGTGAAAGTGGGACTTTTAGTACCTTGGGCGGGTCCGCATTGCGCATTGTCAATGTGTGGATCGTCTTGCCATCTATATAAGCAGACCCTAGTTTTCGAAGAGCGAACCCAGATGTCCGCCCAGAACCCGGCGGATCTCTGGACGTTCCTCCCGAATTCGGGTAAGGCACGCACGGTCGCGTCAAGGATGCGGCGGCCGGAGCAAAGCCGCACGACAACCAGGGAAAGGTCGGGACATGGCCGTAGCTGAAAAGGTTGCCAAGACGGGCGGGGGGGCATCTCCTGCGGGCGGCGGTGCCAGCAAGCAACCGGACAAGCAACCGGAGTCCTTGTACGAGGACTACAAGAAAGTTCAGCCGAAGAAGATTTCAGGATTTTTCCGGACCCTCAAGAACTGGTCCGCGATCATTCTGCTCGGCGTCTATTTCATCGGCCCCTGGCTGCGCTGGGACCGTGGTCCGGGCGCGCCCGACCAGGCCATCCTGCTCGACATGTCCGGGCGCCGTGGCTACATCCTGGGCGTCGAGTTCTGGCCGCAGGAAATCTACTACCTGACCGGGTTGCTCATCCTGGGCGCGGTCGGGCTGTTCTTCGTGACCGCCCTGCTGGGCCGCGTGTGGTGCGGCTTCACCTGTATCCAGACGGTGTTCACCGACGTCTTCGTGATGGTCGAGCGCGTCTTCGAGGGTGACCGCAACCAGCGCATCAAGCGCGACCGTGGTCCGTGGACGGCCGACAAGCTGTCCCGCAAGACGGCGACCAATCTCGTCTGGCTGGTCATTTCCTTTGCCGTCGGCTGGACTTGGGTGATCTATTTCAACGATGCGCCGTCCACCACCCTGGCGCTGTTGCAGGGCGACTACACCTGGGGTGTGCTCGGCTTTGCGCTGCTGGTCGGTGGCTTCACCTATGTTCTGGCCGGTTTTGCCCGCGAGCAGGTGTGCATCTACATGTGCCCGTGGCCGCGCTTTCAGGCCGCCATGTTCGACGAGGACAGCCTGGTCGTCACCTACGAGAAGTGGCGCGGCGAACCGCGGGGCTACGCCAAGAAGGCGGAAAGTTTCGAGACGCGCGGCCACTGCGTGGACTGCCAGTTGTGCGTCCAGGTGTGCCCGACCGGCATCGACATCCGCAACGGCAGCCAGCTCGCCTGCATCGGCTGCGGCCTGTGCATCGACGCCTGTAACACCGTGATGGACCGCTTCGGCCTGCCGCGCGAACTGATCACCTACGACAGCAACAACAACCAGGTCGCCCGGTCCAAGGGCGAGCCGACGGGGTACCGCCTGGTGCGCGGCCGCACGATCGCCTATGCGGCCATCATGCTGCTGGTTGCCGCCGTGATGGCGTTCGGTCTGGTCACCCGCGCCCGCGTGGACGTCAGCGTCCTGCACGAGCGCAGCCCGCTGTTCGTGACCCTGTCCGACGGCGCCATCCGCAACGGCTACACCTTCAAGATCCTCAACATGCTGCCGCAGGAGCAGACGTATAGGGTCGATGTCGAAGGTGTCGAAGGCGCCACCATGACCGTGGTAGGGTATCAGGATGAACCGGTCACGCAGACGGACTTGATTGTAAAGGCCGACTCGGTGGGAACGTTCCGCGTCTATGTCACTGCGCCCCGCGTGGCGATCGACGACCCGGCGATGGACCTTGAGTTCAAGATCGAGAACCTGACCACCGGGGAAACCGCGCAACGCGACACCCTGTTCGCCGGGCCTGCGCCACGCTGACTGGCGGCGCGCTGACCGGGCACACTACCGGCCGGGCACCCCGGCGGACTGGCGCAAGCGGTCCGTTGGGGTGCGCCGGTTGACTCTGGAGGGACTGATGACCGAGACCCCGACCGCCACGACAAATCGCCCGGACGGCTGGTGGTATCCCTATATTTTCGTCGGCGGCTTCGCCGTCGTGGTGACCGCCAACCTGATCATGATGTATTTCGCCACCAGCACCTTCACCGGGCTGGAGACGAAAAGCGCCTATGAGCGTGGCCTCGGCTACAACACGCTGATTGCCCAGCAGGAGGCCCAGGATCGGCTCGGCTGGACCGTGGACTTCAAGGCCGACAGCGCGTTATCCAGCCAGCCCGGCGCGGCCGAGCGGCCGACCACCCTGACCCTGACCCTGACCGACGCCCAGGGCATGCCCCTGGACGGCATGGACGTCGAGGCCGCCGTGCGCCGCCCGACCGTGGCCGGCTACGACTACGACCTGCGCCTGCTGCCGGTCGGCCCCGGCGCCTACAAGGCCGAGATCGCGTTGCCCATGGCCGGGCAGTGGGATGTCCAGCTTTTCGCCAAGCGGGGTGAAGACGCATACCGTCTGCGCGAAAGGGTGTTCGTCCGCTGAGCACGCCTGCGCCCCACGCCGTCTGCACGCACTGTGGCAGCGAAGTTCCTCCCGGTTCGCCGGGCGGAACGGACTTCTGCTGCCGTGGGTGCGAGGCCGCCTATGGCCTCATCAACGGCATGGGCCTGACGTCCTATTATCAGCGCCGCTGCATCGATCCCGACGTCAAGCCGCTGCGGCCCGAGGACGAGGACGGTGGCGTCCTGGACTTCGCCGCCCACGTCCAAACCGGTTCCGAAGCGGGCCATCAGCCGGGCACTTCCACCCTGCACCTGATGGTCGAAGGCCTGCACTGCGCGGCCTGCGTCTGGCTGATCGAAAGCCTGCTGCGGCGCCAGCCCGGCGTGGTGTCGGCCCGCGTCAACATGACCACCCGCCGCCTCGTCCTGGTGTGGACGGGGGACGCGGCCGAGGTCAACGCCATCGTCGCCCCGGTCAGCCGCATCGGCTACCGTCTGGTGCCCTATGATCCGGCCCGCCTGGGCGCCCAGACCGAAAAGCACGAGCGGGAACTGCTGCGCGCCATGGCCGTGGCCGGTTTCGCGGCGGGCAACATCATGCTGCTGTCGGTGTCGGTGTGGGCCGGGGTGGACATGGGTCCCAACACCCGCGACCTGTTCCACTGGCTGTCGGCCCTGATCGCCTTTCCGGCCATCGCCTATTCCCTGCGCCCGTTCGCCCGCTCGGCCTTTGCGGCGGTGCGGGCCGGGCGCACCAACATGGACGTGCCGATCACCTTGGCGGTGTGTCTGGCCGCCGTCATGAGCCTGTGGGAGACGGCGCGCAGCGGCCCGCACGCCTACTTCGATGCCTCGGTCATGCTGCTGTTCTTCCTGCTGATCGGCCGGTACCTGGATAGCCGGGCGCGCGGCCGGGCGCGGTCGGCGGCGGAACACCTGCTGTCGCTGGGCGCCCAGGCGGTCACCGTGTTGCGCGCCGATGGCACCCGCGCCTTGCTGCCGCCCCGTCAGGTCGAGCCCGGCATGACCGTGATGGTCGCGGCCGGCGAGCGCATCGGCGTGGACGGCACGATTTCCGATGGCGCCTCGGACCTCGACACCAGTCTGATTACCGGCGAGTCGGTGCCCCAGGGGGTGCGCCCCGGCGACGGTGTGTTCGCCGGCACCCTTAACCTGTCCGGCCCGCTGCGGGTGGTCGTCGGGGCGGTGGGCGAGGGCACCCTGCTGGCCGAGATCGTCCGCATGATGGAGGTCGCCGAACAAGGCCGCGCCCGCTATGTGGCGCTGGCCGACCGGGTGGCGCGGCTGTATTCGCCGGTCGTCCACCTGATGGCCCTGGTGACCTTCCTCGGGTGGACCCTGATCGGCGGTATGGACTGGCAGCCGGCCTTGCTGATTGCCGTCGCCGTGCTCATCATCACCTGCCCCTGCGCCCTGGCCCTGGCCGTACCGGTGGTCCAGGTGATCGCCACCGGGCGCTTGTTGCGCCGGGGCATCCTGCTCAAGACCGCCACGGCGCTGGAGCGCATGATCGACGTCGATACCGTGGTGTTCGACAAGACCGGCACCCTGACCCTGGGCCAGCCGGAACTGGACCGTACCGCGACCGCCTGGACCGAGGCCGACCTTCGGCTGGCTGCCGGCATGGCTGTGTCGAGTCGCCATCCGCTGGCCCGCGCCATTGCCGGCGCCACAGTCGCACCGGTGGTGGACGGCGTCGAGGAAGTCCCTGGTCAGGGACTGCGGGCCACCATGGCGGGGGGCGAGGTCCGCCTGGGCAGCCGCACCTTCTGCGATGCCGAGGCGGTTGACGTTCCGCCGGCCAGCGGCCCCGAATTGTGGCTGGCCCGCCGGGGCCGTGCGCCGGTGCGCTTCACCTTCTCCGACGCGCCGCGGGTTGA
>LAEA01000139.1 GCA_000961745.1 Rhodospirillaceae bacterium BRH_c57 | reverse complement strand
CCAGCATCATCCAGCCGAGCCCGGCGGCCAGCACGCCCGGCCGCCCCAGGTGCAGGCGCACGGCGCTCCAGTCCAGGCGCACCATGGCGCCCCATAGCAACCCGGCCACGCCGAGCGGCAGCCATGGCTTGAGCGTCGCGGCAAGGTCGGGCAGCACGATGCCGGTCAGCAGGCTGACCGCCAGCAGTGTGCGGGCGTGGCGGGCCAGCCAGGCGGTCACGGCTCAGCCATAGCCCATTTGCCCCGGCAGCCACGTTGCGATGCCGGGGAATACAACCAGGACAACCAGCGCCAGCGCCATCAGCAGGAAGAACGGCAGGGCGGCCCAGGCGATTTGCAGGATGTTGCGGCCGGTCATGCCTTGCAGCACGAACAGGTTAAAGCCCACCGGCGGCGTGATCTGGGCCATCTCGACAATCAGCACCAGGAAGATGCCGAACCAGATCGTATCAATGCCCGCCGCCGTGACCATCGGCATCACGACCGAGGTGGTCAGCACGACGATGGAAATGCCATCCAGAAAACAGCCCAGCAGAATGAACAGCACGGCCAGCGCGCCGAGCAGGGCGACCGGCGACAGGTCCAACGTGCCGACCCAGGCGGCCAGGGTGGCGGGGATGCGGGTGAACCCCATGGCGACGGTCAAGAATGCGGCTCCGGCCAGGATGAAGGCGATCATGCACGACGTCCGCGTCGCGCCCATCAGGCCGTCGATGAATGTGGCCCAGGTCAGGGTGCCGCCGGCCCACGACAGCAGCAGGGCCAGCGTCACCCCGACCGCCGCCGCGTCGGTGGGCGAGGCGAGGCCGGTGTAGATCGACGCGATCACCCCGCCGATCAGCAGGATGACCGGCGCCACCTTGCGCAGGCCGCGCATCCTGGCGGACCACAGCTCGCGTGCCGTGCTGGCCGGCTCGACCGGCACCTTGTCGCGGTTGAGCAGCGCCCAGGCGACGACATAGACCATGAACAGGACCATCAGCAGCAGGCCCGGCACCAGCCCCGCGATGAACAGGCGGGCGATGCTCTCCTCGACCGCTACGCCATAGATGATCAGGATGATCGACGGCGGAATGAGCAACCCCAGGGTCGCCGACCCGGCCAGCGTACCCAATGCCATGTTCGAGGAATAGCCGCGCTTCTTCAGCTCCGGCAGGCTCATCTTGCCGACCGTGGCGCAGGTCGCGGCCGACGACCCCGACACCGCCGCAAAGATGCCGCTGCCCAGGATGTTGACGTGCAGCAGGCGGCCCGGCAGCCGCGACAGCCACGGCGACAGGCCCTCGAACAGGTCTTGCGACAGGCGGGAGCGGAACAGGATCTCGCCCATCCAGATGAACAGGGGCAGGGCGGCCAGCGCCCATGAGTTGGCCGCCCCCCAGATGGTCGTCGCCATGACCTGACCGACCGGCGCGCCGGTGAACACCGTCATCGCCAGCACCGAAACCGCGACCAGGGCCAGCGCCACCCACAGGCCGGTCGCCAGCAGGACGAGCAGCGCCACGGCCACAGTGACCAGCATCCAGACCTGTGCTTCCATGGGGGGCTCCTAGAGTTGGGGGCGGGCTCCTACGCCTGCTCTCGTGCATTTTGGGCTGCCGCCCAAACCGGCTTGGGGCGAGCCCCAAACCCCTTTTTCTTCTTCAAGAAAACAAGAGAGGTCTGGAGTTTACTCCAGGCTGGCGGCAGCCATCCGCGACAGCGGACCAAACGTTCAGTGTTCCGGCTCGATTCCGTCAAAGGACAGTGGGCGGCCGCGTACGGCCTGGACAAGGTCGTCGGCCAGGGCGATGGCCAGCACGATCAGGCCGAGCGCCATGGCGCTTTGCGGGATCCACAGCGCTACCGGGACGAGGCCGGCCGAGCGGTCGCCGTAGACGATGCTCTCCCGCGTCAGATCGACCGCCCACCACGCCGCAAAGACCGTCAGCGCAAGGCCGACCATCAGGCTCCAGATGTCGGCCACGCGGCGCAGGCCGGGCGGCAGGGCGGTGATGAGCAGCCCGACCCGGATGTGCGCTCCGGCCCGGAATGCGTAAGGCAGCGCGAGGAACGACGCGCCGACCAGGAAGAACCCCGTGAACTCGGCGTAGGACGGCACCAGCAGCCCGATGGCCCGGCCGGTGACCAGGGCCGCGATGCGGTCAATGATGTTGGCCGTCACCTGGGCCATGACCAGGGCGGTAATGGCGACGATGGACGCCGCCGCCAGCATGCCGCAGCCCAGGTAGAGGGCATTGAGGGTCCTGCGCATGGGGTTACTTGCGATAGGCTTCCAGGATGGCCTTGCCGTCCGCGCCGGCCTTTTCGACCCATTCCTCGGTCATCTGCTCGCCGATCTTGGCGAGGCCGGAGCGCAATTCATCGCCCGGCGGCTGAACATTCATGCCGTTGTCCTTCAGCATGGCGTTCTTTTCCAGCATTTCGGCCTGGCTCATTTCCCAACCGCGTGCTTCGGCCTTGGCGGCGGCGTTGAGAACGGCCGTCTGGGTCGTCTCGTCCAGGCGTTGGAAGGCGCGTTTGTTGACCACGATGATATTCTTGGGCAGCCATGCCTGGACATCATAGTAATGGTCCACGAAGTCCCACGCCTTGGCTCCGGCGCCAGTGGAGGCCGAGGTGATCATCGCCTCGACCCGGCCGGTGGAGAACGCCTGGGGCAGATCGGGAACCTCGATCTGGGTCGGCACCGCGCCGGTCAGTTCGGCAATGCGGCTGGTCGCCGGGTTGTAGGCCCGGAACCGCATGCCGCGCAGGTCATCAACGGATTTCAGTTCCTTGGTCGAATACAGGCCCTGCGGTGGCCACGCCACGGCGTAGAGTGGCATCAGTCCTTCGGCATCCAAAATCTTGGTCACCTGCTCGCGCGAGGCCTGCCACAGACGCAGGGCCGAGGTGTAGTCGGTGGCCAGGAATGGCACGCTGTCCACGCCATGGACCGGGTTCTCATTGGCCAGATTGGACAACAGGAACTCGCCGATGGGTACCTGCCCGCCGCGAATGGCGTTCTTGATCTCGGGATGCTTGAACAGTGACCCGCCGGAGTGGACGGTGATGGTCAGCTTGCCATCGGTGGCCTTGGCCACCTCATCGGCAAACTGCCGGACGTTCTCGGTGTGGAAGGTTGAGTCCGGGTAGGGCGTGGGCATATCCCAGGCCTGCGCCAAAGCTGGCCCGGAAAGGCCAAGGGAAACCACTGCCCCGGCCAGGATTGACCGCCTCAGGGTGGAAAACCGCATGTGTTGCCTCCGTCAGGAATTTTTCGCCTGTTGTGGAACACCGGCAGGGTGCGATTTGCTCCTATCCGCATGAAAATGCGGAGCGGCGTTGACATTCCGGCGGCGGCCCCCAAGCATGTCCGCCCATCCCCTGGTGAGGAGTCGCGGCGATGCGTTGGCAGTTCTGGGTTGACCGTGGCGGCACCTTCACCGACGTTATTGCCCAGGCGCCCGATGGCCGGCGGCTGACCCACAAGGTGCTGTCGGAAAACCCCGAGCGTTACCGCGACGCCGCGCTCCAGGGTATCCGCGACCTGCTTGGCCTCGGCCCTGATGACGCCATTCCGGCCGATCAGGTCGAGGTCGTGCGCATGGGCACCACGGTCGCCACCAACGCCCTTCTGGAGCGCAAGGGCGACCGGGTGGTGCTGGTCACCACCAAGGGGTTCGGCGACGTCCTGCGCATCGGGACGCAAAACCGGCCACGCCTGTTCGACCGCCATATCGTGCTGCCTGAAATGCTCTATGAACGGGTGCTTGAGGTTGACGAGCGCATCGGCGCCCACGGCGACATCCTCCGCCCGCTGAATGTCGAGGCGGCGCGGGCCGGGATGGAGGACGCCTTTGCGGCGGGTATCCGGTCGTGCGCCATCGTCCTCATGCACGCCTACCGCCATCCGCAGCATGAACGGGTGCTGGCCGATCTGGCGCGGGCCGTGGGCTTCACCCAGGTATCCGTGTCGCACGAGGTCAGCCCGCTCATGAAAATGGTCGGGCGCGGAGACACCACGGTGGCCGACGCCTATCTGTCGCCGGTCCTGCGGCGGTATGTGGACCGGGTGGCCGGTGCCCTTGAGGGGGTGCGGCTGCAATTCATGATGTCGTCGGGCGGTCTGACCGACGCCCGCCTGTTCCAGGGCAAGGACGCCATTCTGTCCGGCCCGGCCGGTGGCGTGGTCGGCATGGTGCGCACGGCGGAAATGGCCGGGTTCTCCAAGATCATCGGCTTTGACATGGGCGGCACCTCGACCGACGTGTCGCACTTTGACGGCGAGTATGAACGGGCATTCGAGACGACCGTAGCCGGGGTGCGCATCCGCGCCCCGATGATGCGCATTCACACCGTGGCGGCCGGGGGCGGGTCCATCCTCGCCTATGACGGGGCGCGCTTCCGGGTCGGGCCGGAGTCCGCCGGGGCCAATCCCGGCCCGGCCAGCTACCGCCGTGGCGGCCCGCTGACCGTGACCGACGCCAACGTGATGCTCGGCAAGATCCAGCCGCGCTTCTTCCCCCAGGTGTTCGGCCCGAACGGCGACCAGCCCCTGGACGACGCCGTGGTGCGCGAGCGCTTCGCCGCCCTGGCCGCCGAAGTCGGCTCCACTCCCGAAACGGTGGCCGAGGGGTTCCTCAGCATCGCCGTGGCCAACATGGCCAACGCCATCAAGAAAATCTCGGTCGAGCGCGGCCATGACGTGACCGAATACGTCCTGGCCAGCTTCGGCGGGGCGGGCGGGCAACATGCCTGTCTGGTGGCCGACGCGCTGGGCATGAAGACCGTGTTCCTGCACCCCTTCGCCGGGGTTTTGTCGGCCTACGGCATGGGTCTGGCCGACGTGCGGGCTTTGCGGGAGCGGTCCATTGAGGCCGCTCTGGACGATGCCAACCTTTATTCGCCGTTCTCCGCCCTGGGCGAAGAGGCGGTGGCCGACCTGAAGGCGCAGGGCTTTTCCGAGCATGCCGTCACCGTGGTGCAGCGCGTCCACCTGCGCTATCAGGGCACCGACACGGCATTGATCGTGCCGCACGGCGATCCGTCCATGCTGCGCGCGGCGTTTGAGGACGCCCACCTTCAGCAGTTCGGATTCATCCAGCCCCACACGCCCCTGGTGGTCGAGGCGGTGTCGGTCGAGGCCATCGGCGCGTCCGCCGTCGCCGACGAGGCCGAAACCGCCCGCCCCGACGATGCGCCGCTCATCCCCGAGCCGCTGGACTCGGTGCGCCTGTTCTCCGGCGGGGATTGGCTGGACGCCCCGGTTTACGACCGCGATGCCCTGCATCCCGGTGACGACGTCCACGGCCCGGCGGTGATCCGCGAGGCCACCGCAACGACGGTGGTCGAACCCGGCTGGTGCGCCCGCATGAACTCCCGCCGCCATCTGGTGCTGGAACGGGTGGTGGCGCTGCCCAAGCGCGTCGCCATCGGCACGGACGCCGACCCGGTGATGCTGGAGATCTTCAACAACCTGTTCATGTCCATCGCCGAACAGATGGGCGCCACGCTCCAGAACACCGCCCATTCGGTCAACATCAAGGAACGCCTGGACTTCTCCTGCGCGGTGTTCGACGCCGGCGGCGGGTTGGTCGCCAACGCCCCCCACATGCCCGTTCACCTGGGCAGCATGGGCGAGAGCGTGCGCGCCATTGTGCGGCGCTATGGCGACGCCCTGAAGGCCGGGGAAACCTATGTCCTGAACGCGCCCTACAACGGCGGCACCCATCTGCCCGATGTGACCGTGGTCACGCCGGTGTTTGACGAGGCGGGCCGGGAGGTGTTGTTCTTCGTCGCCTCGCGCGGGCATCACGCCGACATCGGCGGGATCTCGCCGGGGTCCATGCCGCCCGACAGCCGCAATGTGGAGCAGGAAGGCATCCTGCTCGATGGCCTGCCGCTGGTGCGCGGCGGGCGGTTCCTGGAGGACGAGATCGTCGCCGCCCTGACCTCGGGCAAATGGCCGGCGCGCAATCCGGCCCAGAACGTCGCCGACCTCAAGGCCCAGGTGGCGGCCAACGAGAAGGGCGTGCGCGAACTGCGCCGCATGGTCGGCCATTTCGGGTTGGACGTCGTGCGCGCCTACATGGGCCACGTCCAGGACAACGCCGAGGAAAGCGTCCGCCGGGTCATCGGGTCGTTGCGGGACGGCACCTTCACCTATCGCATGGACGACGGGGCGGAGGTCCATGTCACCATCACCGTGGATGCCGCCAACCGTGCCGCCAAGGTGGACTTCACCGGGACCAGCGCCCAGCGGCCCAACAACTTCAACGCTCCGTTGGCGGTGTGCCGAGCGGCGGTGCTGTACGTGTTCCGCACCCTGGTTGACGACGACATCCCCATGAACGAGGGCTGCCTCAAGCCGGTCGATCTGGTGGTGCCCGAGGGCTGCATGCTCAACCCGATCTATCCGGCCGCCGTGGTGGCCGGCAACGTGGAAACCAGCCAGGTGGTGGTGGATACCCTCTATGGTGCGCTCGGTGTCATGGCGGCGGCGCAGGGGACCATGAACAATCTGACCTTTGGCAACGCCACCCACCAGTATTACGAAACCATCTGCGGCGGGTCGGGCGCCGGCCCGGACTTTGACGGCACCGACGCGGTCCACACCCACATGACCAACTCCCGCCTGACCGACCCCGAGGTGCTGGAGTGGCGCTTCCCGGTGCGTCTGGAGAGTTTCCGCATCCGCCGGGGCTCGGGCGGCGCCGGGCGGTACCGGGGCGGCGACGGTGTGGTGCGGCGCATCCGCTTCCTGGTCCCGATGACCGCCGCCATCCTGTCCAACCGCCGCCTTGTGCCGCCCTATGGCATGGCCGGGGGGGAGGCCGGGCAGGTCGGCCGCAACACCCTGGAGCGCGCCGATGGGTCAATGCGGGATCTCGGGCCAACCGCTCAGGTTGAAGTGGCGGCCGGTGATGTGCTTGGTGTAGAAACCCCTGGTGGAGGCGGGTACGGAGTCCCTGAGGCATGAGCGTTGACGTGATCGTATGTGAAACCTGCCGCCGCAAGGACGGCGAGGATTTGGACGGCGCCACCGCAGGCCGTCAGTTCGCGGATGCCTTGCGCGGCCTGATCGCCAGCGACGCCGACCTCGACGGGGTGCGCCTGACCACCATGCGCTGCCTGATGGCCTGCGGCAGGGCCTGCACCGTGCACCTGCGGGCGCCGGGGCGCATGGGGTATGTGTTGGGCGACATGAGCGCCGACAGCGACCGCCTGCACGCCCTGATCACCTACCTGCGCGGCTATGTCCGCTCGGCCGATGGCGTGGTGCCCTACCGCGACTGGCCCGACGCCATCAAGGGCCGCTTTGTGGCGCGTATTCCGGCGGTGCCGGGGAACGATTAGAGCAAAGCTGTTTGGGTTTAACTGTCCGCTGTCGCGGATGGCTGCCGCCAGCCTGGAGCGGCCTCCAGACCTCCTTTGTTTTCTTGAAGAAGAAAATGGGGTTTGGGGCTTGCCCCAAGCGGGTTTGGGCGGCAGCCCGACGCTGCAAAGCATCGACTTTAGGTGAGCCACCGAATTGGTTCACTCCCCCGCAATCGCCGCCAAAGCGACCTTGGCCCCAGTGCCATCGGCGGACACGGTCAGGCCTATGTGGGTCTGGGCGGGGTCGAGCAGGGCGTCGCGGTAGCGTGGGGTGTCCAGCCACTGGTTGACGAAAAAGCGCACGTCGTTGGCGGTCACTTCGATGCCGCAGCCGCCGCAGCGCCCCCCGACCAGGAACATCCGCCGCCAGTCCACGGAGTCTCCTCCGGCTGCCATGGGGACGGTGACGCCGTCCAGGCTGAAGTCTCCCAGGTGGTCCTCCGGGACCTGGGCGCCGAGCGCTTCGCCCAGGGTGGGGGCGGCGGTCAGGGGCGGGGCGTCGGCCTCGGCGCGGCGGGCGTTGATCAGGTCCACCGCCAGGGCATGTTGTTGCTGCGCGTCGATGG
>LAEA01000253.1 GCA_000961745.1 Rhodospirillaceae bacterium BRH_c57 | reverse complement strand
GGCGCCTGCGGCCCCGGCCGGGGCGGGCGACAGTGGCCGCACTGCTGCCGGCCGTGCTGGCCGAGGGAACCCTCAAGCGCCTGAAGAGGGTCGGTCATGACCCGTTCGCGCCGCGCCTGGGCCTGCCCAACCGGCGCCCGGTGGCGCTGCTGCTGCACGCTTTGGCCGGGCGCTACTGATAGCACCCGGCGCATGACTCAACCTTGTGTTCCGCTGACGCGGACGGATCGCCACCCGTACTCGCCCGGAGCGATGCTCCGACTCTCCTTGTTTTCTTATAAAAAGAAGGGGTTATGGGTTCACCCCGAGCGGATTGTGGGCGGTAGCCCGCCATTCTCCGGCGGGTCGGTTCGTTGAGCGAGCGGTATGACAGGCCGCTTTTCCCGGTCAAAGAACCCCTGTACCTTCTTCCATTAAGAAAAACTAATGGGAGGACGGTATGATGCGGGCACCCTTCGCAGCGGCTCTGGCGGCTGCCGCCATCAGCTTGGTTTCGGCGACGGCCCAGGCCGACCCGGTGACCCTGGAACACGACGGCCTGACCTTGAACGGTGCGCTTGAACTGGCCGATGGAAAGGCCTTGAGCGACGGCGTGGTCCTAATGGTCCATGGGACGCTGGCCCACAACGGCATGGAAATCATCGCCGGGCAGCAGCAACGCCTGGCCGAGCGCGGCGTGAACACCCTGGCGGTCTCGTTGTCCCTGGGTCAAGACGCCCGCAAAGGCATGTACGACTGCACCACGCCACACATCCACCGCCACGAGGATGCCGTGGAGGAAATCGGCGCCTGGGTCGGCTGGCTCAAGGCGCAGGGCAGCGGTCCGCTCACCGTGTTCGGCCATTCGCGTGGCGGTAACCAGGTGGCGTGGTTCGCGGCCGAGCATGCGCAGGCCAAGGATGTCACCGGGTGGGTCCTGGTCGCCCCGGCCACCTGGACCGAAGCCAAGGAAAAGGCAGACTACGCAAAGCGTTACGGAGCCGACATCGGGCCATTCCTCAGCGAAGCCCGCGCCAAGGTGGCGGCCGGGCAGGGTGACGCGCTGATGGACCTGCCCGGCTTCATCTACTGCGAGAAGGCCAAGGCTTCGGCGGCTGCGGTTGCATCGTATTACGCCGCCGAACCGCGCATGGACACCCCGACCCTGCTGCCCGCCATGCCCAAGCCGGTGCTGCTGGTCATCGGGGCCGGTGACGAGGTGGTGCCCGACCTGTCTGAACGACTCGCCGCTGGCGTGCCCGAGGGCGTCACGGTGGAAACGGTGGCCGAGGCCGGGCACATGTTCCGCGACTTCGCGGCCGATGATCTTGCCGATCTGGTGGCGGATTTTTCTAAAGCCCCACGCTGAGAAACAGGCGGTGCGGCGCCGTTTTCATGCGGGGTAATCCTTGTGTGGAGGTGGCGCCTGGGGCGTCAATAGGTTACAATTAAAGAACAATTGCTGATAATTCAGGCGTTGTGGGGGCTACTCGGTAATGCTTGTGCCGGCTCATCAGTTCGTCTAACTTAATGTATCACTTTAAGTCGTCGAGGGGGACTCGGCGGATTTTCGGACTGTCGCCCTTGGGTGCAGGAACAGCGGAGGGAGCCATGATGCCCCGCTTCACAGCACAACAACACGTCCTGGCCGTTCTCACGGTCCTCATGCTCAGCTTTGCCTTTCACGGCCTGTTCCTGTTGAACGACAGCCCGGCCAAGGCAACGGCCAGCGCCAGTTCATTCGGCGCCGGCTATACGACCATCCTGCTGCCGCTGTCCGCGCGGTAGGTCATCCTTCAGGGGAAAATCCGTCTAGCCAAGGTTGCAGGTCGGCCAGGGCGCGCTGTGAGTACATTTTCTTGCGCTCGCGGCCCCGGATCTTGCGGCCTTTGCCGTCGCGGGCCTCCTCGGGTTCGGGGAACAGTCCGAAGTTGACGTTCATGGGCTGGAACGTCTCGGCCACCGCACCGCCGGTGATGTGGCCGAGGATGGCGCCCAGCGCCGTGGTCGGCGGCGGCGGCACCGGGGTTTCCCCGCACCGTTCGGCCGCCGTGAAACGCCCGGCCAACAGCCCGACAGCCGTACTCTCCACATAGCCTTCGCAGCCAGTGATCTGGCCGGCAAAGCGCAGCCGCGAGTCGGCCTTGAGCTGCAACGTGCCATCAAGCAGGCGCGGGCTGTTCAGGAAGGTGTTGCGGTGGATGCCGCCCAGGCGCGCGAAGGTGGCGTTCTCCAGCCCCGGAATCATGCGGAACACATCGGCCTGGGCGCCGTGCTTCAGCTTGGTCTGGAAGCCGACCATGTTGTAGAGCGTGCCCAACGCGTTGTCCTGGCGAAGCTGTACGATGGCGTAGGGTTTCACCTGCGGGTCGTGGGGATTGGTCAGCCCGACTGGCTTCATGGGGCCATAGGCCAGGGTCTGGTGACCGCGCTCGGCCATCACCTCGATGGGCAGGCAGCCCTCGAAGTAGGGGGTGTCCTTTTCCCAGTCCTTGAACTCGGCCTTGTCGGAGGCCAGCAGGGCGGCGATGAAGCCGTCGTATTGCTCGCGGGTCATCGGGCAGTTGATGTAGTCGGTGCCGGTGCCCTTGTCGTAGCGTGACTGGAACCACGCCTTGGAAAAATCAATGCTGTCCTTGTAGAGGATCGGCGCGATGGCGTCGAAAAACGCCAGGCTGTCCTCGCCGGTCAGGGTGCGCAGCGCCTCGGCCAGCGGGGGCGAGGTCAGCGGCCCGGTGGCGATGATGGTGCGGCCCCACTCGGCGGGGGGGAGGGCCGCCAGTTCGCCGCGCTCGATGGTGATGAGCGGATGGTCAGTCAGCGCCTGGGTGACGGCGGCGGAGAACCCGTCGCGATCCACCGCCAGCGCCCCGCCGGCCGGCACCTTGTGGGTGTCGGCGCAGTGCAGGATGAGCGAGCCGGCGCGGCGTAGTTCCTCGTGCAGCAGGCCGACGGCGTTGTACTCGACGTCGTCGGAGCGCAGGGAGTTTGAACACACCAGTTCGGCCAAGTGGTCGGTCTGGTGGGCATCGGTGCGGCGGACCGGGCGCATCTCGTGCAGGACCACGGGGATGCCGGCGCGGGCGATCTGCCAAGCGGCTTCGCTGCCCGCAAGGCCGCCGCCGATGACGTGAACGGGGGTCGATGTATCTTTCATGAGCCATCACCTAATCCGCCTTGGCGCGGCTGTCCAGCACTCGCTATACAGGGGGACGATTTCCAGCGACCGGAGAGTGCAATGGCCGAAGAATGGCTCAAGTCCAATGATCTTGCCGTGGCGGTTTTCGCCGGGGCGTTCCTGTTCCTGCTGATGAAGATGCTGCCGCGCCTGATCGCTGGAGTTCCCTTCGCCAAGCCGCGCGACCTTAAGGCGCGGCTGGACAGCAAGGACGATCTGTTGGTCGTGGACGTGCGCAATCCCGATGAGTTCACCGGCGACATGGGCCACATCCCCGGCAGCCTCAACCTGCCGCTGCCCAATCTGGCGGGCAAGCTGGATGACCTGAGGGCCAGCGTGGCCGGGTTTGCCGACACCCCGGTCTATGTGGTGTGCCGCACCGCCAACCGCGCGGCCAGCGCTGCCAAGCAGCTCAAGAAGGCCGGGCTGACCGATATCCGTGTGCTCGACGGCGGCATGGTCCGCTGGAAGCGCGAGGGTCTGCCGACCACGCGCGCGCGCTGAGGTTTCCGCTGTCGCAGACGGGCTGCCGCCCGAACCCGCCAGGAGCAAGCTCCAGACCTCCTTGTTTTCTTGAAGAAAGAAAAGGGGGGCGGGGTCCTCCCGAGCGGGCCAAAGAGCGTACAAGGGGGCGGCAGCCCACTGGCTGATTAAAAATACGGCAACAGGCGCCCGCGCCGGGTGGGAGCGCAAATTTTTTGCCCACCCATGCGGGCAGGGTGTTCCCATCCGCTGCGGGAGGCCCTATAAGGTCGGCCGGAACGTCACTCCGCAGGAAAAGGGGCCGTGCGCACCATGTCCGACAAGAAATTCTATGTGATTGGCGGCGAATACGCCGATACCTCGTTCACCACGCCCGCCCCCGGCGCCGAGCTGGAAACCCACGGCCCGTTCACCGAGGCTGAGGCCCACCAGTTTTGGCGGTCCCTGACCGGCCGCACCGTGGACAACGCCATGGTGCGCTATGTCGTCCGGGCGGCCGACGAGCTGCAAGGCGACAACTTCTATGTGGTTGGCGGTGAGTATGCCGACACCACCTTCACCACCATGGCGGCCGGCAAAGACGCCGAGTCCTACGGCCCGTTCGGGCGGCAGCAGGCCATGGACTTCTGGCGCGGCATCACCAGCCAGACCATCGACAGCGCGCTGCACCGCTACGACATCGTTCGCAAGGGATAGGTGCGGCCCAGGGTGAAACCGGCTCAGAAATGCACGGCGTAGCCGAGGAAGCCGGCCGCGCCGTGCCCTGCGTGGTCGCCGAAGCCGCTGGCGGCAAGGTTGGCTTCCAGCGACAGGTTCCAGTCCCCCACCGTCAGGCCGAGGCCGGCGTCGAGGTCGTGGCCGCCGGTCGTCACGGGGCCGCTGAACAGGTTTTCGAGGCCGGCGCGTCCCTCCCAGTCGGCGTAGACAACGGCGCGCAGCCAGGGGGCCTCGGCCGGACGGGCGAGGCCGCGCGCCCATTGCAGGCGCAGTCCGAGGAGCGCTTCGGCTTCGTCCAGATCGGCGTTAAAGCTGGTGCGGGGGCGGAGGTCGAGACCCAGGGCGGCGAGGGTACGCGACTCGCGCAGGCCTTCGCTGAAAGTCTCCACCACGGCCGTGCCTGGAAACGTCGGGGCGCCGGTGGACAGGAAAGAGGCAAGGCCGGGAAACAGACCGGACAGCGACAGGGAGTGCTTGTCCATCTGCTGACGCACGATGCGGCGCAATTCCTGCCGGGCCGCCGAGAGCACCGCCGCCCGATCCTCGAACGACAGGGCGAGCCCGTGGCTCACTGGACTGCGGCGCCAAGCGTCGCCGCCGACATGGCCGCTCTGCAACACAATGCCGCGCGACGTGTTCTCGTCTGCCCAACTTTCGCCACAAAGCGTCAGCCCCAGAAAGAGGGCGGAGGCCGTGGCGAGGACGCAGGACGCGCGGGATGCTGCAAGAGCCATGGAAACCTCCCCAAAACGGGTTCAGTCTTCCAGAAACGGGCTTGAGTGCGGTCAGTTCCGCCCGTCGCGGCTTGCCCATGGGCTTACGCTGAATGGCGTCCTCGCCACGCGTGGTAGGGTGTTGAAGGAGCCGCATCAACGGCTTGCGCGTCGCTTCACCCCCGCACGGGGTGTTTCATCTGCCACAATCCTGCCACCATTTTGCATCAGTGGTCCGCTGACGGTGAGGTCTGCCGCCAGCTTGGAGCACTACTCCCCGCCAACAATAAGACCGAGCAGCGCAGCAGACGGCAAGGTTATCAGCCTGCGGCGCAAGACAAGCGCAGGATCCTTTCATGGGTTCCAAGGGCCGCTCGGCCTTTGGCGGGTCCGGGCGGCGCCCGGTTCCCCCTCAAAGTCAGTGCCTTAAGCCGTCTGTTGCGCGCGGGCCTTGAGGTACGGGGCGAGGTAATGGCCGGTGTAGCTGCCGGGTGTCTTTGCCACGTCCTCGGGCGTGCCTGCGGCGACGATGCGGCCGCCGCCCTTGCCGCCCTCGGGGCCGAGGTCGATGATCCAGTCGGCGGTCTTGATGACCTCCAGATTGTGTTCGATCACCACGATGGTGTTGCCTTGTTCAACCAGGGCCTGAAGGACTTCGAGCAGTTTGCGAACGTCCTCGAAGTGCAGGCCGGTGGTCGGTTCGTCCAGGATGTAGAGGGTTCGGCCGGTCGCCCGGCGCGACAGTTCCTTGGACAGCTTGACGCGCTGCGCCTCGCCGCCGGAAAGCGTGGTGGCCTGCTGGCCGAGGTGGATGTAGTCCAGCCCGACCTTTTGCAGCAGGACCAGCTTGTCGCGGATAGCGGGCACGGCCTTGAAGAACTCCACGCCGTCCTCAACAGTCATATCAAGGACATCAGCGATGGATTTGCCACGATAGGTAATGTCCAGGGTCTCGCGGTTGTACCGCTTGCCCTTGCAGACGTCGCAGGTGACGTAGATGTCGGGCAGGAAGTGCATCTCGATCTTGAGCAGGCCGTCGCCCTGGCACGCCTCGCAACGGCCGCCCTTGACGTTGAAGCTGAACCGGCCGGCCTTGTAGCCGCGCGCCTTGGCCTCGGGCAGGCTCGCGAACCAGTCGCGGATGGGCGTGAAGGCGCCGGTGTAGGTGGCCGGGTTGGAGCGCGGCGTGCGACCGATGGGCGACTGGTCGATGTCCACAATCTTGTCGATGTGGCCGACCCCGTCGATGCGCTCGTGCAGGCCGGGATGTTCGCGGGCGCCGTGGAGCTGGCGGGCGAGGCCTTTGAACAGCGTCTCGATGACCAACGATGACTTGCCGCCACCCGATACGCCGGTCACGCAGGTGAAGGTGCCCAGCGGGATTTCCACCGACACGTCCTGGAGGTTGTTGGCCCGCGCCCCGACGACGCCGATGGTCTTGCCGTTGCCGGGCCGCCGTTCGGCCGGCATGGGCACTTCGCGCTCGCCGCGCAGGTACTGGCCGGTCAGGCTGGCCGGGTTGGCCATGACCTCGGCCGGGGTGCCTTCGGCAACGATGGTGCCGCCGTGGGTGCCGGCGCCCGGCCCCATGTCCACCAGATAGTCGGCGGCGCGGATGGCGTCCTCGTCATGCTCGACCACGATGACCGTGTTGCCGATGTCGCGCAGGCGCCGCAAGGTGGCGAGCAGGCGTTCGTTGTCGCGCTGGTGAAGGCCGATGCTCGGTTCATCCAGCACGTAAAGAACTCCGGTCAAACCCGAACCGATCTGCGAGGCCAGACGGATGCGCTGGCTTTCGCCGCCGGACAGGGTGCCCGATGTGCGCGACAGGGTCAGGTACTCCAGCCCGACGTTGTTCAGGAACCCCAGGCGCTCGTTGATCTCGCGCAGGATGCGGTCGGCGATCTCGCGGTGCTGGGGGCTGAGGCTGTCGGGCAGGGCGGAGAACCACGCGTGGCCATCGGCGATGGACAGATCGCACACCTCGGCCACGTCGCGCCCGCCGATCCTGACCGCCAGCGCCTCGGGCTTGAGGCGTTTGCCGCCGCAGGTCTCGCAGGGGGCCGAGGCTTGGTAGCGCGACAGGTCCTCGCGGATGTTGGCGCTTTCGGTTTCGCGCCAGCGGCGTTCGGTGTTGGGGATGACCCCCTCGAACGGGCGTTCGACAGTGAACTGGCGGGGGCCGTCGCGGTAGGTCATGCTGACCGGGACCTTGCCGCTGCCGAACAGGATGGTGTCGCGGACCTCCTCGGGCAGGTCGTCCCACGGGGTTTCGGTGCTGATCCCGAAGTGGGCGGCAATGCTGTCCAGCGCCTGCATGTAGTAGGGCGACGGCTGGCCGCCCATGGACCACGGCGCCACCGCGCCGCCCTTGAGGGAGCGCCGGCCGTCGGGAACGACCAGCACGGGGTCGAAGGACAGCTTCACGCCCAGGCCGTCGCAGGTCGGGCAGGCGCCGAAGGGATTGTTGAAGGAGAACAGCCGGGGCTCGATCTCGTCGATGGTGAAGCCCGACACGGGGCAGGCGAACTTGGCCGAAAAGGTCATGCTGTCGCCGGTTTCGACATTTTCGGCCAGGACCAGTCCCTCGGTCAGGGCCAGGGCCTGTTCCAGGGAATCGGCCAAACGCGCCTCAAGCCCTTCACGCACCACGACGCGGTCCACCACGACCTCGATGTCGTGCTTGAGCTTCTTGTTGAGGGCCGGCACCTCCTCGATCAGGTGCAGGGTGCCGTCCACCTTGACGCGCTGGAACCCCTTGCGCTGAAGCTCGGCCAGTTCCTTGCGGTATTCGCCCTTGCGGCCGCGCACGATGGGGGCCAGCAGGAACAGGCGGGTGCCCTCAGGCATTTCCATGATGCGGTCAACCATCTGGCTGACCGTCTGCGCCTCGATCGGCAGGCCGGTGGCCGGGGAGTAGGGAATCCCGATGCGGGCCCACAACAGGCGCATGTAATCATAGATTTCGGTGACCGTGCCGACGGTCGACCGTGGATTGCGGGAGGTGGTCTTCTGTTCGATGGAGATGGCCGGTGACAACCCCTCGATGGAATCGACGTCGGGCTTTTGCATCAGTTCCAGGAACTGGCGTGCGTAGGCCGACAGGGACTCCACGTAGCGCCGTTGCCCCTCGGCGTAGATGGTGTCGAACGCCAACGAGGATTTACCCGACCCAGAGAGTCCGGTAATAACAATAAGGCGATCCCTCGGCAACGTCACGTCGATGTTCTTGAGGTTGTGTTCGCGCGCCCCACGGACGCGGATGTCGTGCATGCTCATCACCGGTTCCGGACCTGAATACAAAGAGGGAACAGCCATCCCTGCGGTTTACACCGTTTTTGACGAAGGCGAAAGGCGCGGGGCCACCCAGCCCCCGACTGGAGCAGCAAGCAGCAGATGGGCCGCCCAACCGGCGTCCACAAGATTGAAATAATGTTACAGGCGGCTTGACAGGGTAGGTCGGTCGTATACGCTTTTGGTCCCGACGCGTACCGCAGGGCGCTTTCAGCACGCATCATCCACAGCGACGATAGGGGGCTGTGTTGGCCTATTTTCTCCAGCAGTTGATCAACGGCCTCACGTTGGGCTCGATTTACGGGCTTATCGCCATCGGCTATACGATGGTCTACGGCATCATCGGCATGATCAACTTCGCCCACGGCGAAATCTTCATGATCGGTGCGTTCGTCTCGGTCATCGCGTTCCTGGTCCTCGGGGCGCTTGATATCACCTTCATCCCCCTGGCCCTGCTGGTGGTCTTGCTGGCCGCGATGGTGTTTACCGCCGCCTGGGGCTGGACGGTCGAACGCCTCGCCTACCGCCCGCTGCGCGGGTCGTTCCGCTTGGCGCCATTGATCTCGGCCATCGGCATGTCGATCGCCCTTCAGAACTTCGTGCAGATCAGCCAGGGCGCCCGCGTCAAGCCGATCCAGCCGGTTATCCAGGGCGGCGTGGTCCTGTTCACCGGCGACGAGGGCTTTACGGTGGTGATGAGCTACCTGCAAATCTTCATCATCATCCTGACCGTGGTGCTGATGGCGGTGTTCACCTGGATCATCACCAGAACCTCGCTCGGCCGACAGCAACGGGCCTGTGAGCAGGACCGCATGATGGCCGGGCTGGTCGGGGTCAATGTGGACCGCACCATTTCGCTGACCTTCGTCATGGGCGCCGTGCTGGCGGCGGTGGCCGGGTTGATGGTGACGCTGCAATACGGCGTGGTGGATTTCTACATCGGATTTCTGGCCGGCATGAAAGCCTTTACCGCCGCCGTCCTCGGGGGCATCGGGTCGTTGCCCGGCGCCATGCTCGGCGGCATCCTGATCGGCCTGATCGAGGCCTTCTGGTCGGCCTACTTCACCATCGAGTACAAGGACGTCGCGGTGTTCGGCGTGCTGGTCCTGGTGCTGATCTTCCGTCCGACCGGCCTGCTCGGCCGGCCCGAAGTGGAAAAGGTCTGATCATGGCGGGTCCCGAAGCGAACGTAACCGCCGGCCCTGACTCCGATGGCCGTGCACCGATGCAAGGCGGCATCAACCTGGCCGAGGTGGTCAAGGAGTCGGCCATCGCGGCGGGCATCGCCGGCTTGCTGAGCCTGCCGCTGCTGGGGTTGCACGCCGCCAACGTGGGCGCCCAGTTGCTGCTGCGCACGCGGTGGGAGCTGTTCTTTGCGGCGGTGGCCGTGGTGTTCGTTGGCCGCTTCGTGCTGGCCTTGTTCCGTGACCGCCGCAAGCGGCCCAGCCACGGACCCTCGGCCTTCGACCGCACGCTTCATGTCATCCACGAGCGCATGCTGGTCATCGGCATCGTCGCGCTGGTGGCGGCGGTCATCCTGCCGTTCACGGAGTGGGGCGGTGACCGCTACATCATCTACACGGCGACCACCTTTCTGATCTACGTGATGCTGGGCTGGGGCCTGAACATCGTGGTCGGGCTGGCCGGGTTGCTGGACCTTGGATATGTGGCGTTCTATGCGGTGGGCGCCTACTGCTACGCCCTGATCGCCACGCACTTCGGGTGGTCGTTCTGGGTGGTGCTGCCGCTGTCCGGGCTGTTCGCGGCGTTCTTCGGGGTCATCCTGGGCTTCCCGGTGCTGCGTCTGCGCGGCGACTACCTAGCCATCGTGACGCTGGGCTTTGGCGAGATCGTGCGGGTAATTCTCATCAACTGGTACGACGTGACCAACGGGCCGGATGGCATCATCGGCATCCCCCGCATCACCTTCTTCGGGATCGAGTTCCGGCGCGGCGAGGGGACTTTTGCCGATCTGTTCGGGCTGGATTTCTCGGCCCTGCACGTGATGGTGTTCCTGTACTTCGTCATCCTGGTGCTGGCCGTCATCACCAACCTGTTCACCCAGCGGATGCGCAAGCTGCCCACCGGCCGCGCCTGGGAGGCCCTGCGCGAGGACGAGATCGCCTGCCGTTCTCTGGGCATCAACCCGACCAACGTCAAGCTGTCGGCCTTTGCCCTGGGCGCCATGTTCGGCGGCTTCGCGGGATCGTTCTTCTCGGTCCGCGCCGGGTTCATCAGCCCGGAGAGCTTCACGTTCATCGAATCGGCCATCATCCTGGCCATCGTGGTACTGGGCGGCATGGGCAGCCAGTTGGGCGTGGTTATCGCTGCTGCCTTCGTGGTGGTGATGCCTGAGGTGTTCCGCCAGTTCGAGCAGTACCGCATGCTGATGTTCGGTGGGGCCATGGTGCTCATCATGGTCTGGCGGCCGCGCGGCTTGCTGGCCTTCCGCAGCCCGACCATCCTGATGCACCCCAAGGACGGCAAGAAAACCATCGTCCTCAAGAAGGAGGGCGCATGATGTTGATGCGTGACCTGTCGCGCCCGTTGGAAACAGACATCCCGGCCGATGCGTTGCTGGAGGTTCAGCACCTGACCATGCGCTTCGGCGGACTGGTCGCCATCGACGACCTGTCGTTCACCGCCCGCAAGAACGAGATCACCGCGATCATCGGCCCCAACGGCGCGGGCAAGACCACGGTGTTCAACTGCCTGACCGGGTTCTACAAGCCGACCGTTGGCCGGCTGACCCTCAACCACCCGGACAAGGGGCCGTTCCTGCTGGAACGCATGGAGGGATTCCGTATCGCCCAGAAGGCCGACGTGGCCCGTACTTTCCAGAACATCCGGCTGTTCTCGCGCATGAGCGTGTTGGAAAACCTCATCGTGGCCCAGCACAACCGGCTGATGAAGGCCTCGGCCTTTTCCCTCGCCGGGCTGCTGTTCATGAAGCGGTATGCGAAGGCCGAAAAGGAAGCCGTTGAGCTGGCGAAATACTGGCTCGACAAGGTCGGTCTGTATGAACGCGCCGACTGGGATGCTGGAAACCTGCCTTACGGCGACCAGCGCCGCCTGGAAATCTGCCGCGCCATGTGCATCCAGCCGGCGCTGCTGTGCCTGGACGAGCCTGCCGCCGGTCTTAATCCGCGTGAATCCCTGGAACTCAACGACTTGCTGATGTCGATCCGCGACGACGAGGGCATCGGTGTCCTGCTGATCGAGCATGACATGAGCGTTGTGATGCAGATTTCCGACCACATCGTGGTGCTCGACTACGGCCGCAAGATTGCCGACGGCGACCCGCTCGCGGTTCGGACGGACCCGGCGGTCATCAAGGCCTATCTGGGCGAGGACGAGGACGAGGCCATCCCCGAGGATATCGTCCAGGACCTGGGCCTGAGCACCAGAACTGGGGGCACCAAACAGGGGGATGGCGGCAATGCTTGAAGTCCGCGGCGTTCATACCTTCTATGGCCAGATCGAGGCCCTCAAGGGGGTCGATATCTCGGTCGAGGAGGGGGAGATCGTGACCCTCATCGGCTCCAACGGGGCCGGCAAGACCACGCTGCTCATGACCATCTGTGGCAATCCCCGCGCGTCGCGCGGCCAGGTCCTCTTTGAAGGCGAGGACATCACCCAGGTTCCGACCCATCATCTGGTGGAGCGCGGCATCGCGCAATCGCCCGAAGGCCGGCGCATCTTCTCGCGCATGACAGTGATGGAAAACCTTCAGATGGGTGCCCTGCGCACCGGCGCGGCGCACTTCGACAAGGACCTGGACATGGTCTTTGACCTGTTCCCGCGTCTCAAGGAGCGCCGCGACCAGCGTGGCGGCACCCTGTCGGGCGGCGAGCAGCAGATGCTGGCCATCGCCCGCGCCTTGATGAGTCGGCCGCGCCTGCTATTGCTGGACGAGCCGTCGCTGGGCCTAGCGCCCATGGTCGTCCGCCAGATATTCGACGTCATCCGCGAGATCAACCGCAGCGAGGGCATGACCGTATTTCTGGTTGAACAGAACGCCTTCCACGCCCTGAAGTTGGCTCACCGGGCCTATGTCATGGTCAACGGCCGCATCACCCTGGCCGGGACGGGGGCCGAGCTGCTCGCCAATCCGGAAATCCGCGCCGCCTATCTGGAAGGGGGGCACTGAGCCATGGGAAACATCGCCATCCTCGGCTCCGACCTGCTGACGTTCATCTTGTTCACGATGATCTTTGCCGGTGGCATCGCCTTCATGACCGGCCACGCCCTCGCCACCACGTGGCGGCCGGTATGGCAAGTCCTGCCATACGCCCTGCTGCTTGGTGTGGCGGACAGATTCTTTGTCTACGCCCTGTTCGGCGGCGAGTTGCTGTCGGTCACCGGCTACATCATCGACACCGCCGTCCTGTTCTTTATTGCCCTGGGGGCATACCGGGCGACGCTGTCGCACCGCATGGTCCTGCAGTATCCCTGGATGTTCGAACGGGCCGGGTTGTTCGCGTGGCGTAAAAAGGGCGCTTAAGTCGCATAGTCCCTTGATTTCCCGCGAAAGCCCCAGCACAGTACTCGACAGGATCCGTCAAGATTCACAAGGTTCATGGACCGAGGAGACGTATCAGATGCGTAAGTTCAAGCTTGGCCTATTCTCCGCCACTGCCGCCGTCGCGTTGTTCGCTGGCGCCGCCCACGCCGAGATCGTCATCGCCACCGCCGGCCCGATGACCGGGCCCTATGCCGCGTTCGGGGAGCAGATGCGGCGCGGTGCCGAAATGGCCGTCAAGGACATCAACGCTGCTGGCGGCGTGATGGGCGAGCAACTGGTTCTGCAGATCGGTGACGACGCCTGTGACCCGCGTCAGGCCGTGGCCATCGCCAACCAGTTCGTCAACCAGAACGTCGTGTTCGTGGCCGGGCATTTCTGCTCCGGGTCGTCGATCCCAGCGTCGCGCGTGTATAACGAATCCGATATCATTCAGATATCGCCAGCCTCGACCAACCCGCAGCTCACCGAGCAGGGCTTCGAGAACGTGTTCCGCACCTGCGGTCGCGACGACCAGCAAGGCCTGATCGCCGGCAATTACATCGCCGACAACTTCAAGGGCAAGACCGTTGCGGTCGTCCACGACAAGCAGGCTTATTCCAAGGGCTTGGCCGACGAGACCAAGAAGACGCTCAACGAGCGTGGCGTCAAGGAAGCTGTCTACGAAACCATCACCCCAGGCGAGAAGGACTACTCGGCCCTGGTGACCAAGCTCAAGCAGGCCAAGGTTGATGTCCTGTACTACGGCGGCTATCACACCGAAGCGGGCCTGATCGTGCGCCAGATGCGTGAGCAGAACATGGACACCCTGCTGATCTCCGGCGACGCGCTGGTCACCGACGAGTATTGGTCGATCACCGGGGATGCAGGCAACGGCACCCTGATGACCTTCGGCCCCGACCCGCGCAAGAACCCGGCGGCCCAGGACGTTCTCAAGCAGTTCAAGGAAACCGGCTACGAGCCGGAGGGCTACACCCTCTATACCTACGGCGCCATCCAGGCCTGGGTGCAGGCGGTCGAGGCTGCCAAGACCACCGACGCCGGCCCGGTCATCAAGCAGCTCAAGTCCGGCAAGTTCCAGACCGTCCAGGGCGAATATGGCTTTGACGAGAAGGGCGACGTCACCGCGCCGGGTTACGTCTTCTACAAGTGGAAAGACGGCAAGTACGATTACGCCTCCGAAATGTAGGCGTTCCGCAGGGATCGGGAAAATTGGGCCAGGCGCCGTGCGTCCGGCCTCTTCCTAAATTTAGGCTGGGCGCCGTGCGTCCGGCCTTTTCCTAAATTTAGGCTGGGCGCCGTGCGTCCGGCCTTTTCCTATTGATCCATGCCCGCTAAAGTGCGGGCCAAATCATATCGGGAGCTGGAGTCCATGGCAGGCAGCGTCAACAAGGTCATTCTGATCGGCAATCTTGGGAAGGACCCCGAGGTTCGGACCACCCAGAACGGATCCAAGATCTGCAACTTCACGCTGGCGACCAGTGAAAACTGGAAGGACAAGCAAACCGGCGAGCGCCGCGAAAAGACGGAGTGGCACCGCGTCGCCATTTTCAACCCGAACCTCGCGGGCATTGCCGAGCGCTTTCTGCGCAAAGGTTCCAAGGTGTACGTGGAAGGCCAGTTGCAGACCCGCAAGTGGACCGACCAGAGCGGCGCCGAGCGTTACACCACCGAAGTGGTCCTGTCGCAGTTCCGGGGTGAACTGACGCTTCTCGACAGCCGGGGCGGCGAGGGCGGTGGCGGTGGCGGGTATGACTCCGGCGGCGGCCAGGGCGGTGGCGGATATGGTGGCGGCGGTGGTCGGAGTGGCCAGGGTGGTGGCGGCGGTGGTGCCGCAGGCGGTGGCTTTGGCGGCGGCGGAAGCCAGGGTGGCGGCGGCGGTGGCTGGGACAATCCGCCCCCGGCCGACCTCGACGACGACATCCCGTTCTAAGGCATTTCCTGATCGGCCGCCCGCCGTCCATGGGCGGCCGATCAGGAGTGCGCCAGACGCCCTTTACAAGGCGTTCAGGCGAATGGGTTGTTGTTCAAACCCTGCGCATTTGCTAGATTTTGTGCCATCAAGCGGGTCCGCCGCCGTACGTGCGGTGACGCGCTGCGTCCAATCCTTGGGGCGTTCGCCACAGTTTACTGTTCGCCGTGACCAGAGGCCGCCCATGCCGAGGCAGTCTGCACGCCCCATCCTCCCAGACTCGAGCACCCAGCCTTGACCGATAAAGCCCTACCGACGCCGCCAGAGTACGACATTTCTCCCGTCTCCATCGAAGACGAGATGAGGCGCTCCTACCTCGATTACGCGATGAGCGTGATCGTGTCGCGTGCCCTGCCAGACATCCGTGACGGCCTCAAGCCCGTGCACCGCCGCATCCTGTTCGCGATGAAGGAAGGCGGGTACGACTTCAACAAGCCTTACAAGAAGTCGGCGCGCATCGTCGGTGACGTGATGGGTAAGTACCACCCGCACGGCGACAGCTCGATCTACGAGGCGATGGTTCGCTTGGCGCAGGATTTCTCCATGCGCCTGCCGCTGATCGACGGCCAGGGCAACTTCGGCTCCATGGATGGCGATCCCGCAGCCGCCATGCGGTATACCGAAGCGCGCATGGCCCGGCCGGCGCATTCCATGCTGGACGATATCGACAAGGACACCGTCGATTTCCAGCCCAACTACGACGAGAGCGTGTACGAGCCCAAGGTTCTGCCGGCACGCTTTCCGAACCTGCTAGTCAACGGCGCCGGCGGCATCGCCGTGGGCATGGCGACCAACATTCCGCCCCATAACCTGGGCGAAATCATCGATGCCTGCTGCGCCCTGATCGACGACCCGACCACGTCCGAGGAGGAAATCCTCCGCCTGGTGCCGGGGCCGGACTTCCCGACCGGCGGCATCGTGCTGGGGCGTCAGGGCATCCGCCTGGCCTACACCACCGGGCGCGGCTCGGTCGTCATGCGCGGCAAGTGCGAGATCGAGGAGATCCGCGCCGGCCGCGACGCCATCGTCATCACGGAAATCCCGTATCAGGTCAACAAGGCGTCGATGATCGTCAAGATCGCCGATCTGGTGCGCGAAAAGCGCATCGAGGGCATCTCCGATATCCGCGACGAGTCCGACCGCCACGGCGTGCGCGTGGTCGTGGAGATCAAGCGCGACGCGGTGGGCGAGGTGGTGCTGAACCAGCTTTACCGCTTCACTCCGTTGCAGACCAGTTTCGGCGTCAACATGCTGGCGATCAACGCCGGCCGCCCGGAAATGCTGAAGCTGCGTGAAATTCTGGTGGCCTTCATCCAGTTCCGCGAAGAGGTCATTCGCCGCCGCACCATCTTTGAACTGCGCAAGGCCCGCGATCGCGCCCACGTCCTGGTCGGTCTGGCCATCGCGGTGGCCAACCTGGACCCGGTGATCAAGCTCATCCGCGCCGCGCCCGACCCCCAGACGGCCAAGGAAGGCCTGATGGGCCGCGATTGGGACGCCGAGGACGTGGCGCCGCTGGTGGCGCTCATCGACGATCCCGACTACCGGGTCATCGACGGCCGCTACCGCCTGTCGGAAGCCCAGGCCAAGGCCATCCTGGACCTGCGCCTGCACCGCCTGACCGGCCTGGAACGGGACAAGATCCATGGCGAACTGCGCGAAATCGGCGCCCAGATCGAGGAATTCCTCGCCATCCTGGCCTCGCGTGAACGCCTGTACGAGATCATGCGCACCGAACTGGTCGAGATGAAGGACGCCTACGCGACCCCGCGCCGGACCGCGCTGCTCGATATCGAGTTCGAGCACGACATGGAAGACCTGATCCAGCGCGAGGACATGGTCGTCACCGTCACCAACACCGGCTACATCAAGCGCGTGCCGCTGTCCACCTACCGCGCCCAGAAGCGCGGCGGCAAGGGGCGGTCGGGCATGGCGACGAAGGAAGAGGACTTCGTCACCTCGCTGTTCGTGGCCAACACCCACACGCCCATGCTGTTTTTCTCGACCGCCGGCATGGTCTACAAGATGAAGGTCTACCGCCTGCCGCTGGGCAACCCGTTGAGCCGGGGCAAGGCCCTGGTCAACCTGTTGCCGCTGTCGGAGGGGGAGACCATCGCCACCGTCATGCCGCTGCCCGAGGACGAGGACACTTGGGGCGACCTGAACGTCATGTTCGCCACGGCGGCCGGCGGCGTGCGGCGCAACCGCCTGTCCGACTTCACCAACGTGATGTCCAACGGCAAGATCGCCATGAAGCTGGATGAGGGGGACCGCCTGATCGGCGTCGCCACCTGTTCGCCAGAGCACGACGTCCTGTTGGCCACCCGTCTTGGCAAGTGCATTCGCTTCTGTGTTGACGACGTGCGCGTGTTCGCCGGCCGGACATCGACCGGCGTGCGCGGCATCCGGGTGGGCGAGGGCGACGAGGTCATGTCGCTGTCCATCCTGCGCCACGTTGACTTCGACATCGCCGAGCGCGACGCCTACCTGCGCATGGCCGCCCAGGCCCGCCGCGCTGCCGGTGAAAGTGAGGAAGAGGCCAACGGTAACGGGGAGACTGCCGAAGCCGGGGCGCTCAGTCATGAAGTCTTCCAGCGCATGGCAGATGACGAGGAATTCATCCTCACCATCACGGAACGCGGCTACGGCAAGCGGACCTCCGCCTATGAGTACCGCATCATCGGACGCGGCGGGCAGGGCTTCGCCAACATCGACATCACCGAAAAGAACGGCCCGGTGCTGGCGGCGTTCCCCATCCTGGCGACCGAGCAGATCATGCTCATCACCGATGGCGGCCAGCTCATCCGCATGCCGGTACACGACGTGCGCATCGCCGGCCGCCGGACCCAGGGCGTGACGTTGTTCCGCACGGCAGCCGACGAAAAGGTGGTGTCGGCGGCGCGTCTGCCTGAAGATACCGAGAACGGGGACGCCGAAAACACCGACCTGGAGGAGGGGGGCATACCCGTTATTGAAGGCCCCGAAGGCGAACCGCAGGAGGGTCCGGACGCACCCGGAGGCCCCTCCGGCACCGATCAACCCGAATAGGGGGACAGGATGGTACACCGCGTCGGTGTTTATCCAGGGACCTTTGATCCCATTACCAACGGCCATCTCGACATCATCAACCGGGCGGCGCGCCTGTTGGACCACCTCGTGGTGGGCGTCGCCATCAATGTCGGAAAGGGTCCGCTGTTCTCGCTTGAAGAGCGCGTGGCCCTGACCCAGGAGGCCATCTCCAGTCTGAACCTCAACCACACGCGGGTCGAGGTGAAGCCGTTCGAGGGCCTGCTGATGGACTTCGCCGAGGAGCAGGGCGCCGCACTGATCGTGCGCGGCCTGCGCGCGGTGTCGGACTTCGAGTACGAGTTTCAGATGGCGGGCATGAACGCCCGCCTGAAGCCGCGCATCGAGACCGTGTTCCTGATGGCCTCGGAGCGTTGCCAGTTCATTTCGTCGCGGTTCGTCAAGGAGATCGGACGCCTGGGTGGCGACATCGAGTCCTTCGTGCCGCCTGTCGTCCGTGGCTCTCTGAGCGAAAAGTTCAGCGAACTCGACCGCCTGGATGCTGAGAACCCGTGAAAGGGCGCGTTCATACCATGCTGAAACTCTTGAAGATTCTGTTTGTCGGAGCATTTATCGCCATGACCACGACCGCGCCGGCCACGGCCGCAGACCTCGACCTTGAAAACACCCTGTACATGGATCTGGAGCATGGCCGCGTGGTCATTCGCCTGCGTCCCGATCTGGCGCCCAATCACGTCGCCCGCATCAAGGAACTGACCCGCGAGGGGTTCTACGATGGCACCGTGTTTCACCGCGTCATCGACGGCTTCATGGCCCAGGGCGGCGACCCGACCGGGACCGGCATGGGCGGCTCGGGCAAGAAGATGAAGGCCGAGTTCTCCGACACCAAGCACGTGCGCGGCATTGCCTCGATGGCCCGCGCCCAGGACCCCAACTCGGCCGACAGCCAGTTCTTCATCGTGCTCGATCAGGCATCCTTCCTGGACCGCCAGTACACCATCTGGGGTGAAGTGGTCGAGGGCATGGAGTTCGTCGACCAGATCAAGAAGGGCGACCAGAGCATGAACGGCAAAGTGGCCTACCCTGACGCCATCGTGAAGATGCAGGTTGCCGCCGACGCCCAGTAAGCCGGCCGGCGGGTCTCTGGCCGGCCCCGGCGGCAACGGATTGGCGGCGCAAGCCTCTTGACCGACCGGGCAGGCGCCCCTATGGTGCGCCTCCCGCCGCCCCAACCGGCCGGCACCGCCCCTTGCGGGCCCGTAGCTCAGTTGGTAGAGCAGCTGACTTTTAATCAGCGGGTCACAGGTTCGAATCCTGTCGGGCTCACCATTTAGGACCCTGGAAACGTTGACGTTTCCGGGGTCTTTCTCTGTGGTGGTCAGGCCCGTTCCGAACCGCTTTCCGAACCGCGTTCCGAACTCTGTGCTGATTCTGTTCTCAGGACGCTGCGTTTTCGGGCTCCGTTTGTGGCCTGGGTGCGGGTGGTGCGGGCGTAGACCGTGAGCATCTGGCGGGTCTTGTGGCCGCCCAGGCTTATCATTTCCTGGTCGATGACCTCGGCGCGCCAGGTTCAGCGGGTGCTCTCGCGTCAGAATTTGGCCTCGTCGATACAGCGACGGAAAGCCGCGTCTTCGTCCTTCCGGTCGCCGGCAGTAAACAGATTCACGTTCATGCGGCGGCCGGAGCCGCCGCTCCGGAAGCCGTCTAGAATGCCCCGAATTTTCTCCACTTCATCACGAAGTTTATAAAGGGGATTATCCCCACCCACAGCAACGATGCCTCTGTACTCACTGAGGTCTAGCACCGCTTCTGTGCTATATCGACGCCCCTCCACGTCCTCATAACTGATTGTCACAAGCACGGATGCGCCGAAAACGGCATCTCCAAACTTCCCCGTCAGGTCTACGAAATTCAAAACGAAGCTCTCTCTGTCCTTCCCTGGCGCCAGCGCAGCGATGCCAGAGCTGATCATTGAAGGCCCCTGCAGAGCGCCTATGATCTTAGTCTCTACCGCACTTGGCGGTCTTCCGTCAGGGCCGGACATTGCGAACTGAATGTTGCGCGCCGGCCCATTGCCACCATTGGAGACGTGTACGTTGAATAATTTGAATGAGACCGGCGCAGGCTCAAGGAATAGATCTACGAATGGCTTGATTGCCTCCACGCGAAGGGCCTCGGTCTGTCGCATCTGCTCGTGCCGGAGGCGCCATGTCTCCGCCGCAAGGACATAGGTAAGAGCGGCGATTGCAACGGTGGCGAAAGCGGCAACCCAGGCGGCCATGCTCGGCGCGTCCAAATCGCCTATTCTAGAAGCTTCTAATCCGGTCACTAGGCCGCCGATGAACACTAGGGGGAGGGAAACCACCGCCCCCGTTGATATTATGATCCACAGCGTCCGCTCGCTTTTCATGTGCCCCCCCAAACGTAGTATCAAGCTGTGCTTCCGGATGCTCGAGACAGCATCCCGCAGCACAGCTTAGGGTTAAATCTCAGGTTTGTCTGCCGCTTCAGGAATCTCTGATTCGGCTTTCAAGCAGGGGATCACAGGTTCCAATTCTGTCGGGCTCACTATTGAGGACCCCGGTAACGCTGGCGTTCCGGGTCTTTCTCTGTAGCGCTCAGGCCCGTTCCGAACCGCGTTCCGAACTCTGTGCTGATTCTGTTCTCAGGACGCGGCGTTTCCGGGCGGCGTTTGCGGCCTGGGTGCGGGTGGTGCGGGCGTAGACGGTGAGCATCTGGCGGGTCTTGTGGCCGCCCAGGCTCATCATTTCCTGGTCGGTGGCCTCGGCGTCGCCCAGCTCGGTCAGGCCGCCGTGGCGGAAGCCCATGAAGTAGAGGGTCTTGTCGAGGCCGGCGGCGTCGGCGATCTCGCGGTACAGGTGGCGGAAGTGGTCTTCCTTGTACGGCAGGCGCACCTTCGCGCGCCGATCGACCTGGTCGCGCATGACGATCAGCGGCCCGACCTGGGGCGTGGCGTCCAGGCGCGCGACCAAGCCGGGGAACAGCTCGCCTTCGCCGTCGATCAACGGCACCCATACCCAGGTTCCGGTCTTGTGCTGTCGGATGCGGATTTCGGCGCGGGCGCCCACGGCCGAGGGCGAGCGGTAGCCCGACCATGACAGGCCGTGCAGGCGCCCGGTGTCGTCCACCGTGCCGATCACGTCGCCCTCGCGCTGGCACATCTCGAAGGCCAGCAGGGCGGCGGTGCCCATGCTGGGGCATCCCTTGGCGTCGGCCGCCGCGATGAAGGCATCCAGTTCGGCCCTGGTCGCCGGGCGGGTCATGCCGCCGACGGCAGTGGTGTCCAGGCCCATCTTGAGAAAGGGGTTGCCCCGACACCAGCCGGCCCGCAGGCCGATCGACCACGCCCGGCGGG
>LAEA01000121.1 GCA_000961745.1 Rhodospirillaceae bacterium BRH_c57 | reverse complement strand
CAGGTCCAGGCGGCGCAGGCAGGCCAGGGCGTCGTCGGCCGGGCCGATGCAGCCCAGCAGCTCGCCGAACAGCGAGGCGGCCTCGGCCCCCAGGCCGCGCACGGCGGTGACGTCCTTCTGGTCAAGCATGGCCCGCAGGCGGTCGCGGGCATCGTGCGACAGGTCCAGGTCATCGCACAGCGCGGGGACCAGCGACGGCAGGTTGAGATCAACGCTCACCCCTTCGACCCCCAGATCGGCCAGAGCGGTGGCGACCAGCACGATCACCTCCGCATCGGCGGCCGGACCGACCGGACCGATCAGTTCGACGCCAACCTGCGTGAACTGACGTTCGGGGCGGATTTGGTCGCCTTTGACCCGCAGAACCTGTCCGGCATAGGCCAGACGCAAAGGGCGCGGAGCGTGGGACAGGCGGGTGGTGGCGATGCGCGCCACCTGAATGGTCATGTCGGCGCGCAGGCCCATCATGCGCTGCGACACCGGGTCCATGACCCGGAAGGTATCCTTGGCGGTGGCCATGCCGGGGCCGTCGAGCAGGCTTTCCTCAAACTCGATCAGCGGCGGCTTGACGCGCTCGTACCCGTGGCGGACGAAGGCCGACAGCAGGCGATCAACGGCATGCCCCTCGCGCGCCGCGTCGGGCGGCAGCACATCGCGCAGGCCGGTCGGCAAAAGAGCCTTGTTGGCGGTATCGGTCATCGGGACCACTTCCCAGGAAGGCGCTAACGGAGAGCCGGACACGGCACCGCCGGCCCCGGAGAGCCCGGAACCGGCGGTAAAGCTGTCTACTCTCTTTGGGTCATCGACGCAATTGGAAATGGGATCAGGCCGCCCGGATATCGGACAGGAATCCTTCCACGGAAGTCCGCAGGGTCTCTGCTTCGGTCTGCAATTCCTGGGCCGAACTGAACACCCGCTGCGACGCGGCGTCGGTGTGCCCTGCGGCTTCCGACACTCCGGCGATGTTGGCCGAAACTTGTTCGGTTCCCTGGGCGGCTTCCTGAACGTTGCGAGAAATTTCCAGCGTGGCAGCGTTTTGTTCTTCCACAGCGCTGGCGATGGCCGTAGCGATCTGGTCGATTTCCTGGATGGTGGCGGTAATCGTGCGGATGGCGTCCACGGCACCCTGTGTTTCGGCCTGCACGTTGGCAATCTGCTGTGCGATATCCTTAGTCGCCTGCGCGGTCTGGCTGGCCAGTTGCTTGACCTCGTTGGCGACGACCGCGAACCCCTTGCCGGCGTCCCCGGCACGCGCTGCCTCGATTGTGGCGTTCAGGGCCAGCAGGTTGGTCTGGCTGGCAATGTCGGTGATGAGCTTGACGATTTCGCCGATCCGTCCGGCTGCGGCGGCCAATCCTTCGATGGTCACGTTGGTCTTTTCGGCCTGCTCGACGGCGCGAGCGGCAATTTCGCTCGACTTCTGAACCTGGATGCCAATCTCGTTCACGGAACTGGAGAGTTCCTCGGTGGCCGAGGCGACCGTCTGCACGTTGGCCGAGGCTTCCTCGGTTGCAGCCGCCACGGCGGCCGACTGGGCGTTGGTTTCCTGCGAGGCACTGGACAGGGATTCCGCCGCGTCGTGCAGATGTTCGACCGATCCGGCAACGCTGCCCAACAGGCGCGTCACGGAATCGTCGAACGCCAACGTCAGATGCTCCATGCGCTTGCCACGCTCCATGCGGCGCTGTTCCTCGGCGCGTTCCCGACCCAGCGCCTCGGCGCGCTCCGTAGCGTTCTGACGGAAGATTTCGAGGGCGCGAGCCACCTCACCCACTTCATCGCCGCGCTCCATGCCGATGATCTCGACATCAAGCTCGCCTTCGGCCAGTTGCCGCAGCGGTACGATGGTGCGGGCCAACGGCGTGGTGATGCCGCTTTTCGCAATAAAAATACCGAGAATGACTCCAGCCGCCACGCCGATTGCAGACGCCACGATCATCAGGAGCGTCGTGCTTTCCGCGGTTTCATTGGCGAAGGCCGATAGGGTTTCGCTCCGCTTGTCCACCAGATTCACGAACTCGGTCGTTGTTTTGCCGAGCGCGGCGGCGTCGGCCCGACTGGCCCGGACACTTTCAAGGACGGCCTGTTGTGCGGCGCCGAGAGTGATCTGATCTTTGACCGACCCGGCGACCTCGATGGTGTGCTCAAGTTCCTTGATATAAACCATGTACTGCTGGCGGAGGGTCTGAAGCATTGCGCCGCGCGTTTCGCCCGCCGTGACTTCGAGACGGGTAAGCCGATCCTCGATCTGCGCCTTGGCGCGGGCCACGCCGGCAACCGCTTCGTCATAGTACTCGGGGCTGGCCGCCAGACGATATTCATACCGATTAAGTTCGAGGACGTTCTGCCCGATGCTGGCTCCCAACCGGACTTCATTCGCCGCCACACCAAGCTCATCGGCCGTAGCGCTCAGCTTGCTGAGATCAACAACCCCCAGAATGGCGATACCAACCGAAACGGCACCCATCATTCCGATGACAATGAATATCTTGGTCGCGATGCGTAGATCCGACAACGCCCTCATATTGAACACCTCCAACGTTCCCCCAACCCCAAGGGCACGGCGCCTGCTTTAGAACAGACAAACAACATCCTTGGCGCTAGGATAAGAATTTCATATTTCTATAATAATTACCATTTCTTTTTCAATTTTATGACCATTGTCCAGGCCATATATTACCGCATTATAACTGTTAATTAATGTGGCAAACATTGTTCACATAGCGATCGGAATGGATAATTATTGGTGTAATCCTTCGACCAAGAACGGTCCGATGGGACCGGGATCGACCAGGTCGCACTGGGCCACCCGGCGCTCTTGCCGGCCGTCACGGTTGGCGTGGTGGCGGCGGCGGCGGCACGGGCCAAAGTAACTGCCGACCTTCACGAACGGCCGGGGTTTGGTCAGCACATTATGGATGCGGCCGTACAGGGCATGGGCCGACACCGGCTTGGCCAGGAACTCATGGACACCGGCGTCGCGGGCCGCCACCACGTTGTGCAGATCCGTGTAGCCGGTCACCATGATGACCGGGACCATGGGTGCCGGGCTGTCGCGGCTGGTCCGCAACATGCGGGTGAACTCAATACCGTCGAGCGGCGACATGTAATTGTCGCTGATGATGATGTCAGGACAATAGTGGCGCAGTTCCTTGAAGGCATCGGCCCCGTCGCCGGCCTCACGCACGTCCTTGGTGCCAAAGGCCGCCAGGATACCGCGCAACAGATTGCGCATGTATCGGTTGTCATCGACCACTAGAAAGCTCAGCCCACGCAGACTAAGCATTTCCTGTCCAGGGGTGGCAGCGCCAATAATACTCATGACAGATCCTCCTCCAGCCGCAGCACGGCTCCGGCCGGCGCCCCCGCCTCGTCGCGGCGCAGGCGCACCGCAACCCCGTCCACCACCGCGTAGCCCGTCCCGTCGGCGGCGGTCAACGCGCGGTCCACGGCAGGCAGCAGGGGGGCCAGCGGCTCGCCGATCAGATGCCGCCACTCCAGGCCGAGCGCGGCGGCAAAAGCCGTCGAGCACGACGACACCACGCCGTCGCAGCCAATCACCGCCACCGGGGCGGGGCACATGGACAGAACGTCGTGCATCAGGCCAAGCTGGTCGCCAAGTTGCCCGAAGGCGTTCTCACGGAACCGCTCGATGGTGCGGATGTCCTCGTAGGCGCGCAGGGCGGCGATCACCGTGGTGAACAGCTTGTCGGCCGTCAGTTCGTTCTTGGCCTTGTAGTCGTTGATGTCATAATCGACCACGACACGCCGCTCCGGCGCCTGACCGGGCTGCCCGGTGCGCAGGATGATGCGGACGGCCTGATTGCCCATGTCCTGGCGGATTTCGCGCACCAGCCGCAGGCCGGCATCCTCGGTCTCCATCACCACGTCGAGCAGGATGACGGCGGTATCGGGGTTCTCGGCCAGTGCCTTGCGTGCCTCGGCGGCAGACTGGGCACCGACCAGATGCAGGGGCCGCCCGCGAAAGCGGATTTCCTCCAGGACCAGCCACGATACTTTGTGAACCTCGGGCTCGTCATCGACCACCAGAACAGTCCAGGGGTGCTCCAGCCATGGGTGCTCCGGGACAGCCGGTTCGGCGCCAGAAACCGGATCGGGGCGGAAAACAAGCGGGGCATCGTCACGGGTCATGCTGCATCCTCACCGGAAAATTCGCCGAAAAATTCGAGTGTTCAAAGACGGTTGGCCATGATGTCCAGAAAGGCGTCAAGGACGAGCGGGTCGAAATGCCGTCCCCCCTCCCCACGCATCACCGCCAGGGCGCGTTCAGGCTCCCAAGCGTCCTTGTAGGGACGGGCCGAGATCAGGGCGTCGTACACGTCCGCCACCGCCGTGATGCGAGCCGACAAGGGAATGCTTTCGCCGCTCAGCCCATCGGGATAGCCACTGCCGTCGAAGCGTTCGTGGTGGTGACGGGCGATCTCGGCCCCCATGGCCAGATACCCCTGCCCGCCCAGCAGCGACGCGGAGCGCGCCAGGATGGCGCCGCCCGAAATGGTATGGGCCTTCATGACTTCCCACTCCCGCGCGTCCAGGGACCCCGGCTTGCGCAGCACATGGTCAGGCACAGAGACCTTGCCGACATCGTGCAAGGTGCTGGCCAGCCCGATGCCCTCAATGAAGCGGTCATCAATCTCGGCGGCAAAGTGCCCCCGGCTGCGCAGCCGTTCCGCCACCGCCACGGACAGGTCATGGACCCGGCGGATGTGGGCGCCGGTGTCGGTATCGCGGTGCTCGGCCAAATCGGCCAGGGCGAACACCGTGGCGCGCTGGGCCACCTTCACGTCGGCCAGCAGGCGGCTGATGGTGCGCACCTGCTCGTAGGACCGCAACCCGGCGACCACGGCGGAGAACAGCCGATCCGAGGTCAACTCGGTCTTGGTCTTGTAGTCGTTGATGTCGTAGTCGAGGATCACCCGCCGCTCCGGCGCGTGTCCCGGATGGGCCGTGCGCAGGATGATGCGGATGTCACGGTTGCCCAAGTCGCGGCGGATCCAGCGCACCAGGGACAGGCCGGCGTTTTCGGTTTCCATGACCACGTCGAGGAGGATCAGGGCGACGTCCGGCTCGGCCTGCAGGATGGCCGACGCCTCGGCCGCCGAGTACGCGGACAGCAGGTGCACCGGCCGGCCCTGGAAGCTGACCCCGTCAAGGGACAGTTGCGTTACAGCATGAACCTGCTCCTCGTCGTCAACGACCAGCAGCAGCCACGGCTCGCCGCGCAGGTCGTCCGACAGGGACGCCGACGGCCCGTCCTGGCGCAGGAACAACAGCCTGTCGTCATGCATGGCAGCCTCCATCCTTGGCAATGGCCCGCGTGCGCGGGAATATGAAGTGGAAGGTCGTCCCCACGCCGGGGGCCGAGGTCAGTTCGACCCTGCCCCCGAGAACCTCGGCCGCCATGGTGCGCACGATGGACAGGCCGAGGCCGCTGCCCCCGGCGCCGCGCCGCGTGGTCACGAAGGGCTCGAACACCCGGTCGGCCAGATGGGCGGGAATGCCGCATCCGGTGTCGGCATAGGTCAGGGACCATGTCTCGGCGTCGCAGATGCGGGCGGCCACGGTGATGGCCACCGGATCGGTCCGGCAGACATCGGCCGGACAGGCGTGCTTGGCCGAATTCGACAGCAGGTTGAGCAGGATGCTGGCCAGGGCGCCCGGTACCGTGTCCACCTCCATGTCAGGCGGGCAATCGAGGTGCAGCGAATGCGGCAGGGTGCGCAGCAGGCCATGGCCCGACTGGATCACGTCCTCCAGCGTGCCGAGCAGCACAAGGTGCTGAATGTCCTCGTGATGCTGGGCCACCGACACATGCTTGAAACTGCGGGCCAGGGCGGCGGCCCGTTCCAGGTTGGTGAGCATGATGCGCTCGGCCTTGTGGGCGCCCTCCAGATAAGTGTCCAGGTCGCGGCGCGTCAGGCTGTCGCCCTCCAGTCGCTCGACCAGGGTTCGCCGCAGGACGGTGAAGTGGGACGCCGCCGTGACCACCACGCCCAGCAGGGTGTTCACCTCGTGCGCGATGCCGGGCGCAAGGCCGCCCAGCAAGGCCAGGCGGTGCAACTCGGTCGCCGAGCCCAGATCATCGTCATCCTCGACGGGGGGAATAGTCTGCCCTGCCATCACGATCATTCTCTCAATTCTGGTCAGTGGGCATCCGGTCAATGGGTTTTGCGGTGCCGGTCCTGGCGGACGTCGAGCGGAATGGTCATTCGGAAAGCTGTATGGTGACCGCGCACTGATTCCACAGAGATCGTGCCACCCAGCGTCTGGGTGACCAGGTTGTAGGTCATGTGCAGGCCAAGCCCGGTGCGGCCCAACTGGCGCGCGCCGCTGAAGAACGGATCGAACACGCGGGGCAGGTCCTTGCCCTTGATGCCCTCGCCGTTGTCGCGGACGGTGATGGTCACGGTGTCCTCGGCCCGGCCGGCCCACAGCAGCACCCGACCGAGCCCACGGCTGGCCGGACGGTCGGTCATGCCGTGTTCCAGCGCATTGGCGAGCAGTGCAGTGATGCAGCGCGCCAGGACACCGGGATGGGTGGTGATCTGGAGATCGTCTGCGATCTCAACCTGCAACTCGATGGGCCGGCCGACGATGAGGTGGGCCATCGAGTGCACCACCGCATCGGCATGAGCGCGCAGTTTGATGGGCACCGGGTCCTCGTGATTGCGCCCGGCGGCCACCTGCCGGAAGCTGTCGACCACCGTACTGGCCCGCTCCGTACTGGCGCGCAGCAGGGCCAGGGTATCCTCGGCAGTGCGCAGGAAGCGGGTCAACTCGCCGTGGGTCAAAGTACCATCGGCCAACGCCTGCTTGAGGTCTTCGACTTTGCGCACCAAGTGGGTCGTGCTGGTCAGGGTGACGCCGATGGGCGTGTTCAACTCGTGGGCGACGCCGCACAGCAAGTCGTCAAGGGAGGCCATCTTCTCGGCCTGAAGCTGATTGCGCTGGGTGGCTCGCAACTGACCGATGGCGGCCTCGGCGCATTCCTTCTCGCGGGCCAGTTCCCGTTCCAGGCGATAGCGGTCGGTCATGTCGACCATCGTGGTAACGCGGTAGGGCGCCCCGCTTTCGCTGCGGTACAGCGATGAGTGCGACTTGACGTAGATCTCCTTGCCGTCCTTGCGGCGCAACTGCCAATAGGACGGCGCCTCCTTGCCGTTCACGAAGAAGGTGTCGTGCAAGCGGCGCAGGGGCTCGCGGAAGTGCTCCGGGCTGGCCTCCGTGAAGTGGCGGCCGATCAGGTCTTCGCGCGCATAGCCATGCAGGTCGCAGAAGTGCTGGTTGAAATCGACATAGAGCCCTTCCCGGTCGGTGACCGCCACGCCGGCCTGCATGTGGTGCGCCGCCGCAGCAAGGAATGAAACACCGTTCATCAACCGTCCCCGTTCCGCCCTGAAGTAGCAGTACGATCCGGCTAATCCGTTCGGGGTTCCAGGGAAGGTATTGTTGCGGGATTGGGACTCCTTCGTGACTGACCCTTCGCAGGCGCACAAAAAACAGCGGCCGGCCTGGGATCTCCCTGGCCGGCCGGGTGTCTGAACGCATGCCTGCGGACTAACGGTTGGCGATCTCGTCGAGATACTTCATCACACCAACGGAGGCATCCGCCGCCTTTTGGATGTATTCGAGGGCGCCATCCAGGTCGTTGTTGTTATAGCGTCGCGCCGCTTCGATTCCCGCCGCGTGGACATCGCGATGGGGAGTGGCCAGCTTGGTGAAGGCCGGGTGGTTGCGCACCTCGGTATCCTTGAGCGCATCGTACCACTTGCCCAGACGGCACGAATGATGGTCGGAAAGCTCGTCAGGATTCAGGGTGGTGCGGCCGGCCACCATTTCCGCCAGCCGCTTGCGCCAGATCATGTGATCGGACTTCGCCACATGCACGGTGAAGTCCTGGATTTCCTGCTCGGCCAGTTCGCTGATACCCTTGGCGATCAGGTTGTCGGCATGATCCATCACGGTCAGGATGGAGCCCACGGACTCCACGTTGGCCGACGCCATCTGCGCAATCGTGCCGATGCCCTCGGAAATCTCGCCCGAGGCGGCATTCTGCTGGTTCAGGATGGCGGCAACTTCCTGCATCTTGCTGCTCACGCTTTCGATGCGCAGCAGCACGTCGCGCATCCCGTCGCCGGTCGAGGAAATCACCTCGCGGCCCTGTTCTACGGCCTGGGCGCCCTCCTCCATCGACTGCACGATGGAACTCATTTCACCGCGCAGGTTGGCAATGCGCGAGCGAATATCCTCGGTTGCGCGGGCGGTCTGCATGGCCAGGTTCTTGACCTCGGACGCCACCACGGCAAAGCCCTTGCCGGCATCCCCGGCCCGCGCCGCCTCGATCGTGGCGTTCAGGGCCAGCAGGTTGGTCTGCTTGGCGATGGCCTCGATCTGCTGCACGATGTCGCCGATCTGCTGGGAGGCGTCGGCCAACCCCTCGACCTTTCCGGCGGCCTCCTCGACCGCGCGGGTGATGGTTTCCATCGTCCGCACGGCGTTGTCACCAGCGTCGCGCGCCGTGTCGGCGGCGTCACGGGCGAGCGCGGCGTCGGCCGCGGCGTCGTCCGAGTTGCGGGCGATCTCCTTGACGCTGGCGACCATTTCGTCGGCCGCCGCCGCGATGGCGTGGGTGCGGTGATCGACTTCACGCACGGCGCGCATGATCTCGGCTGTCGAGGTTACCGCCTCGTTGGCGTTGACCGACATATCGACGATGCGGACCAGTTCGCCTTTGGCACGCTTGTGAAGCGTCTGGGCCAGTTCAAAAACCTTGTGCCCCAAGGGATCGCTGCTGTCGGTGACAGACAGGTACTTGCCCGCGATCAAAAGATCGATGGTGTGTTCAACGTCTGCCGCCTCACCGGGCCGACTCAGCTCATTCATCGTGCCTCTTCCCCTCCACCTGACGCTCGATTTGGGCGGAGTGTAGCAAACTATTCGCGCCAATACACCCGATCATCATGTGGACTTTCGGCCGAGCCAGAAACAAGGCTCGGCCGATAGTGCCAATACTTACGAGAACTCCAGAGCCATCACCTGCACCACATGGGGCAAGGCCTGAACCTCGTCGAGCACGCCTTCGGGCACGGCCGCATCAACGCTGACCAGGGCGATGGCCCGGCCGCCTTCGGCATCTCGGCCCAGGTGGAAGGACGCGATGTTGACCCCGCCGGACCCCAGCACCGTGCCCAGCGCCCCGATGAATCCCGGCTTGTCCTCATTGACCACATAGAGGACGTGGCGGCCCAGTTCGGCCTCCACCGGCACACCGTTGATGTCGATAATGCGTGGCTTGTCGCCGCCGAACATCGTGCCTGCCACGGTGCGGGTCTGGCGTTCCGTGGTCACGGTCAGGCGCACCACGGAATGATAGTCGGCGCTGCTTTCGGTGCGGACTTCGGACACCTGGATGTCCCGTTCCTTGGCGATCAGGGGGGCGTTGACCATGTTGACGCTTTCCATCTGCGGGGCGAGCAGGCCCTGCAACAGGATGGCGGTCAACGGCTTGACGTTCAGCGCCGCCGCGTCACCGCGATATTCCACCGTGACGTGGGAAATGCTCGTCCGGGTGATCTGCCCGGCAAAGCTGCCGATCTGTTCGGCCAGCCGCATGTAGGGGCGCAGGCGCGGCGCATCCTCGGCCGAAACGGAGGGCATGTTGAGAGCATTGGTGACCGCCCCGGTCAGCAGGTAGTCGGCCATCTGCTCGGCCACCTGGAGAGCGACATTCTCCTGCGCTTCCTCGGTCGAGGCGCCAAGGTGCGGGGTGCAGACAACGTTGTCCATGCCGAACAACGCGTTCGCCTTGGCCGGTTCAGCCTCGAACACGTCCAGGGCAGCGGCCCGCACATGGCCGCTGTCCAATGCTTCCTTGAGGTCGGTCTCGACCACCAGCCCGCCGCGCGCGCAGTTGACGATGCATACGCCCTTTTTCGTCTTGGCGAGGGCAGCAGCATTGATGATTCCACGCGTGCCATCGGTCAGCGGGGTGTGCAGGGTGATGATGTCGGCCCGCGCCAGAAGGTCGTCGAGGTCCACCCGCTCGACACCCAGTTCCACGGCGCGTTCCTGCGACAGGTAGGGATCGAACGCCACCACCCGCATCTTCAGGCCCTGCGCCCGGTCGGCCACGATGGCGCCGATGTTGCCGCAGCCGATGACGCCCAGCGTCTTGCCGAACAGTTCCATGCCCATGAAGCGGGACTTCTCCCACTTGCCCGCATGGGTCGAGGCGTTGGCCTCGGGGATGGAGCGGGCCATGGCCATCATCATGGCGATGGTGTGCTCGGCCGTGGTGATGGCGTTGCCGAACGGGGTGTTCATGACCACCACGCCGCGCTGGCTGGCGGCGGGCACGTCCACGTTGTCCACCCCGATGCCGGCCCGGCCGACCACTTTGAGGTTTTCCGCCACGGCCAGCACGTCGGCCGTAACCTTGGTGGCCGAGCGAATGGCGAGGCCGTCGTACTGGCCGATGATGGATTTCAGTTCGTCGGCCGACAGACCGGTCTTGACGTCAACCGCGATGCCGCGTTCCTCGAACGCGCGCACGGCGGCTAGGCTCAGCGTATCGCTGACCAGGACCTTGGGCATTGGTCGTTTTCTCCCTGTTGAGAAAGCGGCCCGGCTTGTTGTTTTTTGTGTGCCGGGCCGCTGTAAACTTTCTTTAGGCACCGTGCTCCGCAGCCACCGTGGCATAGGCCCAATCAAGCCACGGGCACAGCGCGGCAACGTCCGACGCCTCCACCGTCGCCCCGCCCCAGATGCGCAAGCCCGCCGGCGCGTCGCGGTAGGCGCCGATGTCAAAGGCGACGCCCTCCTTGTCGAGCAGGCTGACGATCTTTTTGGCGGCGGCGGCCTTGGCGTCGTCGGACAGGGCGGTGAACCAGTCGGCCACCACGGTCAGGCAGATCGAGGTCGAGGACCGCGTGGCGGGGTCTTCGGCCAGAAAGGCAACCCACGGAGTGCGGGCCACCCAGTCCTCAAGTTCCTCCAGATTGGCCTGGGTGCGCGACACCAGACCGGGCAGGCCGCCCACCTCCTCGGACCACTTGAGGGCGTCGATCTGGTCTTCGACGGCGATCATAGAGGGCGTGTTGATGGTCTCGCCGGAGAAAATCCCCTCGATCAGCTTGCCGCCCTTGGCCATGCGGAAGATCTTGGGCATCGGCCACGTCGGGGTGTGGGTCTGCAACCGTTCGGCGGCGCGCGGGGACAGCACGATCATGCCATGGGCGGCCTCGCCCCCCAGCACCTTCTGCCAGGACCATGTGACCACATCGAGCTTGTCCCACGGCATCGGCATCGCGAAGACCGCCGAGGTCGCGTCGCAGATCGTCAGACCTTCGCGGTCGTCGGCGATCCAGTCGCCGTTGGGCACCCGCACGCCCGACGTGGTGCCGTTCCAGGTGAACACCACGTCGCGGGTCTTGGTATCGACTTGCGACAGATCGGGCAGCGCGCCATAGGGGGCCTCGAAGGTGCGGACATCGGGCAGCTTGAGCTGCTTGGTGACGTCGGTCACCCATTCCTTGCCGAAGCTTTCCCAATACACCATGTCCACGCCGCGCGGGCCGAGCAACGACCACAGCGCCATTTCCACCGCGCCGGTGTCCGACGCCGGCACGATGCCGATGCGGTAGTCGTCGGGGATGCCCAGGATGGCGCGCGACCGATCGATGACCTCCTTCAGCCGGGCCTTGCCTTCCTTGGCCCGATGGGACCGGCCAACCAGCGCCCCGGCCAGGGCATCGGTGGACCAGCCGGGGCGCTTGGCGCACGGGCCGGAGGAAAAATTGGGATTGGCCGGGCGGTCTGCCGGCTTGGTGTGGGCGGTCATGGTATGGGCGTCTCCCCTCAGAGAATGCGCGGTTGTTGGCTGAAAGCCGTGAAGTGTAGGAAGCGCCGGAACAGCCGTCAATCAGAGCGCCCAGAACATCGGCGCCAGCGCCATAAAGGCCACCCACAGGACCAGCACCAGCGGCAGGCCGACCTTCACGAAATCCATGAACGCATACTGCCCCGGCCCCATAACCAGAAGGTTGGTCTTGTAGCCAATGGGCGAGGCGAACGAACAGTTGGCGGCCAGCACCACGGTGATGGCGAACAGCCGCGGATCGATGCCCAGCTCGGCCGCCAGACCGTACCCGATGGGGGTGAACAGCACGGCGCAGGCGTTATTGGACAACAGATTGGTGAATGCCGCGACGACCAGGAAGAACCCGCCCAGCACCACCAGCGGATCGGCCGTGCCGACCAGCGACAGCGCCGCATGGGCCACATAGGCCGCGCCGCCGGTGTGGAACAGCGCCTCGCCCAGGGCCAGCGCGGCGGCCACCACCAGCACGATCTTGCGGTCGATGGCGCGCACCGCCTGACGCAGGTTGAGAGCGCCCAGGGCAATCAGCAACGTCGCCGCCACCAGCGCCGCGACAACGATGGGCACCAACCCCACGGCCGCCAGCCCGACCGCAACGCCGAACACAGTGGCGGCCAGTCCGGCCTTGTCCCGCTTCGGCAGAACGTCCGTGGTCCCGGAAACCATCACAAGGTCCCGCTCCGCCCGCAGCCGGTTGATATGATTGGGCCGCCCCTGGACCAGCAGAACGTCGCCGGCCTCCAGGCGGATGTCGCTCAGGCGGGCGCGGATCATGCGGGCGCGGCGCAGCACGCCGACCGCCACGCAGTGATACCGCTGGTGGAAGCCGTACTGCTCCAGGCTCTGCCCGACCATGCGCGACGACGGCGGCACCATGGCCTCGGCCAGGACCTGATCGGTGGCCTGCCCCGCGTCGGGGGTGCCGGTGACGTCGCCTTCCATGCTGCGCACGCGATCGCCCATCAGGTCAGCGCCCTCGCCGGTCGGCGGATGCAGGTGGCCGGGATGGCGGGTGGCGATCTCAGCCAAAGCGGCGCGCGGCGCGGCGATGATGAGGATGTCGCCGGCCCGTACATGGAAATCGTCGAACGGCGGAAGCTCGGCGTGGTTGCCGCGCTGGATCATGCGGATAGTCACGTCGGGCAGGCCCCGGAAGTGCCCGGCCACCGCCGTCTGACCGACCAGGGCCGAGTCCTCGGGCACCACGATCTGCGAGATGAACTGCTGTCCGCCGCGCGTCACCTGCCCGGTCAACGACTGGTGCTTGGGCATCAGGCGCGGCCCGACCAGCAGCATGTATGCGAACCCCACGCCCGCCAGGGCCACGCCGAAGCCGGTGAATTCAAAGAACCCCAGGCGCGGCTCGCCCATCTGATAGAGGGCGTTGGACACCAAAAGGTTGGTCGAAGACCCGATCAACGTGGTCATGCCGCCCAGGATAGCCGCGAAACTCAGCGGCATCATCACCCGCGACGGCGCCGTGCCCATCTCGCGGGCCAGAGACTGGATGATCGGAATGAAGATCACCACCACGGGAGTGTTGTTGAGAAAGGCCGACAGGCACGCCACGACCACCAGGGCCAGCATCAGCCCTATCCTCGGCCCTATTTTGGGATGGCGAAACAGCGCGGCGGCACTGTCCAGGGCGCCGGTTCGCACCAACGCCTCGCCCACCACCAGCAAGGCGAGCACGGCAATCAGCGCCGGATTGCCGAAACCCGACAACAGGCGCGTGGCATCCAGGACGGCGTCGCTGCCCGCCACCTGCACCGGCATCAGATGGAACAGCACCATCAGGGCGGCGATCAGGCCGAGCGACGTCAGCTCCAACGACACCCACTCGGTCACGTACAGCACCACCACGGCGGCGGTCAGCCCCAGGGTGATCCACATCTGCATGGCATAAGGCGACGCGACAACGTCGGAAATCATGGGCACCTGGGGCGAAAGGAATCGGGCGCGGCCCCATCATAGCGGCCCCATAGCGGATGCCAACCATCTGGAAAGCGGAGGAGCTACTCCAACACCTCATGGGCGCTAACTTTGGGAAGCAAAGCGGGCTCTGCCCGCGCCCGCAAGGAGGTCAGCCTCCTTGACCTCGTGACGTGACGGAGCAAAGCCGCGCGTAGCGCAGAAACCTCATGGGATCAAAGGGCCAAGGCCCTTTGCGGGTCCGGGCAGAGCCCGGCCTTATGTTAGCGCCCCAACCCCAAAACCTCCCGCATCAAGGCCCGATCAGCATTGCCGCCCGACAGGACAAGGCCGACCTTGCGGCCCGCCCAGGCGTCATGCTCGGCCAAAAGAGCGGCCAGCGGCGCGGCGCCCGCCCCTTCGGCCAGATTGTGGGTGTCGGTGAAATAGGCGCTCATGGCATCGCACACCTGGGCGTCACTGACCGTCACGATATTGGCCACGCCGTCCAGGATGACCTCCAGCGCCTGCGGGTCCGGCGAGCGGCAGGCCATGCCGTCGGCAATGGTGTCGGCGGTCTCGGTCGTCACCACCCGCCCGGCCAGGAAGGACCGCAGGTAGGCGTCGGCCCCCTCGGACACCACGCCGATGATGCGGGTGGTCAGCCCCAGCGCCTGCTTGGCGGCGATCAGACCGCTGATGCCCGACCCCATGCCGATGGGCACGAACACGGCGTCGAGGTCGGGATGGGCCGTAAACAATTCCATCGCATAGGTCCCCACCCCGGCAATCAGCCACGGGTGATAGGACGGAATGAAGTGCAGCCCCCGCGTCGCCGACAGCGTGTGCGCAAATTCGGCAGCGGCCTGAAAGTCGTGGCCGTGAACGATCAGCTCCGCCCCGAACGCCTCCATGGCGGCGTTCTTTTCGGGGTTGTTGCCTTCGGGCACGACGATCACGCAGGCCAGCCCCAGGGCCGTGGCCGCCCGTGCCACCGATTGGCCGTGGTTGCCGCGCGTGGCGGTGATGACGCCGCGCACGCAGGGCTGCTGCTCCCGCAGCTTTGTCAGGTAGACCAAGCCGCCGCGCACCTTGAAGGCCCCGATGGGGGTGTGGTTCTCATGCTTGACCACCACGTCGCACCCGGCACGGCGCGACAGCAGCGGCCACACGATCTGCGGCGTCGGCGCCATGTGCCGGGCGATCAGCGCGGCGGCATCCTCAAGCGCCGCCCGGTCAGGCAGCATCCGGTCGGCACGGGCCGGTCCTCCACATGCGGTCATAGCGACACCTCCCCCCGCATATAGAGAACCGCGTCCCCGGCAATTTCGGTACGCTCGCCAAGGTCACGGCAGTACAGCCGCCCGCCGCGCCCCGACACCTGGCGCGAGACGATCTCGGTCTTGCCCAGGCGCGGCGCCCAGAACGGCACCAGGAAGGTGTGGATGGAACCCGTGGCCGGGTCCTCGGCAATGCCATAGCCGGGGGCGAAGTAGCGGCACACAATGTCGGCGTTGTCCTCGGGCGCCGCCTCGGCCGTGACCACCAAGCCGCGCAGTTTGAAACCGGCAAAAGCCGTCAGGCGCGGCGCCAGGGTGCGCACCCGCTCGGCCGAATCCAACACCACCAAGAGGTCGTCGTCGCCCATCTTGACGGCTTCCAGCGGGCGTCCACCAACCAGCCGTTCGATGCCCTCGGGCATGATCGCCCGCTTCGTCACCCCGGCCGGAAAGTCCATGACCAGCCGCCCGTTGGGGCTGCGCCGGACCTCCAGCGTTCCCCGCTCGCGGGTCGAAAAGCGCACCACTTCCCCGGCAAAACCCAAATGCTCGAACAGCACGAAGGCCGAGGCCAATGTGGCATGGCCGCACAGCGGAACCTCGCATGACGGGGTGAACCAGCGGATGGCGTGGCCCTCCCCGTCCGGCACGAAGAACGCGGTTTCGGACAGATTGTTCTCGGCCGCCAGGGCTCGCAGCGTCTCGTCGGGCAGCCATTCCTTGAGCGGCATCACGGCGGCGGGATTGCCGGTCAACACCCGGTCGGTGAAGGCATCCACCTGGAACAGCGGCAACATCGGCATGGAAATCCCCTAGGTGTAGCGGTCGAGGTCACTTCGGCTGAGGCCGATGTCGGACAGCGCGCGGTCGTCGAAGGTCCGCAGGACACGCCGTTCGCGCGCCCGGTCGAGGCGGTCAAGAATGCCATCGCTGACCACGACAATCCATACCCCAAAGCCGCGCATCATCAGGCGGATGCCAGCGGCGACGAGGGCGCGGGCCTCGGCAACCGTGGGGCCGTGGTTGGAAGCGGAACATATTGTCGTAGTACAATTCTCCATGACACATCTCCTTTGTCATGGTTTTAGCGTAGGGTTGACGCATTGTCCTGGTCAATGGCAACATTGTCACCATGACAAAATGGACCCCCGACCTCGCCGGCCGCTCCGGCCCCGCCTACAAGGCCCTGGCCGACGCCATTGCCGAGGCCATCACCAACGGCACTCTGCCCACAGGCAGCCGCCTGCCGACCCACCGCGACCTTGCTTGGACGCTGGGCGTCACGGTGACCACCATCACGCGCGGCTATCAGGAGGCCCAGCGACGCGGACTGGTCGATGGCGCGGTGGGGCGCGGAACCTTCGTGCGCGGCAGCGAGTCCCTGGGCCAGCCGCCGGTGATGGACAACCGCTACGCCGTCTCCCTGCCGATCGCCGACGGCGCCATCGACATGAGTCTGAATTTCCCGACCCTGACCCGGCAGGCTGGCCTTCTGGCCGAAACCCTGACCGCCGTCGCGCGGGACACCGACCTCGCGCGGTTTCTGACCTACGGCCCGGATGCCGGCCTGCTGGAGCACCGCGTGGCCGGGGCGGCGTGGCTGGCCCGACTGGGCGTGGCCGTGCCGCCCGAGCGGGTCATCCTGACGTCAGGCGGGCAGCAGGCCATGGTGGCAACCATGATGGCGGTCTGCCGCACGGGCGATTGCGTCCTCATGGAGGAGTTGACGTTCCCTGGCGGCAAGGCGGCCGCGCAATCCCTGGGCCTGCGCCCACATGGCCTGCCGATGGATGCCGAGGGGATCATCCCCGCCGCCCTCGACGACGCCTGCCGCATACATAGCCCGACCATTCTATACACAATCCCCACGCAGCAGAACCCGACGGCGCGCATCATGTCCGTCGCCCGCCGCGAAGCCATTGTCGAGGTCGCGCGGCGCCACCGCCTGTTCATCCTGGAAGACGACATTTACGGCCATCTGATGGACAGCCCCCTGCCTACCCTGGCCAGCATGGCGCCGGAACGCACCATCTACATGACCAGTTGCTCCAAGAGCATGGCGCCGGGCCTGCGCGTCGGGTTCACCGCCGCGCCGCCGGACCTCGTCCCGCGCATCGCCGCCGGGGTGCGGGTCATGTCATGGATG
>LAEA01000266.1 GCA_000961745.1 Rhodospirillaceae bacterium BRH_c57 | reverse complement strand
CCGTCGATGGGGGCGGACAGGGTGCCGCCGGCCTCCAGCAACGCGGGAACCTGGGCGCTGCGGCCCGCCCCGGCCATCACCGCCGCGACGCCGTACACATCGCGCAGATGACTGCCATAGGGCACGGACTGGTATTGGGCCGAGCTTTGGGCGGGGTCCAGGATCAACGCCTGGCGCGCCGCGTCATAGGCCGCGTTGGCCCGCGCCCGCTCGCCCACCGCATCCAGCGCCGCCCCCAGATGGGCCAACGCCATGGCGCCCTTGGGCAGTCGGGAGTCGTGGGCGTAGCGCAGGTCTCCGGCATTGGCCAGACCCTTTACGGCGAGCAGGGCGGCGGCATAGGCGCGCACCTCCTCGCGGCTGCTGCCGGACGCCTCGCGCGCCAACCAGCGACGGCCTTGGGCGAGGCTTTCCGCCGGCACGTCAAAATCCTTGGCGGCGGCGCGGGTCAGGAAATCCAGGGTGTAGACTGACAGCCATGGATCAGCCTCGTCGCCCCACTGCCCCCACATGCGGAACCCGCCTTCGGGGGTCTGCATGGAGACGACGCGTTCGATGGCATCCTGTACCCGCTCGGCAATGGTTTGATCCTGCTTGACCCCGGCCAGCAGCGCCATGTCGTTGAAGTACAACAGCGGCATGGCCCGGCTGGTGGTCTGCTCCAGGCAGCCGAACGGATAGCGGTCCAGCCAGCGCAGCAGGCCGGGCACGTCCAGCCCCTGCCAGCGCGACAGGCTGACGGCGACCGCGCCAGTGCCGGGGACGAAGCCGTCCAGAAGGTCGCTGCCAAGGGTGATTTGCTCGCCCGCCGCCATGGACTGCACCATCTGGCGGGTTTCGGGCACCTGGGCCGGACGGACCTGGAGGGGCCAGGACCGCGTGACGGCAAAGTCGTCCGGCCCCTGGACCGCCAGTTCAATGGTCCCGATGCCGGCGTCCAGGCCGTTCAGCGGCACGGTGAAGACCTCGCGCCGGCCCGTGGGCAGGGGAAGAATGCGTTCGGTCGTGCCGCCCGTGACGGCGTCCTTTGCGGTGATGGAGACGGTATAGTCGCCTTCGGCCCCGTCCACGTTGTGGAGCAGGACGGTGGCCCGGCCCTGGTCGCCGGGGGCGAGGAAGCGGGGCAGGATGACCTCGGCCACCAGCGGATCGCGCACGGTCAGGCGCGTTTCGCCCGACCCCATGCGGGTGGCGTCGAAGGCCACGGCCATCAGGCGCAGTTCGCCCTGGAAGTCGGGGACCTCCAGCGGGATGATGGCCTTTCCGTCATCGTCCAGGGCAACCATGCCGGAGAACAGCGCCACGGTGCGGGTCGGCACCACGTCCAGCCCTTTGCCGCCGAACCCGTCGCCGCCCTGGTCGTCGCCCTGGCCGGACAAGCCCCGGATCAGGCGGCCGTAGTCGTCGCGCATCCCGACGCCCAGGCGGCGCTTGGACAGGTAGTGATCCTGCGGCGACGGGGTCTGGAACCGGGTCAATTGCAGGATGCCCTGATCGACCGCCGCCAGGGTGACGAAGGCCCGCCCGCTGGCGCCGGTCACAGTGACCGGCACCGACAGGGTCTGGCGCGGGGTCATCTTGGTGGGCGTCTCGACGTTGACGCCCAGGGTCCGGGCGGCGGGGTCAAGGCCCAGCCACGCCACGCCCACCGCCCGCACGGGGGCATGGCCCAGCTTTTCCGACAGCGGGCGGTAGAGGGTCACCAGGGCATAGGCGCCCGGACCCCAGTCGGGGCTTACCGGGATGGTGACGTCGGTGCCACCAGCGGGAACGTGGATGGTCCGGGTTTCGTGGACCTGTTCATTGGCGATGATCAGCAAGGCTTCGGCAGCGGCGTCGGACTCGATGTGCAGGCGGGCGGTGTCGCCGGCCTGATACCCGGCCTTGTCGGCGGCCAGCTTCAGGCGGTCGGGGCGGTCGGCCGAGGGCGTGCCGTACCAACCGCCCCAGAACCCGACAGAGGTCGCCGCGCCCGAAACCGGGTCGCGCACCACCAACCGGTAGGACCCCCAATCCACCACCTGACGCACCACCGCCGGAGCCTCGGCCCCGATGGTCAGGGTTCCGGCCGCCACCTCGGTTTCCCGCGCCACGCGGTCATAACTCCACCGCGAGCCGGTGCGGAACCACTGCCAGACAGAGGTGTCCTTGAGCACCCGGTACTCGACGGCCTGCTGCGCGACGGGATCACCGGCCTCGTTCACGGCGATCACGTCAAAGACCGCCTCGGCGCCGTTGCGCACGCTGTCCTCGAAGTGGGGCCGAAGGCCCAGCGACACGGGGCGGGTGCGCACGGGGATCCTCACATGCTCGGCGGTCGCGCGGCCGCCCGGTTCGCGGATGGCGATGGAGATGTCGGCCCGCAGCGGCAGGGTGGAGGTGACCGTGCCGGCCCACTGGCCGGTGACCACGGTGGCCCCCTTCTCGTCGGTCTCGGCAATGTCGAGGGGCGCGCGGTCGCCCGCGAACGTCTCTTCAGCCATGCCCCAGCGGAACCCCTTGTGGGCGGGGAAGGGGGCCGGGTCGGGCTCGATGATGAGATCAGCCTCTCCACCCAGGGCCGAGGCCGGGGCACCGTACAGAAAACGCGCCTCGACCGGGATGGCCAGGGTGTCGCCGGGCTTCAGGATCGCCGGGCGCTCGCCGATGGACAGGGCCAGGCGTTGCGGCACGAAGTCCTGAACCTCGAAACTGACGCTGCCGACCGCCTCGCCCTCGGGGTCCACATGGGCGGTCGCCTCCCAGGTGCCACGGTTGGCACTGACCGGCAGGGCAATGGCGACATGGCCGGCTCCGCTGCCCTGGTCGGCGATGGAGTAGCGGCGGTATTCCTTGCCGTCCGGGCGCATGACCTTGACCACCACGGTTCCGCCCTCGACCGCCTGCGCCGTAGGGTCGCGCAGCATGGTGACCAGTTGGACCGTCTCGCCGGGCCGGTAGATGCCGCGTTCGGTGTACAGGAAGGCATCCACCGAGCCAGCCGGGGCGCGCCCCTCCACCCCGCGATCGGACAGGTCGAAATCCGGCCGCCGCAGGTCGAGGAAATTGAAATCGCCCGCCCCATAGGCCATGACCATCACCGGCGCCATGCCGCCCGTGCCGCGCAGCAGGCCGGGGTCGAAGCGGGCGATGCCGTTCTTGTCGGTGGGGATGGTGGCCAGTTCGTCGTTGTTGCGGGCGATCAGGGTCAGGCGCACGCCTTCGATCGGCTGTGCGGTGTTCAGCGACCGCACCGACAGGGTCAGCCCATCGGCCCCGTTGAACGAGGTCAGGCCGAGGTCCGTGTGCACCACCCACTGCCCCGCCAGGGGGCGGTATTCAGGCGACCAGCCGGAATGTTCGCCGCCGTCGTGGCTGCTGGCATCGGGGTTGCGGGCAACCACCAGATAGGCGCCGGGTTCGGCTTTGCCGATGGCGTCGGCCAAGTTGAACAGGCTGACCACGGCATCATTGCGCGGGCCGGACACGGGCATGGAGCCGCTCCACACCTTGCGCCCTTCGTCCTCACCGATGGCTTCGGCGGCATAGGGATAGACTTGGCGCTCATCCACCAGATCCTCGCGCATCCGCGCCAACAGGCGGTCGCCGACCCGGTAGACGGTGACATCCAGCGTGGCGACGTTGACCGTGGTCACCGGAAGGCCATCGGAGCTTTCGCGCGGCAGCACGAAGCCCGACCCGAACGACACCGAGGCGGGCCGGTCCCCGAACCCGACGACAACCTGCGTCGCCTCGGCCAGCGTCTCGCCCTTGGCGCCCGGAAGCCCCTGGCGCAGGTCAACCGTGTGCTCGACCCCGAACCCGAAACCGGACAGGCACAGCCGGGGGCCGTCAACGCGGAAGGCCGCCCGCACAGTGTCGGGCAGGGTGACATAGTCGGCGTAGCGAATGGCGCCGGTCGCATCCAGGGGGGAGGAGAACACCAGACAGGCCTCGGCGGTGTCGCCGGCCGTCTCGGCCACCACCCGGCGGAACCGCAGTTCCCCGGCTGGCACGCCTTCCACCGTATTGGCACCCGTGCTGGCCGCCGCTGGGGGAGGCGCCGGAGCCTGCTCCATCGGCGCAACGGTCGCCGTGGCGGCAGTCTCGCTGCCCCCCTGGGACTGCGGCACATCCTTGATGCTCCAGATGCCTAATGCCACGGCCCCAAGCACGGCAGCCGTCACTGCAACGACAAGACCTTGGCGCATCGTTCCTCCTGCCGGCACTGGTGCCGTACAACCATTGTCACCCGCCCCAGAGGAGGACACGTCCAGGGAAATTGTGCAAGAGCGCCGGAATTGCCGGTCAGTCCAGCCCGGCCTCCTCGTCGGTGTCGGCGAACGTGGTAGCAATGTCGCGGAAGGTTTCGGCGATGTCGGCGAAGGCGTCCACCACGTCGGGATCGAAGTGGGTGCCCCGGCCTTCCAGGATAAGGGTCACGGCCTTTTCATGGGGAAAGGCGGGCTTGTAAACCCGGCGGCTGATCAGGGCGTCATAGACGTCGGCTACAGCCATCAGGCGGGCTGACAGGGGAATGTCGTCCCCGGCCAGACCGGCGGGATAGCCCGACCCGTCCCACTTTTCATGATGGCAGGCGGCAATCTCCACGGCGTAGCGCAGGAAGTCGATGCTTTCGGCCTGATCGCCTTCCAGGGCGGCCAGGATGGCGCTGCGCCCCATCTCTGCGTGGCGCTTCATGATGGTCATTTCGTCGTCGGTCAGGCGGCCGGGCTTGAGCAGGATGGCATCGGGGATGCCCACCTTGCCGATGTCGTGCAGCGGTGCCGACTTGAACAACAGGCCGATGGCGCGCTCGTCCAGGTCGGCCTGGAACCGGGGGTGGGTGCACAGGGTCTCGGCCAGACGGCGCACATAGTGCTGGGTGCGGCGGATATGGTTGCCGGTTTCGTTGTCGCGCGTTTCGGCCAGAGAGGCCAGGGCTCGGATGGTGACGTCCTGCGTCAGCATCAGTTCCTTGGTGCGCTCGTTCACCCGTTCTTCGAGCGCGGCGTTCTGGTCGCGCAACAGCGCCCAGGCGCGGCGCAGGGACAGGTGGGTTTTGACGCGGGCCAGCAGGACCGGCGGGCTGATCGGCTTGGTGATGTAGTCCACCGCCCCGCGTGCAAAGCCCGACGCCTCGTCATGGGACTGGCCCAGGGCGGTGATGAAGATGACCGGCACGTCGGCGGTGCGCGGGTCGTCCTTGATGCGGCGGCACACCTCCAGGCCGTCCATGCCCGGCATCATGACGTCCAGCAGGACCAGATCGGGCAGGACGTCGCCCTGAAGCCGTGCCAGGGCCTGCGGCCCGTCCTTGGCAACGATCAACGCGTAACTCTCGCGCAGCAGATCGACCAGGATTTTCACATTGATCGGTTCGTCATCAACGATGAGAACCCGTTCCTGCCTGTCCATGCTTCCCCCCGTCATGCCCGCTTCGCACCCGCCCCGTGTCACGGCAAAAGTTCATTGGCCAGCCGGTCGAGCGCGGCGATGGCGTCGTCAAAGTCAAATGCCCCGGCGTGGCGCACCACGGACGCCATGGTCGGCTCGACCGCCGTGCCGCGCACCTGCTCCAGCAGCGCCCCGGCGGCGTCGTCGGCCGCCGGGTCATAGGCCGCCAGAAGATCGCGCAGGTGTTCGGCGGCGGCTTTGACCTCGGCCACCAGAGCGGGCGTCAGGACCACCGATTCCTTGGCAGCGCTTGGCTGCGATAGCGTTTCCGGCCCGCCGAGGGCGCTGACCCCGCCCAGCACCGTGGTCATGGCGCCCATCAGGGCATCGACCAGGGCCTCGGCCCGCGCGGCG
>LAEA01000132.1 GCA_000961745.1 Rhodospirillaceae bacterium BRH_c57 | reverse complement strand
ACAGGTAGCCGCGGTCGAACTGCATGCCTTCGACGACGTCCAGCTCGGTGGTCGTGCCCTTGGCTTCTTCGACGGTGATGACACCCTCGTTGCCGACCTTTTCCATGGCCTTGGCGATCATTTCGCCAATTTCACGCTCGCCGTTGGCGGAAATGGTGCCAACCTGGGAGACTTCGCTGGAGGTCTTGATCTTGTTGGAGCGCGACTGCACGTCGGCGACCACGGCGGTCACGGCCAGATCGATGCCGCGCTTCAGGTCCATCGGGTTCATGCCAGCGGCAACCGACTTCACGCCTTCACGCACGATGGCCTGGGCCAGCACGGTGGCAGTGGTGGTGCCGTCGCCAGCCATGTCGGCGGTCCGGGAAGCAACTTCCTTGACCATCTGGGCGCCCATGTTCTCGAACTTGTCCTTGAGTTCGATTTCCTTGGCGACCGAGACGCCGTCCTTGGTGATGCGCGGGGCGCCGAAGGACTTCTCGATGACGACGTTACGACCCTTGGGGCCGAGGGTCACCTTGACCGCATTGGCCAGGATGTCCACGCCGCGCAGCAGGCGGTCACGGGCGTCGGTAGAGAACTTAACTTCTTTGGCAGCCATGTGATGTGGTCCTTAATTATTTCGACGGGATGGGTTGGTGAGAGCGGGCGCCGTGCGCCTACTCGATCACGCCCATGATGTCGGACTCTTTCATGATCAGCAGGTCTTCACCTTCGACCTTGACCTCGGTGCCCGACCACTTTCCGAACAGCACGCGATCACCGGCCTTGACGTCCAGGGCGATCAGCTTGCCATCTTCGCCACGAGCGCCAGCGCCAACGGCGATGACCTGGCCCTCCATGGGCTTTTCCTTGGCGGTGTCGGGGATGATGATGCCACCGGCGGTCTTTTCCTCGGCGTCGAGGCGCTTCACCAGTACGCGATCATGCAGCGGCCGAAACTTCATAGGGTATTCCTCCAGCGTTGACATACGGGAGGGGATGCCTTGTTAGCACTCCCCCTCGATGAGTGCTAAACAGGTAGTCCGAGTAGCCCGGAGTGTCAAGCACCCTGATGACGACAAGGGGGTAGACCTACCCCTGTGCTGGGTGTTTCCGGCGTGATTTCACGCGCTTGTAAAGAAACAGCCCGAGCCCGGCGGAGGCTACGAACAGCGCCACCGACAGGCTGATGCGGAACACCGGATCGACCTGCACCCCCGTGCCCAGCAGGGCGAAGATCACCGTCTGCGGCACATACCCGGCGGCCGATCCGGCGATGAACGGCAGGGCGCCCACGCTGCTCACCCCGGCGGCCAGGTTGGTCACTACGTTGGAACCGACCGGCAGGAATCGGATGAGCAGGGTCATGGTGAACGGGTTGCCGCGCAGGAACGCGTCGATGCGCTGGATGCGGCGGCCAAAGCGGTGCTTGACCATCGACCGGCCAAGCAGCCGGGCATAGGTGAACCCCAGCGCGCAGCCGCAGGTCTGGGCGGCCAGGGCGACCAGCGTGCCTTCCCACAGCCCAAAGGCATAGCCGCCGCCAAAGGCCACCAACTGGCGCGGCACGCCGACCGCCGTGAGGACGGCACCCAGCCCGATGAACAGCGCCATGCCCGAAGCGCCGTGGCCGACCACCTCGTCGTCCAGCCAGCGGGTGTCCAGGGCATCGGCCAGACCCAGCGCGTTCAGCGCAAAGCCGATGGCGACCAGGGACACGATCATGACCAGCCCCTTGACCAGGGACTTGACGCCCAGGCCACCGGGCGACGCCTCGGCCACCGCGTCGCCGGTTACTGCGTCAACGTCATCGCCGTCGTCAGAAGGCGTCTCAGTCACCCGATCCGTCACGGAGTGTCCTGGTGCTCGATCACCGGGTTGCGCGCCCGGCGTTGCAGCCACATCATCCCGAACAGATCGACGATGCCCACCCACAGGCGGTTCCACAGACCGTACTTGGACACCCCGCGTTCGCGCGGCCGATGGTTGACCCGCACGCTGACCACCGCGCCGCCGTCGCGCAGCATCAGGGCCGGCAGGAAACGGTGCATGTGATCAAAACGCGGGAAGCGCAGGAACGCCTCGCGCGAAAACAGCTTCAGGCCGCAGCCCGAATCGGGCGTCGAATCGCGCAGCATCCAGGCCCGCACGCCGTTGGCCACCTTGGACGACCAGCGCCGCAGCGAGGTGTCCTGGCGCTTTTGGCGGTGGCCGGCGATCATCACCATCACCGGATCGACGCCGGCGGCCTCGGCCTCGGCGTCGCGGCGGGCCAGCATGGCGGGAATGTCGGCCGGGTCGTTCTGCCCGTCACCGTCCAGGGTCGCCACCCATGGCGCCCGCGCCGCCCGCACGCCCGAATGCACGGCCTGGCTCTGGCCGCAGCTTTTGGCGTGACGAACCACCCGCAGGCGGGGGAAGCGCACCTTGGCCTCGGCCAGCACGCGCGGCGTGGCGTCGTCGGACCCGTCATCGACGTAGATGACCTCAAAGGAACACACCGGCTCCAGGGCCGCGTGGATTTCCTCGATCAAGGGGACGACGTTTTCCGCCTCGTTCTTGACCGGCACAACGACGGCCACGGAAGGGGGGACCGTCGATACCTCGGCGGTGGCGGAAACAGCAGTGTTTTCAATGGTAATGTCGGTCATCGCGCAGTCCAAAGGACGTCAACGGCGTCATCCGAAGGGATAAAGCCGGGTGCCCGGTTGTACCCTCCGGGCAAGATCATGAAAAGCCCTTTGTGGCGCATAAGGAAGGACTGCGCGCGGCTTGGCCCCGTCACGTCACGAGGTCAAGGAGGCTGGTCTCCTTGCGGGCGCGGGCAGAGCCCGCTTACTGAACGGTCTGCGTCAGTTCGGCCCGCACCTTCTGGCGCAGCACGTCAATGGGAACCATGGTCGCGCCGTGGCGGACGTACCAGAACGTCCAGCCGTTGCAGGTCGGCGCGCCCTGCACCGCCGCGCCCACCTGATGGATGGACCCGCGAGTCTCGGCCGAGATGATGGTGCCATCGGCCCGCACCTTGGCCATGTAGCGGCCCGAGGCGTCACTCAGCATGGTGCCCGGCTCCAGCAGGCCGCGCTCGATCACGGTGCCAAAGGGGATGCGCGGCTCGCTGCGCTTGGACGGCGTCAGCAGCACGGACTCGTCGTGCACCGGCTCGACGTCGGCAATGCGGGCGCGGGCGGCGGCAATGTAGTCCGGGTCCTGCTCGATGCCGATGTACTTGCGGCCCAGGCGGCGGGCGGCGGCGCCCGTCGTGCCGGTGCCAAAGAACGGGTCGAGGACCACGTCGCCCGGCTTGGTCGAGGACAGCAGCACGCGATACAGCAGGCTTTCGGGCTTCTGGGTCGGGTGCAGCTTGTCGCCGTCCTCGTCCTTCAGGCGCTCCGACCCGGTGCACAGCGGCAGGGTCCAGTCGCTGCGCATCTGGGTGCCGTCGTTCAAGGCCTTCATGGCATCATAGTTGAACGTGTACTTGGCCTTGGGGTCCTTGGAACACCAGATCAGCGTTTCATGGGCGTTGGTGAAGCGGGTGCCCCGGAAGTTGGGCATCGGGTTGGACTTGCGCCACACCACGTCGTTGAGCACCCAGAACCCCATGTCCTGAAGGGCGGCGCCGACCCGGAAGATGTTGTGGTAGCTGCCGATGACCCACAGCGTGCCGTTGTCCTTCAGCACCCGGCGGGCGGCGGCCAGCCACTCGCGGGTGAAGCGGTCGTAGTCGGCAAAGCTGTCGAACTTGTCCCAGGCGTCATCCACCCCATCGACCCGCGAATTATCGGGCCGGGTCAGGTCTCCGCCAAGCTGAAGGTTGTACGGCGGGTCCGCGAACACCACGTCCACCGACTTTTCGGGCAGGCTGTTCATCACCTCGATACAGTTGCCGGCATAGATGACGTCGGTCTTCAGCGAAGACGACTTGGCCGTGGCTTTGGCCGAGGTCTTGCCCGAAGACTTACGAGTGGAGGCAATGGTGGTGATTTCGCTCTGGACGGTCATGACGGCGCAGCCAATATCTCAGTGAATCCCTCGTGGTGGGATTACTTTTATAGGGCGCCGAGTCGCCGTCAAGAGTCCGGCGGAATCAACATCTTAGGCCGGACTATGAAACCTCACTCAAAGGGGGTGGGGTCACACCGAATGTTGTAGCCGATCCCCTCGACCAACACAGAAGCTGGCGGGTCTGTTGCTGATCCGCCACACTCCGGAAGAAGCGCGATCAGGTTGTCTCAAAGCTGTCAAAGAGGTCCAGATTAACCGAAAAACTGCGCCTGTGGTGCTCCGTGAAGCCATGACGCGCGATGGCGATCCGGTGTTCACGGGTGCCGTACCCGGCATTATGGGCCCACCCATAGACCGGGAATGCGGCGTCCAGCGCCACCATCATGCGGTCCCGCGTGACCTTGGCGACGATGGAGGCGGCGGCGATGGACAGGCTCAGCCCATCGCCCTTGACCACGCACTGCACCGGGCAGGAAAAGTCGCGCGGCGCCTGGTTGCCGTCGATCAGGGCAAGGTCGGGCACCACGCCCAGCGCGGCAACGGCGCGGGCCATGGCGAGGTGGGTGGCGCGCAGGATGTTGATGCTGTCGATTTCCTCGACCGACGCCACGCCGACCGCCAGCCGCGCCGCGCCGCAGGTTTCCAGCAGCGCCAGCAAGGTTTCGCGGCGAGGGGCCGACAGTTTCTTGGAATCGTCCAGGCCCGCGACGAGTTCGGCCGGCAGGCGTGCCCAGTCGAGCAGCGCCGCCCCGGCCACCACCGGCCCGGCCAGAGGGCCGCGCCCGGCCTCGTCCACGCCACACACCACGCCGCCAGCGGCCAGTTCCAGGGAAAAATCGGGCATTGAGGGCTCCGTTTGAAGGCCCTGGCGTTGTCCCATATCACGCCCCCCTTGCAAAGCCCCTCTGGCTGCCGTCTCCTAAGCCCATGAACCGCCCGCCGTTTCCCGTCCGCCTAACCCTGCTGCTGGTCAGCAGCCTGACCGTGATGTCCGGCGCCACGATTGCGCCGGCCCTGCCACCCATGGCCGAACACTTCGCCAGCCAAGGCCTGGACGATGCCGCGTTCTGGAGCCGCGTTGTCCTGACCGCACCAGCCATCGGCATCGTTCTGACCGCCACGGCGGCCGGGGCATTGGGCGACCGAATCGGACGGGTGCCGCTGATGCTGGCCGCCGCCGTGCTCTATGCCGTGGCCGGATCGGCCGGGCTGTGGATCGACGGAATGGGGCCGTTGGTGGCCAGCCGGGTCGCCCTGGGCTTGGCCGTGGCGGTGCTGATGACCGGCGCGACAGGGCTGATCGGCGACACCTTCCACGGCCGGGCGCGCGACGCCTTCATGGGGTTGCAGGCCGCGTTCATGGGCTATGGCGGGGTGATCTTCCTGACCGCCGGGGGTGCGCTGGCCGACCTTCACTGGCGGGCGCCGTTCGCCCTGTACCTGAGCAGCCTTGCGGTGCTTGGCCTGATCGCGCTGACCCTGCGCCGGCCATCGGCCACGTCAGCGGGGGGGTCCGGGCAGGCGCAGGACACGGCGCCAGCCGGACCAACGGTGCCGCCGCTGCTGCTGTACGCCCTGGCCGCCCTGACCTTCGCCACCTTCTACCAGACGCCGACCCTGATGCCGTTCCGGCTGGAGGCCCTGGGGCTGCACGACCGCACCACAAGCGGCATCATCATCGCCACCCTGCCCCTGGTCTCGGCCACTTCGGCGCTGGCCTTCGGCCCGGTGCGCGCCCGGCTGAGCGCGCCGCTGGTAATGGCCCTGGGCTACGCCCTGTTCGGCGCCGGATACATGGGCGTTGCCCAGGCCGGCACGCCCGGCGCGGCCTGGGCATGGCTGGCGATCAGCGGAGTTGGCCTGGGGTGGACCATGCCCACCCTCAGCGTCTGGCTACTGTCCATCGTTCCGGCCGAGCGGCGCGGCCGGGCCATCGGTGGCCTGACCGCCGGGGTGTTCATCGGCCAGTTCATCGCCCCGCTGGCATCGCGCCCGGTGGTGGCGCTGGCCGGCGTTCCTGCCGCCTTTGCGTCGGCGGCAGTCCTTCTGGGCGTGGCGGCCGTGGCGATAGTTGCGCTGCACCATTCACTGGAGAACCCAGGTACTCCTCAAGAGTGAGGGCTTACCCTGCTGCGGCCGCCTTATCCTGGCGGTCCCCCATGCAGGACGGGGCCAAAAAGGATGGGGAAATGGCGGGAGAGCACCCATGACGACCTTTTACAAGAAGCCCGGCGACGGCGCCGTCATCTGTGGTGACTGCCTGAATGAAAACGACCACCTGGTGGTCGAACTGGACCCGGCCTTGTTCCCCGACACTTACAAACGCCTGCGTTGCGCCTGTTGTGGCGCGTCGGGCAAGACGGAGACCCCGCGCGAAGCCCCGCCGCGCGCCGCCGGCACTGGCTGAGACTGGCGCCATTGCCCCTCAGCCAATTCCCGAGGTCCAGGAGCCTGAGGCTCCTGGCGGGCGCGGGCAGAGCCCGCACACTCACGGCCTCCCTTTTTCAAAACAACGCCATCTGATCTCCGGCGCGCGGCGGGCGGCTGAACAGATCGTTGCGCAAGGTCCAACGGGCCGGCGTCATTCCGAGCCGCCGCGTGGCCCCGGCGAATCGCTGCGCCAGCACCTGGGCCAGCGGTCCCTGGCCGCTCATGCGGTCGCCGAATCGGCTGTCATACAACGCCCCGCCGCGTATCTGGCGGACCAGGGACAACACCTTGCCGGCCCGCCTGGGGTGCCGCGCCTCCAGCCATTCGGCAAACAGGTCGGCCACCTCGCCCGGCAGGCGCAGGACGATGAACTCGGCGGCGCGTGCGCCGTGGTCGTGGGCCGCCTCCAGGATCGACTCGAGTTCGTGGTCGGTCAGGCCAGGGATCACCGGGGCCACCATGACGGCAACCGGCACTCCGGCGTCGGCCAACGCCCGCAGGGCCTTCAGGCGGGCCAGCGGCGGCGAGGCGCGCGGCTCCAGCGAGCGCGCCAAATCCCGGTCAAGCGTGGTGACCGACAGTGCGACCGAGGCCAACCCCTGCGCCGCCATCGGCCCCAGGATGTCGGCATCACGGGCGACCAGTCCCGATTTCGTGGTGATGGCGACAGGGTGCTTCCAGGCGGCCAGCACCTCCAGGACCCCGCGCATAATGCGGCGTTGCCGTTCAACGGGCTGGTAGGGGTCGGTGTTGGTGCCAATCGCAATGGGCCGGCAGACGTAGCCCTTGCGGCTCAGTTCCTTGTCAAGAAGGGCCGGCGCGTCGGGCTTGGCGAACAGCCGCGTCTCGAAATCCAGCCCTGGCGACAGGCCGAGAAAGGCATGGGTCGGCCGCGCAAAGCAATAGATGCAGCCATGTTCGCACCCCCGATACGGATTGATCGAGCGGTCGAAGGGAAGGTCGGGGCTGTCATTGCGGGCCAGGATGGACCGCGTGCTGTCGTCCTGCACCGTGGTGCGCGGCGGCGGCAGGTCCTCGTCCCAGGCCGATCCCCAGCCATCATCGAACGCCTCCCGCTCCTGCGCCTCAAAGCGCCCGACGGCGTTGGAAACCGCGCCACGATGGGCGCCCGTGCGCAAAGGAATGTCGTCCATGGGGCCAGGATAGCCGGGCGACGGGAACAAATAAAGAACAAACAGCGGGGGGCCATGCGTCGTGAAATTTGCTAGCCTGACCCCATGATCACCGCCGTCATCCCCACCCTCAACGCTGCCGAAACGCTGCCCCGCTGCCTTTCCGCCCTGAGCGGGGCGCGGGTGGTGGTGGTCGATGGCGAGTCGGCCGACAAGACGCCGGAGATTGCCGCCGCGCTGGGGGCACGCGTCGTCATGGCGCCGCGCGGGCGGGGTGGGCAACTGGCCGCCGGGGCCGACGTCGCCCTGGCCGACGGAGCCGAATGGCTGTTGCTGCTCCACGCCGACACGGTGCTCGACCCCGGCTGGCGGGCCGAGGCGAATCGGGTGATGGCAACGTCGGGCAAGGCCGGGTTCTTTCAACTGGCCTTCGATGATGCCTCAAGGGGCGCGCGGCGGGTGGCGCGGCTGGCCAACTGGCGGGCGCGCATCTTCGGCCTGCCCTATGGCGACCAGGGTTTGCTCATCTCGGCCACCCTGTACCGTGCGGTCGGCGGCATCCGCCCGTTGCCGCTGATGGAGGATGTCGATCTGGCCCGCCGCCTGGGCCGCGCCCGCCTCACCCCCCTGGCGGCGCGGGCCGTCACCTCGGCC
>LAEA01000003.1 GCA_000961745.1 Rhodospirillaceae bacterium BRH_c57 | reverse complement strand
GTGGCTGTATGGCCGCCACCCGGTCGAGGCCGCCCTGGCCAACCCTGAACGCCGCGTGCGCCGTCTGGTCGCCACCGCCGAGGCTGCGGCCACCCTGCCCGCCGACCTGCTCATCGAGCGAGGCCTGCAACCCGAGTCGGTGGCGCGGACCGATCTCGACGCCTTCCTGCCGGCTGGCGCGGTCCACCAGGGGCTGGCCCTCAAGGTCGATGCCCTGCCGGCCCTTGACCCCGACGACATCATCGCCGCCACCCTGGACGGCCCGGCCGTGGTGATCGTACTCGATCAGGTCACCGATCCGCACAATGTCGGCGCCGTTCTGCGCTCGGCAGCGGCGTTCGGCGCCCGTGCCGTGGTCATCCAGGACCGCCACTCCCCCGACGAAACGGGTGTGCTGGCCAAGGCCGCCTCGGGTGCGCTGGAGCGGGTGCCGCTGGTCCGCGTATCCAATCTGGCCCGCGCCCTGGACCGCTTCCGCGACTCGGGATTCTGGACCGCCGGGCTGGCCGCCGACGCCCGCCACACCGTGGCCAGCGCCAAACTGCCCGACCGCGTGGTCCTGGTGCTGGGCTCCGAAGGCCAGGGGATGCGCCGCCTGACCCGCGAGCACTGCGACCACCTCATCCGCCTGCCCATGGTGGCCGGCGCGATGGAAAGCCTCAACGTCTCGAACGCCGCCGCCGTGGCCCTCTACGCCGTCACCCACGCCGCCCTGGAAGCCGCCGAAACAGAAACCCCAACTTAGCCTCCTGGTTCGACTTAGCCTCTTGGTTTCAGGGCAAAGACGCGCTATTTGTGAGGCAGGCCGCAGTAGCTCAGCTGGTAGAGCACCTGATTTGTAATCAGGGGGTCGGGGGTTCGAGCCCCTCCTGCGGCACCAGACATTTCAAGGGCTTGGCTGGAAACAGCCAAGCCCTTTGTTTTTCCGAATAACCCCGCAGAAGCCACGCCAGCCCAGGATGCTTCCCAGGCGGGCGTGGCTCGCGACTCGGGATCAGCCGCTGTTTGCCAGGGCCGCCGCGGCGTGGCTGTGGTCGTCCTGCACGTCGGGCAGAATAACCACGCCGGTTGACACGGCGTCGTCCAGGCCGACGCTGCCCATATCCTCCGTCCCCAGGCCGGCGTCGCCGTCCATGCTGGCGGAGGGCACCTCGGACAGGGTCTGGGTGTCGAACATGGCGACGCCGGTTTCATCAGCCATCGGCGGCACGTCGTCACTGGACAGGAAGGCGTCCCAGGCCAGGGTGCCGCCCTCCGTACTGGACGCTTCACCGGAGTCGGCAGAGGCAGCGGCGGGAGGGGCGGCGTCCGGAGAGTCGGCTTCATCGGACAGGAAGGCATCCCAGGCGAGCGGCGCATCACCGCCTTCGTCGGTCAGTTCCGGCTCCTCGGCCACCTCCTCGGTCAAATCCTCCTCTGGCACCACCTCTTCCTCTGGCACCTCTTCCTCTTCTGGCGCAGGCTGGGCCGCCTGGGTCACGGCGGAGGTTCCGTCGCGCACCGCCTGGGCCATCGCCTCCACACTGTCAGGGCTGGCCATCAGGGCGGCGTTGGCGTCGGCCAGGGCAGCGGTGGCGGCCTCCACATTGACCGCCTCCCCAGCGCCGGAAACAGCCTGGATCAGCGCAGACGACGGACTGGTCAGGCCGCTCACGCCACCCGCCTCCAAGGCATCAACGATGGCGTTCATCGTCATCTGCCCCGTTCCGGCGGCATCAAGGCTGCCCCCGGCGGCGTCCAGCACCGCGCTCAACATGCCGACCGTGCCCTGAACCAGCATCCCGGCCTTGAGCACGGCGGCGGCCTGGGGATCCCCCGCCTCCGTTCCGGCCACCGGGTCCAGGGTGGCAAGGTCGATGCCCTCAAGGTTCAGGCCCAGCTTGTCGGCCACCCACTGCTGGGCGCTGGCGCTGTCGGCGACGATGCCCCGATCCACCAGGGACTGCATCAGGGTGGTCAGGGGCGTCACAATGCCCCCGCCCTGGCTGCTCAGGGTACCTGCCAGGGCCAGCCCGGTGCCGGTGTCCACCCCGCCGTAAGCGACGATCGGGGCGCCCTCGGCCCCGTCCACGCCGGCGAAGCTGTAGGCGCCACTGGCGTCGGTCAGGGTGGTCGGCTCGTCGGCGTCATGCACCCCGTCGCGGTCGAGGTCGATGAACACCGTGGCCCCGGCGATATAGGGGTCAACGATCAGCCCGGAGATGATCCCCTCGGCATCGGCCTGCACCGTCACCGTGATCGTAGCCATGCTGTCGGCACTGTCGAGCACCGCGCCGTCGCCATCCAATTCGGCCGAGGTCGCCTTGACGCCAATGGTGAACTGGGCGCCGTCCGCCGCATCCTCGGGCGGTGTGAAGGACAGGTCGCCGACCCGGTCCAGGGCGATGGCATCCCCCACGTTCAGGGTGACAGTCTCGGCCCCTTCCAGGGTCAGCACGCCGCCTTCGGGCACCTCCGTGATGATCACCGTCAGTGTTTCGCTGGCGTCGCTCAGGGCCGCCACCAGCCCCAGGTTAACCGGCCCGCCGCCCGTCGCCGTAGCGTCCTGGTCATAGGACAACTCCGGGGCATCGGCCAGGGGCGTAACGTCAATGGTAAAGGTCTTCTGGACGGTCGCCGACTCGGCGCCATTGCTGGTTTCCACCGTCTGGGCGGTGACGGTGACGGCATAGGTGCCCTTGGCATCGTCGCCGGCCTGGAACGTCAGCTTGGACAACGCCCCGCCGTCCAGGTCCGCCTGAGTCAGTTCGACCGACCATGTCCCGGCATCTTCGGTCATCGGCGTACCGTCGTAGAGGAACTCCGCACCGGCCGGTGCGGTGGGGGCCGAGAAGCTCAGGATCAGGTTTTCCGACCCGTCCAGGTCCTTGAGGGACGCTGCCACGTCCAGCGCCACGGCCGAGCCTTCGGCCGCGTTGACGTCGGCGGGCTGGTCGAGGGTCGCGCCGTCGGCCACTGCCGCGACGGTCACCTCCACGCTGCCCGAGGTGATGGCGGTATCGCCGCCGTCCGCTTCGGTCGAGGTCACGGTGACGGTCAGGGTGAACGTGCCATGGGTATCGGCCGAGGTAACGGTCAGCCCGGCCAGAGCGGCCGGAGCCACCGACCACACACCGCCGCCTAGATTGGTGCCAGCCGACAACACCGCCCCGTCGGGCACCCCTTCGATGCGCACCGACAGGCTTTCAGACCCGTCCGTATCAGTCAGGGCGGCCCCCAGGTTCAGGGCGATGGCGCTGCCCTCGTCCCCGGACACCGCGACGGTGCTGCCGCTGACGCCGGTCACGACGCTGCCATCGGACAGGGTCAGGTCGGGGGCGTCGGCATCGGCCGTCACCTTGACCTCGACCGAGCGGAAGCCGTCGTCGTCCTCGCCATTGTTGTGGGCGGTGCTGTCGCCGTCCACGGACTCGACCTTGACCCGGATGGTGAAGTCATCGGCGCTATCGGCCGGTGGGGTCAGGGTGAAGGCGTCGGCCCCGGCCGCCCGGATGCTTTCGGTGTCGGCCGTGCTGAAGGTCACGGTCACCGTGCCGTTGCCGTTATCGACCACAGTGTCCGGGGTCAGCGGCGCGCCCGCCAACTGGAACGTCGCATCCTGCGGCAGGTCGGCGATGGTCAGGACTAGGTTTTCGTTGCCCGCCCCCTTGGTCAGGCCGAGGTTGAGGACGATGCCCTGGTCCTCGGTGCCAGCGACGCTGTCGGCCGGTTCCATGTCCGGGGCGTCGGCCACCGGCGTCACCTCGACCGAGAACGTGAGGCTGGCGTCCTCGGTCACCGTGCGGTCGGCCTTTTCCCAGCCGGTGGCGGTCGCGGTGATGGACATGGTGCCGTTGAAGTCGGCAGGCGGCACGATGTGCAGGTCCACCAGATCGGCCGGAGTGACCATCCAGCGCCCGTCGCCGGTGTTGTTGCCGACCACCACGAGGTGTTCCTCGCCGCCGACCATGACTTTTTTGACCAGGGCCGCCCCGACGGGAATGTCGAGCAGGATGGTCATGACCTCGGATCCGTCAGTATCGACCAGGGCGGCCGACAGATCGAGGGCGATGGCGGTGTCCTCGGCCCCGGTATAGGACGCCCCGCCGCGGGTGACATCGGTGTCGCTGTTGGCCGATGCCGTGCCGCTGGCGTCGGTGATGGTCAGGATCGGGCCGTCCACCTCGGGCGCGATGGATACCGTGATGGCCTTGGCCGGGCCAGCTCCGACGTCCGCGCCATCCTGGGTGAAGACCTGGGCGCTCAGGGGCACATCGCCCGCCACGTTGCCGTTGACCTGAAGGTGCAAGCCCTCGAACTGCTGCTGGGTCAGGGTCGCCGGGTCGGTGACGTCCTCATAGGCGCTTGTGGCGTCGTTCCACCACACCAGCTTGCCGATGACCACCCCGCCAACGGACACCGTGCCATCGCCGTTGGCTCCGCTGATGGCAGCATGGTCAAAGGTTTCGGAGTCCGCGTCCGGCAGGGTGAAGGACAAGCCGAGATCGACAATCGCCCCCTGCCCGCTGCCCAAATCATCCTCGGTCGCCGCTGCCACGGTGGCGGTCACGACGCCGCCGTCGGCAACCGGGGTGAAGGTGACGGTATATGGCGTGAAGGCCGATTGTGCCTGCCCGCCTTCCAGTTCCGTGGACACCGCGCTGACGTAGACCTTGGCATCGCCGGCCCAATTGGGCGCCCCGGCAACCGAGCCCTTGGCCTGGATGGAGATGCCATCCAGGCTGTCCACGGCGTATTCGTCATACTGGGCATTGCCGCCGACCAGCGCCCAAACGGGTTGACCATCGGCGCCCACCACCTCGACCGGGGTGGCCGGGTCGTTGAGTTGATCGGCCGCACCGGTCAGTTCAAATCCGCGCGGCACACGGATGATGTAGCTGAGGGATTCGGAGCCGTCACCATCGGTGTTGACGGCAACGATGGAGGCCAGGGACACAGCGCCATCCTCCAGGCCGGACAGCGAGACGGCGCCCGTCGCAGGCATGTCGGGCGTATCGGCCACCGGCTTGATGGACACATCGCGGGTGAAGGTGCCTTGGCTGGCGTCGTCGGCGCCGAACGCCTCGACGGTCAGGTCCACCATGCCGCGCCCGGCGCCTTCCAGAACGCCCGCGTAGTCCTCCGGCATGGTCAGGGTGACGGTGCCCATGCTGCCGACCGGCACGGTCCACACGCCGGCGCCGTCATAGACCACGCCCGGCCCGGTGATGCCGACCGAGCCATCGGCCAGGGCACCGGCATTGAGTTCGGCCAGATCAGCGGCGTCCATGGTGATCTTCACGTAGGCCACCTCGGCCGGCGGCGTGCCCAGGTGCAGGGCGGTCGCCACGTCCTCGATGCCGGTAACCAGGGCGTCGTGCATCCAGTCCCCACCCGAGCCTCCGGTATGGGGGTTGGGCCCGCTTTCGGTCCACTCCAGGTCCACCGAGATGGTGGTGGAGGCCTTGTCGAAGGCCCCCGACCAGTTGTCCTCGTCCGCGATCACCGTGACCGACACGGTCAGGGCGCTGATGTCGTCGCCGCTGGCGGTGAAGGTGGTGCCGTCGATGCTGGTGTTGGCCCCCCACGGCGCCCACACGGTGATCGACCCGGCGTTGCCGTTCTGCCCGATCATCTCCACTGACGACGGCGGGATTTTCCAGGTGCCGTCACCGTTGTTGCGCCCGGCCAGTTCATAGTCGCCACTGGCGTTCTTGAGCAGCAGGACGGCGCCATCGGGGATGTTGCCGATGACGATGGACAGGGTTTCGGTGTCCTCCACCAATCCGCCGTCCAGGATGCCTTCCTCACCGGTCGTCAACTGGGTGAGGTTGAGCAGCGCAAAGTTGCCGATGTCCAGCACCGGGTTCGCCTGCTCGCCCGCCACCACCGGAGTGTCAGCCACCGGGTTGACGTCGATGGAGCCGGACACCGTGCGCACGTCGGTCACGGAATGGTCGCTGACAATCACGGTCAGGGCGTAGTCCACCTGATCGCCCGCCACGTCGTCGCGCTCCGCCGCGATCGGCTTGAGGGTCAGCGTGCCGGCGTCCTTGATGTCCACGGGCTGCCCGGAACCATCCACATAGGCCCCGGTCACGGCCGTGCCGGGCACCGCCACAGCGGCGTTCCAGGTCAGTTCCGTCGCCCCGTTGAACACCGTGAAGCCGTCGATTTCGGTGGTCAGATAGGCCGCATCGACCTGTTCCGACCCGTCGCTGTCGGTGGTGCCGAGATTGATGACGAGGCTGAGATCTTCATCCTCCAGACCATCGGGCGAGGCCGCGTTGGTCACCGGATCGATCACCGGCTTGACGGCAATCACCACATCGTGGGCCGACAGGGTGCTGTCGCCGTCGTTTTCCGTGGTCCGCACTTCCAGCTTGAAGCTGATCTCGGATCCCTCGCCCGCCTCGACCACGCCGTCGCCGTCGTAATCGTTGCTGAAGTCCTTGGTCGGCTTGAGGGAGACGTTGCCCAGGTAGTCCGGGTTGACGGCCCACCGGTCATTGCCCAGGGATACCAGCGCATCCTGCGGCGCACCGCCGGTCAACACGATCTCCACCCCGGCCGGCAGGTCGCTGAGGTCCAACACATAGCTGGCCTTTTCCGACACCCCACGCCCGGCCGCCGCATCGCTGTCGCCCAGCGGCACTTCGTCCAGGCGCAGATCGACCAGTTCGTCTTCGATCCCGGTGCGGATGATCTCCGCGCCGGGGGCCAGATCGGTGCCGTCGGCCACGCCGCGCACCTCGACCGAAACGGTCTTGGTGTTCAACGAAACGCTGTCGGGCTCGCCCGCCTGATCGTAGGATTCGACCGTCTTGGCGGTGATGTCGATGGTGAAGTCTTCGTTGGAGTCCGTGGGTGGCAGCAGCTTCAGGTGGCCCAGCGCGGCATTGTCCAGAGCGTCCTTGCTGAACTCATAGGTCACCTTGCCGCCGCTGACCGTGCGGGTTCCGATGCCCAACCCTTCCAGCGTCTGGAAGGCCCCGGCGGTGGTGCCGTAGCCCAGGCTCACCCCCTCGGGGACCTCAACGATGATGCTGAGGACTTCCGAACCATCGGTGTCCACCAGGGACGTCTTGATATAGAGGTCCACCGGCCCGTCTTCGGACGTGCGCAGATCCTTGACCACCAGCGGCGCCTGATCGGCCACCGGATCAATATCCACCTCGAAGGTGGTCTGCTTGGTTTCCGTGGTGGACGTGTTCTCGGCCACGTCCCTCCAGGTGGCGTCCACGGTCAGCGTGATGGGGCCATCGGTCGAGGCGTGTTTGGGCACCACCAGGCTCAGGCCGCTGAGGTCCGGGCTCTTGGTGTCACCCAGCTTGGGCAGGGCTTCAATCGCGGCCTCGTCCAGGCGCCAGACTCCGCCGACCTTCTCGGCCCCGGCAATGCTCCAGCCATCGGGCACGCCACTGATGTCGATTTGCTTGACCTGCTCGAACGTCGGACCGCGGTCATCGCTCAAGGTGGCGGTGATGTTCAGGGCGTAGAGGGTGGCCCCGTCGGCACCGGCCGTGCCGCTGTCCTCGTTGGCGGACACATCCGTGGCGGCCAGGGCCAGATCGTCAGTCACCGCATCGACTTGGATTTTGCCATTCGCAGTGCTCAAAGCGGCGTCGGTCACGGCCGTGACGACACCGCTGCTGGTGATATTGGCGTCGTCCCGCACATCCACGCGAAGTTGGAAATCCAGATCCATGTGGTCGTCGTCGCGCGGCGTGACACGCACGCCCTCAAACGTGAACGCGCCGGGCTGACCGTCCACCGGCACGATGGCATGGGCCGGAATGGTCAGGTCGTTGCCGCTGAACGACACAACCTCCCACACACCCTCGGCATTCTTGATTTCCCAGGTGGCTTCGACGGTTTCCACATCCTTGGCACGGATGACGACCTTGACGATGCTTTCCGAGCCGTCCTTGTCGCCCAGCGTGATGACCGGCGCATAGTCAATAACCTGATCCTCGTCGGTGGCGTTGCTGCCGGTCAGGCTGTGGTTCTTGAACGTGACCTTGTCGGCATCGGGCGTCACGGCAACATCAAGCGTCGCCGTCTGCACGCTCGTCTGACCGTTGTTCTCGACCGTGGTCACCGTCACGCCAATCTGGGCCATGTCGCCGGAAAAGTTGGACGGCGGCTTGATGTGCAGGGTGGCCAGTTCATCGGCCGTAAAGGTCCAGGTGGTGCCGACCTTGGTGCCGACGGCCGCGCCGCCGCTGGCGGCGTTGTAGAAGGTCGAACCCTCGGCCACGTTGGCCAGAGTGACGGTCAGGGTTTCGGACCCGTCGGTGTCAATCTGGGTGATCCCCAGGTTCACGGCGAACCGCGTGTCCTCGGTCCCCTGCGCAGCGACGTTAACCAGCGGTTCGGCGCCGTCCACGACACCCTGGATGTTGACGCTGAAGGTATCGGTCGCCTCGCGCACCTGCCCCACGTCCCCGGCCTGCGGCGTGTCCTGCCAGACCACGCGGACGCTGAAGTCGATGGGGCCGTTGGTGGACCCATGCTCGGGCACGATCAGGTTCAGCCCGCTGAGGTCGGGGCTGTTGAGGCCATCGGCCTTGGGCAGGGCGGCCACGGCGGCTTCGTTCAGGCTCCAGGTCCAGGTGCCGTCGGCGGCCTGGGTGCCCTTGGTTGCGCCTTCGATGCTCCAGCCATCGGGCACGCCGCCGATGTCGAGTTGCTTGACGTGTTCATAGGCCCCGGTGCCGTTGGCGTCGGTCAACCCGATGTCGATGTCCAGGGCATAGGCGGTCGCCCCATCGGGCCGCGCCGCGCCGCTGTCTTCCAGGGGGGCGCCATCGGGGAAGGTGGTGGACAGGGTGATGTTGTCGGTCACCGCCTCGACCACGATGCGCCCCTCGACCAGCGTCACGCGCGGATCGCTGGTCAAGGTCGAGGCGTCATCCAGGGTGGTGACGTCCTGGGTGGTCACGGCCATCATCAGGGGGCTGGCGTCGCTGCCGATGTCCAGATGGCTGTCGGCGGCGGGCAGGACGTGCAGGTTCTCCACCGTCCACTGGTCGCCGTTGCTGCCGGCCAGGGCGGTCGGCGCGTCGGTGATGACGATGCGGTACTGGAAGGTCTGTCCGCCGGACTCATACCCGCCGGCGTCCTCCACCGTGAACACCGTGCGGACGCCGCCGGTTTCCGTGTACCACTGCGACCCGACCACGCCGGGATCATTGGTGAAGAAGGAGATGTTGGTGACGGTTTCCACCCCGTCGCCCGCCGCGTCGTCGGTGTCGTTCAACGTGAACACGGGGCGGAACACTGCACCCGAGGTGCCGCCGGTGTGGTCGCCGTTGTCTGGATCGGCATTGTCTTCCTTCATCGTCATGGTCCACCCGGCGGCAGCCTTGTCGGCCGTGCTGGTGTGCTCGACGATGGCGTCGGAACGCGGATCGACCGTGATGGCAATATTCAGGGTGCTGTCGTCGGATTGGTCGGCTAAGGCGTCGTCCTCGACCGTGCGGCCCTTGACCTGCATGTGGAAGTCGCCCGCGTAGTCGGCATCGACCTTCACCGCCACGGTGCCAAGCTGATCGAGGGTCAGGCCCTCAAGGGTCCACGACCCATCGGGGTTGGCGGCAATCTTGGTGGCGCCCACATAGACCTCGGTCCCGGCCGGCAGGTCGGCCGACGACAGGACCAGGGTGACGCTTTCCGAACCGTCCATGTCCGGCATGGTCCCGCCCAGGCCCAGCGAGATCATGTCGTGCGTGCCGTCCACGCCCTCGACGCCCGCCACCGGACCGCCGGTCAGGGTCACGCCATCGGCCACGCCGTCCACGGTGACCGCGACGTCGATGCTGGTCGAAGCGGTTTCGCCCGTGTCGGCCTCGGTCGAGGTCGCCGTCACCCGCAGTGTGAAGTCGCTGGCGTCATGCTCGCCCGGCGTTAGGGTCAGCCCGGCAAGCTGGGCCTGGGTCAGGGTCCACGACCCGTCGGCGTTCTTGGTCCCGGCCGACAGGACCGAGTCGCCCGGCACCCCGGTGATGGTGATCGACAGGCTTTCCGAGCCGTCGGTGTCGGTCAGGGCGCTGGTCAGGTCCAAGGCAATGGCGGTGTCCTCGGGACCCCGCGCCACGGCGCCCTGGGTCAGGGTCGGGGCATCGGCCACACCCGCGTAGGACACGGTAAACGGATCGGACACCGTTACCGGGTCGGCCGTGCCGTCCGTGGAGGTCACCTGAAGGCCAAGCGGAATGCTGCCCGAGAAGTTCTCCGCCGCCGTGTTGCCCGCGATGGGCTCGATATAAACGTCATCCAGCGCGGCCGGGTCCAGGGCCGCCGGGTCAAGTACCGTGCCGTCGGCCTTGACCAACTGGAAGCCTGCGGGCAGGCCGGTAACCGCCACGCCCAGGACTTCGACCGGACCATCGGCGTCGGTCTGCACGGCCGACAGGTCGAGTTTGACTCGCGCGCCCTCGTCCCCGCCCACGTCAACACCGTCGATGGTCGCAGCGTCCGAGGTCGGCGTGACGGTCACGGTGAAGCTGCCGGTAGAGACGGCGGTGTCGCCGTTCTCATCCTCGGTGCTGGTCGCCGTGACCGTGAAGGTCGGCGCGGCCGAGGTCAGGATGCTGTAGTCAGCCGGAGGCGAGGCCGTCAGCCCCGCCACCTGGGCGCCGGTCAGGGTCCAGGTGCCGTCGTTGTTGTTGGTCCCCGCGCTCAGGGTCCAGTCGGCCGGCACCCCGCTGATGATCACGCTCAGGGTTTCCGACCCATCGGCATCGGGCAGCACGGCGCCGATGTTCAGGGGGATGACGTTGACGTCATGGGTGGCGGTTTCGGCCACCTCGATATCGGCCAGGGTAAGCTCCGGGGCATCGGCAACGGCGTTGACGGTGACCGCGACCGTGCTGACCGCTTCGGTATAGCTGCCGTTCTCGGCCTCGGTCGTGCGCGACGTGACGGTGAGGGTGAAGTCGTCGGCCCCGTGTTCCGGCGGCGTGATGGTTAGGCCGGTCAGGTCGTTCGGGGTCAGGCTCCAGGTGCCGTCGGCGTTCTTGGTCCCGGCCGACAGCACGGCGCCAACGGGAACGCCGCTGATAACCAGGGAAATGGTTTCAGAACCGTCGAGGTCCGGCGTGCTGGTGGTGATGGTCAGCGGAATGGCGGTGTCTTCATCGCCGCTGGCGGTCGCCGTGGCGGTGACCTGCACCTGATCGGCCACGGCCACGACCTTGACCGGCACATCCACGACGGTGGAGGCGGTGTCGCCGTTCGACGTTTCCTGCGACGTCGCGGTAACCTTCAGGACAAAGTCGTCAGCGTCATGCAGACCCGGTGTCAGGGTCAGGCCCGTCAACTGATCGGGGGTCAGGGTCCAGGTGCCGTCAGCGTTCTTGGTCCCGGCCGACAGGGTGGCCGTGGCGGGCACGCCCGCAATGGTGATCGACAGGATTTCAGAGCCGTCGGTGTCAACCAGCGCGGCGGAAATGTTCAGGGCGATGGCCGTGTCTTCCGGCCCCTCGGCCGCCGTGGCGCTCAGGGTCGGGGCGTCGGCAATGGCGCCGATGCTCACGCTGACCGGAGTGGACACACTGGCGGCATCGCCGTTCGACTGCTCGGTCGAGGTCGAGGTGACGGTGAAGTCGATGGTGCCGGAGAACCCTTCCGGCGGGGTCATGGTCAGCCCGGTCAGTTGGCCCGGCGTCAGGCTCCAGGTGCCGTCGGCGTTCTTGATGCCGGCCGACAGCGTCACATCGTCGGGCAGCCCGGAAATCACCACCGACAGAACTTCGGATCCGTCCGTGTCGGTCAGGGCTGTCGTGATGGTGAGCGGGATCGGCTGATCCTCGGCAACCGCAGTGGCGGTGGCCGACAGCGTCGGAGCATCGGCCACGGCAACCACGCTGACCGGCAGGGTTCCGGTGACCGTGGCGGTATCGCCCCCCGCCCCGGTGCTGGTGGCCGTAATGCTGATTTCCAGCCCACCGCTGTAGTCCTTCGGAGGCGTGATGGTCAGGCCGGGAATATCGGCCGTGGTCAACGTCCAGGTGCCGTCCGGGTTCTTGGTCCCGGCGCTCAGAACCGCGCCGTCGGGCACGTTGGAGAGTATCACCGTGATGCTGGTGTCGCCGCCGCTCAGCAGCGAGGTCAAATCAATGGCAATCGCCGTGTCTTCCGGCCCGGCCGAAGCGCCAAGGGTCAAGGTCGGGGCGACTGCCGGAGTCGGGGGCAGGACGGGCGTCACGTCCGGGCCACTCGTCACCGGGGTGTCAGGCGTGGCATCGTCGGCCGTGGTGCCGGGCGTCCCCTCGGCGTCGCCGTCATTGGCAGCCTCGGCGCCCTCCTCGGCCGCAAGTTGGCTGGCCGTTGCCGCCTGGGCCGGCGCAGCGGCGGGCGGGCGG